>NZ_JAHBDE010000047.1:0-29352 GCF_019956175.1 Pseudomonas sp. BF-R-30 | reverse complement strand
GCGGTCTGACATTCACCATCATCGTTGAATGTCAGACCGCTTTCGCGAGCAAGCCCGCTCCCACAGGGGGTAGCAGGTTTGTTCAGTTTATCCGCGGTGACGACCACGGAAGTAATTGATCAGCCCTTGGGTCGAGGCGTCCTCGGCCGGGGTTTCTTCGCTGCCGACCAGGCGGTTGTAGACGCCTTTGCCCAGCTCCTTGCCCAGTTCCACGCCCCACTGGTCGAAGGCGTTGATGCCCCAGATCACGCTTTGCACGAAGACTTTGTGTTCGTACATCGCCACCAGAGCGCCGAGGCGACGCGGGCTGATGCGCTCGACCACCAGGGTGTTGCTCGGACGGTTGCCCGGGATGACTTTGTGCGGTGCAAGCTTTTGCACTTCGGCTTCGCTCATGCCTTTGTCACGCAGTTCGGTTTCGGCCTCGGCAAGGGTCTTGCCGAGCATCAGCGCCTGGCTCTGGGACAGGCAGTTGGCGTACAGCCACTGGTGGTGGTCGGACACTGGGTTGAAGCTGACGATCGGCACGATGAAATCGGCCGGGATCAATTGGGTGCCCTGGTGCAGCAACTGGTGGTAGGCGTGCTGACCGTTGCAGCCGACGCCGCCCCAGATTACCGGCCCGGTGTCTGTGGACACGGGCTTGCCGTCCTGGCGCACGCTCTTGCCGTTGGATTCCATGTCCAGCTGTTGCAAGTGCTTGGTGATGTTACGCAGGTAGTGATCGTACGGCAGGATCGCGTGGCTCTGCGCGCCCCAGAAGTTGCCGTACCACACGCCGAGCAAGGCCAGCAGCACTGGCATGTTCTGTTCGAACGGCGCGGTCAGGAAGTGCTGGTCCATGGTGTAGGCACCGGACAGCAGCTCCTTGAAGTTGGACATGCCGATGGCCAGGGCAATCGGTAGACCAATGGCCGACCACAGCGAGTAACGCCCGCCAACCCAGTCCCACATCGGGAAGATGTTCTCTTCGCGGATGCCGAACGCTACCGCGGCGGCGTTGTTGCTCGATACCGCGATGAAGTGGCGATACAGCTCTGCTTCCGAACCACCCTGGGCCAGATACCAGGCACGGGCAGCCTGGGCGTTCTTCAGGGTTTCGAGGGTGTTGAAGGATTTCGACGAGACGATGAACAGCGTGGTCTCGGCGCGAAGCTTCATGGTCAGTTCGTGGAACTCGCTGCCGTCGATGTTTGCCAGGTAATGGCAACGCACGCCTTTCTGGGCATAGGACAGCAAGGCTTCGGATACCAGTTCCGGGCCGAGGAAGGAGCCGCCGATGCCGATGTTCACCACGTCAGTGATCGGCTTCTCGGTGTAACCGCGCCACAGACCGTCGTGGATACGGCCGACGAGGTCGGTGATCTGGTTCAGTACCTTGTGCACTTCCGGCATCACGTTGACGCCATTGACCGACAGCTTGTCGCCAACCGGGCGGCGCAGTGCCGTGTGCAGGGCCGGACGACCTTCGGAAGAGTTGACGATTTCGCCATCGAACAGCGACTTGATCGCGCCCTTGAGGTCGACTTCGTTGGCCAGGCCCACGAGCAGATTGCGGGTCTCGGCGTTGATCAGGTTTTTCGAGTAGTCGAGAAACAGGCCGCAGCTGCTGAGGGTGAATTGAGTAAAGCGCTGCGGATCGGCATTGAAGGCTTCGCGCATGCTGAAATCCTGCATGGCTTGGCGGTGGTCATTCAACGCTTGCCAGGCGGGCAGAGCGGTAACGTCGTGAGGAGTGCGGTAATACGCCATCGCTGCGGGTTTCCTTATTACTTGAACGGCCTTTTGAACACTAAAAATCCCGGAGCGCTGTGGGTGGGCGTTCCGGTCAACTGCGTCGACACGATTTCATGGCGCAGGGCGACTACAGTAAACCCCGCGCAATGATCTGTCTTGACTTTGTCTGACCTGTTTCCGGTACTTTTTAACATCGAAGTTAGGAAAGGACCGACAAACGGAAGAGGCAAGACTCGTATCAGGCAACCTGGACCGGAATGGCATTGCTGGTGTGACTCAGTTCATTGCCCGGTGCCATGTAGAGCATGCGTGGCTTGAAGTTGAGCAGTTCAGCTTCGCTGTAATGAGCGTAAGCGCAGATGATCACGCGATCACCGACCTTGGCCTTGTGGGCAGCGGCGCCGTTGACCGAGATCATGCGCGAACCTTCTTCGCCACGGATGGCGTAGGTGGTGAAGCGCTCGCCGTTGTCGACGTTGTAGATCTGGATCTGCTCGTACTCACGAATGCCGGACAGGTCCAGCCATTCACCGTCGATGGCGCAGGAGCCTTCGTAATCGAGTACAGCGTGGGTGACTTCGGCGCGATGCAGCTTGGCTTTGAGCATGATGGCGTGCATGAGTATTTCCCAGGTCGGAATCGAACGGCGAGCAGTTTGCCCGATGGCTTGAGAGGCAGCAATAAGGTGTGGAAACTGCCGCAGATCGAATGTGGGAGCGGGCTTGCTCGCGAAGGCGTTGCGTCAGTCGAGGTATGTGTCAGCTGACAGACCGTATTCGCGAGCAAGCCCGCTCCCACAGGGTATTGCAGTGTTTAGATTGGCGCGTCGAGGTTCAGGTGCAGGTTGTCGATCAACCGCGTCGTACCGAGGAACGCCGCCACCAGAATCACCAGGTCACGATCCTGCGCCGTCGCCGGGCGCAAGGTCAGGGCATGGCGGATTTCCAGATAGTCAGGACGCAGGCCGGCTGCTTCGAGCTGTTTGATCTGGGTGCCGATCAGCGCCGGGTAGTCGCGTTCGCCCTGCTTGATCGCTTCGCCGATCGCATTCAGCGTGCGATAAACCACCGGTGCCAGAGCGCGTTGCTCTTCACTGAGGAAGCCGTTGCGCGACGACAGCGCCAGGCCATCGGTTGCGCGAACAGTGGGCTCACCGATGATCTGGATCGGCATGTTCAGGTCATGAACCAGCGCGCGAATCACCGCCAGTTGCTGGAAGTCTTTCTCGCCGAAAATCGCCAGGTCCGGCTGGACCATGTTGAACAGCTTGCTGACCACAGTCGCCACGCCTTCGAAATGCCCCGGACGGCTGGCGCCGCACAGACCTTCGGACAATTGCGGGACACTGACGCGGGTCTGGCCGGCCATGCCGTCGGGATACATTTCGTCAACGGTGGGGGCAAACAGCAAATGGCAACCGGCCTGGAGCAGTTTTTCCTGGTCGGCGGCGAGGGTGCGCGGGTACTTGTCGAGGTCTTCGCCAGCACCGAATTGCAGCGGGTTGACGAAAACGCTCGCCACCACGAAGTCCGCCCGTTGGGAGGCTTTGGTCACCAGTGCCACGTGGCCACTGTGCAGGTTGCCCATGGTTGGCACAAAGGCGATGCGTTTGCCTTCGCCACGGGCTCGGGCCACGGCGGCCCGCAGTTCGCGTACGGTTTTTACGGTGTTCATGCAGAGAATCCGTGTTCGATCCCAGGGAAAGTTGCCGCCTTGACTTCAGTCACGTAGGCATTCAATGCAGCGTCAATGCTGGTCTGGCCAGTCATGAAGTTTTTCACGAATTTCGGCACGCGACCGGTAATGGACAGGCCCAGCATGTCGTGCAGAACCAGCACCTGGCCGTCGGTGCGATTGCCGGCGCCAATACCGATCACCGGAATCTTCACCGCCTGGGTGATTTCTTCCGCCAGTTCGCTCGGGACGCACTCGAGCAGCAGCATTGCCGCGCCAGCCTGCTCCAGGGCGATCGCGTCGGCGCGCATCTGACGCGCCTGGTTTTCATTGCGACCCTGGACCTTGTAGCCGCCAAGGATGTTCACCGACTGTGGCGTCAGGCCCATGTGCGCGCAGACAGGGATGCCGCGCTCGGCCAGCAGGCGGATCGAGTCGGCCAGCCACAACGCTCCTTCGACCTTGACCATGTGCGCGCCGGCCTGCATCAACAGGGCGCTGTTGGTCATGGCTTGCTCGGTGGTGGCGTAGGCCATGAAAGGCAGGTCGGCGAGGATCAGGGCATCGCTGTTACCGCGTTTGACGGCGGCCACGTGGTAAGCCATTTCCGAAGTGGTGACAGGCAAGGTGCTGTCGTGGCCCTGCAGAACCATGCCGAGGGAGTCGCCCACCAACAGCACTTCGACGCCGGCCTGATTGCAGGCGTGGGCGAAGGTCGCGTCGTAGCAGGTCAGCATGGTGATTTTTTCACCTTTTTGCTTCAGACCTTGCAGGGTGGTCAGGGTGATGGCTGGCATGAAAAGTTCCTCATTCAGGCGCTGTGAAAACTACTGCGAGTAACGCGCGTGATTCTTCGTTGAATACAGGCGCACGCTCTTTCGTCGTGCTTTTAAGGCCTGGATTGCGCCCTTGAACGCCGTGTAGGCGGCAGCGGGACGCCTATAGTCGTGAGGAGAACGAGGGAAGTCAATTGCGTGTGTTACCGCATTGTTACGGGTGGGGTGTTACCGGGGTAACTGATGCGATTCAGCAGCAGATCTTGTGCGCGACACAAAACCAATGTGGGAGCGGGCTTGCTCGCGAAGGGCGCATCAGATTCAACATTAATGTTGATTGATACACCGCTTTTGCGAGCAAGCCCGCTCCCACAGGGTATTTGTGTCACGTCGGGAGGAGGCGTTCCAGGCCGACGAACGGGCATGCCTTGAGCAGTTCGGCCAAGTTCCGGCCATCGGCCAAGTGCAGATCCGCAGGTGCCAGTTCCGCCAGCGGGTACAACACGAAGGCCCGTTCCTGCATGTGGTAATGGGGAACCTTGAGGCGCGGTTCGTCGATCAGGCGATCACCGAACAGCAGGATGTCGAGGTCTAGCGTGCGTGGCCCCCAGCGCTCAAGACGCTCGCGACCCTGGCCGTTTTCGATGGCCTGCAAGGCATCCAGAAGATCCAGCGGCGCCAGTGTGCTGTCGAGAGCGGCGACTGCATTGGTGTAACGCGGTTGGCCGGGCAGAAGCGAGTCACTTTGGTAAAACGCAGAAACCCCGACCAACTCCGATTGCGGCAACTGCGCCAGCGCTTCGACGGCACTGCGCAATTGTTCGGCGGGGTCAGCCAGATTGCTGCCCATGCCGATGTAGATGCGTTCCATGGATTACTCGCCCGTGGTGCTCGAAGCGCCGGCAGCGCGTTTGCGCTTGGAACCACCGCTGCGGCGACGCTTGCGCGGGGCGCCGGTGCCTTCGTCCTTGCCGCTGAGGTCGCGAATCATGTCGCGACGCTCGCTTTCGTTGGCGTCCTGATAGTCCGTCCACCATTCGCCCAGGCCATCGGTCTGCTCGCCGGCGCTTTCACGTAGCAGCAGGAAGTCGTAGCCGGCGCGGAAGCGCGGATTGTCCAGCAACAGATCGGCACGCTTGCCGCTGCGGCGGGGCAGGCGTTCCTGCATGTCCCAGATTTCGCGGATCGGCATGGTGAAGCGTTTCGGAATCGCAATGCGCTGGCACTGCTCGGCAATGAGTTCGTGCGCCGCTTCCTGCATCGCCGGAATCGGCGGCATGCCACGCTCCTGCAGGCGCAGGACGCGGGCCGGCAGGGCAGGCCAGAGCAGGGCTGCAAACAGGAACGCCGGGGTCACCGGTTTGTTCTGCTTGATCCGCAGGTCGGTATTGATCAGGGCTTCGCTGATCAGGGTGTGGGTGTACGTCGGGTTGTATTCCAGTGCTTCGGCGCTGGCCGGGAACAGTGGATCGAACAACTGCAGGTCGACCAGCATTTCAAACGTGTCGGCGGCATGGCCGGAGAGGAACAGCTTGAGCACTTCTTCGAACAGACGAGCCGACGGGATCTCGCGCAGCATCGGCGCCAGGCCGCGGATAGGCAGGGCGCTGTGTTTTTCGATGCCGAAGTTCAGCTTGGCGGCGAAACGCACGGCCCGCAGCATCCGTACCGGGTCTTCCTGGTAGCGTTGCGTCGGATCGCCGATCAGGCGGATCAGGTGATTGCGGATGTCGTGTACGCCGTTGGCGTAGTCGAGGATGCGTTCGCTGACCGGATCGTAATACAAGGCATTGATGGTGAAGTCGCGACGTTGCGCGTCCTCTTCCAGGGTGCCGTAAACGTTATCGCGCAAGATGCGCCCGCTTTCGTTGCGCGAAGACTGGTTGCTGTCTTCCTCGTCTTCGTTTTGCGGGTGATTGGCGCGGAAGGTCGCGACTTCGATGATTTCGCGGCCGAAGTGGATGTGCACCAGTTTGAACCGGCGCCCGATGATTCGCGCGTTACGGAATTCGGCCCGTACCTGCTCGGGTGTGGCGCTGGTGGCAACGTCGAAATCTTTCGGGGTGATACCCAGCAGCATGTCGCGCACGCAACCGCCAACCAGATAAGCCTGATAACCGGCGTTCTGCAGGCGTTCAACGATATTCACCGCGTAACGGCTGAATTGCGCCTTCTGCAGCGAGTGTTGGCCGCTGTTGAGCACTTCAGGCGTGCTGCGAATGTGTTGCGTAGGACGCTTGGGAGAACGGAATGACTGGAACAGCTTCTTCAGCATGGGATGCACTGTTTGAAGGAATATTCGGCCATAACAGAAGAATGACCGCATGATGGGCGGGGATTCTAGCATTTAGTCGGGGGATGGTGTAGGAGACAGCAGATATGAGATGTAGGAGCGGGTATGGGGGGATCGCAGAAACCACAAGGGGAGCCGAAGCTCCCCAAGAAGTAGTTGCATGCTCTATTTTTATTTTTGGTTTCGGGCTTCTTGTTTTTGTTGAGTGCCCTCGCCATGAAGCTTTCCTTCATGACCCTCCCAATCGGGAGCCAAGAGCAAACGGATTGCTTTGGTCGCTGAATTGCAGTGATCTTTCGATCCAACCAGTACAGGCTCTGTCTTAAGACAGTTTTTTGTTGTTCTCGGCCTGGTCGTGGGGCAAGCCCCAAATACAACGCCTCTCCAAAAGAATCAGTTAGCTGCGCCTCTCGCCGTCTTGTTTTTATTGTGCGTGAGTCGATTCGTCTTATTTTTATTGTCTTGTGCATTGCTTGTTATTGTTCTTGTACCAAACATATAGCAGGGTGCGTGCCAACTTTTGCGAAACCCAATAAAACAAGGGGTTAGGCCGGTCGGCAGGCATTTCGAGGGCCAAAAAAAGCCGGGGCTTCGTTACCGTAAGCCCCGGCTTCTGTTACGTGAAAAAACTGAGGTAACAGTTTTTTCACAAAGTCATGTGTTACCCGCACATGAGACAGGTACGGTTCAGCTTTCGCTGGTCACCCCGGTCTTGCGACGTGGGATGCCCAGGCGTTGACGGCGCTCCCACAGGCATTTGCGGCTGACCCCGAGCTTGCGGGCCAGCTCGGTTTCGGTCATGTGGTCCTGATGTTCGAGGACGAAATGCTGGAAGTAGTCTTCCAGGGAGAGATCTTCGGTCGGTTCGTGGTTGCTGTTACTGGCGTTGCCCTGTTGTGGCGCCAGGCCAATGAATTCGTCGTCTTCCAGGTCGCCCAGTTCGATGTCGATACCCAACAGCTCGGCGGAGATTTCCGGGCTTTCGCATAGGATAACGGCGCGCTCGACGGCGTTTTCCAGTTCACGAACGTTGCCCGGCCAGGAGTAGTGACGAATGGCTTGCTCGGCATCCGCGGCGAATTTCAGGTCGGTGCGGTTGATCCGCGCACTTTGCCGCGCCAGGAACGCATTGGCGATTTCGTTGACGTCCGCACCGCGTTCGCGCAGGGCTGGCAGCTTCAGCGCGATAACGTGGAGGCGGTAATACAAGTCTTCACGGAACTGGCCGATCTTCGCCAGGCTCTTGAGGTCGCGGTGAGTCGCGGCGATCAGGCGCACATCGACTTTTTGCGACTGCACCGAGCCCACGCGACGAATCTCGCCTTCCTGCAATACGCGCAGCAGGCGAGCCTGGGCTTCCAGTGGCAGTTCGCCGATTTCGTCGAGGAACAAGGTGCCGCCGTCCGCCGCTTCCACCAGGCCGGCGCGCCCGGCGCTGGCGCCGGTGAATGCGCCTTTTTCGTGGCCGAACAGTTCGGACTCGATCAGGCTTTCCGGAATGGCCGCGCAGTTCACCGAAATCATCGGCGCCTTGGCACGTTTGGACAGGTTGTGCAGGGCGCGCGCCACCAGTTCCTTACCGGTACCCGATTCGCCCTGGATCAGAACGTTGGAGTCGGTCGGTGCCACTTTGCGGATCTTGACGTACAGGTCCTGCATCGGTGGGCACGAGCCGATAATGCCGATCTCACCGTTGCTGTTGTCGGTACCGGATTTCGCCGCACCGTTGGCGGCTTTGCCGGCAACCGCTTCACCGCCGGCTTGTACCGTTTGTCGGTCACGCAGGATTCGTGCGGCCGCTTGCAGCATTTCGTCATGGTCGAATGGCTTGGCAATGTAGTCCACCGCGCCCATTTTCATCGAGTCGACCGCCGAGCGCAGGCTGGCATAGCTGGTCATGATCAGCACCGGCGTGCCCTGGGCGAGCTTGATCAACTCCGTGCCAGGCGCGCCCGGCAGGCGCAGGTCACTGATGATCAGGTCGAACGAGGGAATGGTGAAGCGTTCTTGTGCTTCCTGCACTGATCCGGCTTCGCTGACCTGGTACTGGTTACGTTCCAGCAGGCGGCGCAAGGCGGAGCGGATAATGGTTTCGTCTTCGACGATCAAAATGTGCGGCATTGATTCGATACTCTCGACGGTCTCAGTTCACAGCGGACGTCGCTTCGACATGACGCGGCAAGGTAACCCTGATTCGGGTACCGCGTTGGCTTTGAACATCAGCCGGGCTGTCGATGGTGATTTGTCCATAATGCTCTTCAACGATGGAATAGACCAGTGCAAGGCCCAGACCGGTGCCTTCGCCAGGGTCCTTGGTGGTGAAGAAAGGTTCGAACAATCGGTCCATGATGCTCGACGGAATACCGCTGCCTTCGTCCTCCACGATCAGATCGACCGTGTGTTCGCCGGCTTCGCTCTTGACCCGTACCGCGCTGCCGGGAGGCGAGGCGTCACGGGCGTTTGAAAGCAGGTTGATCAATACCTGGGCCAACCGTTGCGGGTCGCCTTCGACCCAGTGTTCGGGGTCGCACAGGTTGTAGAACTGCACTTCGAAATTGCGTCGGTTCAGGGCCAGCAGGCCGATGGCATCCTGAGCCACTTCGGCCAGACAGACGGGCTCGTCGTTGTGCTGATGGCTGCCGGCATGGGCAAAGCTCATCAACGACTGGACGATGCGCGACACGCGTTTGGTCTGCTCGAGGATCTGGCCGCTGATTTCCTTCAGCTCGCCGTCTTCTTCACGTTCTTCGCGCAGGTTTTGCGCCAGGCACGCGATACCGGTGATCGGGTTGCCGATTTCATGGGCCACGCCGGCCGCCAGTCGACCGATGCTGGCCAGGCGCTCGGAGTGCACCAGTTTGTCCTCGAGCATCTGGGTTTCGGTCAAGTCTTCCACCAGCAACACCAGGCCACTGTTGCCTGGCGCGAGGGGTTCGTCGATCGCCGCTTTGTGCAGGTTCAACCAGCGTGTCTGGCCGTCGAGGGCCAGGTGCTGTTTGTGCAAGTGCTCGTCCGGCAGATTGATGAAGCCTTGCAGCAGGTCTTTCCATGGGTCGGCAATGGTACTCAGGCGCGAACCGACCACGCGCTGCGCGGCGATGCCGGTGAGTTCCTCCATGGCCTTGTTCCACATGAGGATCTCCTGATCCTTGGCCAGTGAGCAAACGCCCATCGGCAATTCCTGAAGGGTCTGGCGGTGATAGCGGCGCAGGGCATCGAGCTCGGCGGCCAGGCCGGTCAGGCGCGAGTGGTAATCCTCGAGGCGGCTTTCGATGAAGTGAATGTCTTCGGTGACGTAGTTTTCGCCGCCAGCCTTGTACGGCAGGAACGTTTCGACCATGTCCTGGGCCACGCTCGGGCCCATCAGGCCGGAGAGATTGGCTTCGATGCGGTCACGCAAGCGACGCAGGGCATAGGGGCGGCGCTCGTCGAAAGGCAGATAGAGGTCGCGCAGTGCCTGTTCCACTTCTTTCTGCGCCGCTTTTGCACCCAGTGGCTTGGCCAGTTGCGTGGCGAACTCCTGGGGCGAGGCGGCGTGCAGTTCCCGGCGTTGCGGGCGGCGAACGTTATCCACAGCGCAGGCTTCGGCAGCGCTGGCCTCTTCGGTGCTGGCGTTGGTGAACAGCGAGATCAGCGTGAACATCAGCACGTTGGCCGCCAGCGAGGCAATCGCCGCCATGTGCCAGCTGGTGTCGTCCAGCACGTAGATCATGTTCAGCAGTGGAATGTAGAAGCCTTGCAGGTTGCCAACCAGCGGTAACAGCATGGTCACCAGCCACACCAGGATCCCCGCCAGCAAGCCGGCGATGAAGCCGCGACGGTTGGCGGTCGGCCAATACAGGACCGAGAGCACGCCCGGCAGGAACTGCAACGTGGCGACGAAAGCGACAATGCCGAGGTTGGCCAGGTCCTGCTCGGCTCCGAGCATCAGGTAGAAACCGTAGCCGGCCATGATGATCGCGACGATCAGCGCCCGGCGAGTCCACTTCAGCCAACGGTAGATGTTGCCTTCGGCCGGTGGTTGATACAGCGGCAGGACCAGGTGGTTCAAGGCCATCCCGGACAGCGCCAGCGTGGTGACGATGATCAGGCCACTGGCGGCGGACAGCCCGCCGACATAGGCCAGCAACGCCAAAGCCTTGCTGTTGGCGGCGATACCGATTCCCAGGGTGAAGTATTCCGGGTTGGTGGTGGCGCCCAGTTTCAGGCCAGCCCAGAGAATCAGCGGCACCGCCAGGCTCATTAGCAACAGGAACAGCGGAAGGCCCCAGCTCGCACTCACCAGCGAACGCGGGTTGAGGTTTTCGGTAAAGGTCATGTGATACATGTGCGGCATCACGATCGCCGAGGCGAAGAACACCAGCAGCAGCGTACGCCACGGGCCTTCCTGCAACGGTGTGTGCAGGGCGGCGAGCGCGGTCTGGTTTTGCAGCAGCCACAGTTCAAGCTGTTGCGGGCCGTCGAACACGCCGTAAAGCGCATACAGCCCGACACCGCCGAGGGCGATCAGCTTGATCACCGACTCGAAGGCAATCGCGAATACCAGGCCTTCATGCTTTTCGCGGGTGGCGATGTGACGGGAGCCGAAGAAAATCGTGAACAGCGTAATCAGTGCGCAGAAGCTCAGGGCCACGCGATGCTGTACCGGCTCTCGGGTGAGGATGCTGATGGAGTCGGCGACCGCCTGAATTTGCAAGGCCAGCAGCGGCAGTACGCCGACCAGCATGAAAATCGTGGTCAGCGCACCGGCCCAGGTACTGCGGAAGCGGAAGGCAAACAGGTCCGCCAGCGACGACAGTTGATAGGTGCGGGTGATCTTCAGGATCGGGTAGAGCAGCACTGGCGCCAGCAGGAATGCCCCGGAAACGCCCAGGTAGCTGGACAGAAAACCGTAGCCGTATTGATAGGCCAGGCCCACGGTGCCGTAAAACGCCCAGGCACTGGCGTAGACGCCCAGTGACAGGGTGTAGGTCAGCGGGTGGCGAATGATCGCCCGGGGAATCATGCCCCGTTCGCTGATCCAGGCCACACCGAACAGCACCGCCAGGTATGCGGCGCTGATCAGGATCATCTGGGTCAGGCTAAAGCTCATCGGCATCTTTTTGGCTCTGCAGGATGAAGGTCACGACGATCAGAATCAGCCAGAGCAGATAAGGGCGATACCAGGCGCCAGTGGCGTCGATCCACCAATCCATGATGGCCGGGGAAAACAGGTAAATCCCCACTACCAAAAGCAGGACCAAGCGATAGATGTACATCCCGGCCTCTCTTTTTTATGCGCGTGCCCGAAAACGTGCGGCGATGGTAACGGATGGGTGCGCCACTGCAAGTGCGATCACAATAGCTGTGCCTCGGGCAGGCTCAGTGTGCGCGGGATCAGCGAGGCATCCCAGTGGGCAATACCCCAATTCAGCACTTCCCGTGGCGTGGCGTACGTCAGTTCGGTTCCCGGGTTCTGTCCCAGCGCCCGAAGCGCCCGCAGCAGTAGGGGCGTTGCCTGATCCTCGGTTAGCGGCGGCGAACGGTAGGATTTACCGAGCTTGTTGCCATCAGGCTGGGTAATCAGCGGGATATGCAGATAACGCGGTTGAGGCAGGCCGAGCAGTTCTTGCAGGTAGAGCTGGCGGGGCGTGGAGTCCAGCAAGTCGGCACCGCGAACGATATCGGTGATGCCCTGCCAGGCGTCGTCCAGGACCACCGCCAATTGATAAGCGTAGAGCCCGTCACGGCGGCGGATCACGAAATCGCCGACTTCCCGCCCCAGATGCTGTCGGTATTGGCCCTGCACCCGGTCAATGAAATGGTATTCCAGTTCGGGTACGCGCAGGCGGATGGCCGCATCGTCGGTGCCGTGGCCGGCATTGCGGCACAAGCCCGGATAAATTCCGTGATACGGCTCCAGCTGTTTACGCGAGCAGGTGCAGGCGTAGGCCAGGCCTTGATTGAACAGGCGATTGAGCACCTCGGCGTAGGCATCGTGCCGCTCGCTTTGGCGAACCAGGTCGCCATCCCACTCAAAGCCATAGCTTTCCAGTGCCTTGAGTATGGCCGCCTGGGCGCCGGGTTCCTCGCGGGGTGGATCGAGGTCCTCCATGCGCATCAGCCAGCGTCCGCCCACCGAGCGCGCGTCAAGGTAGGAGGCCAGCGCGGCGACCAGCGAGCCGAAGTGCAGATGGCCGCTGGGCGTCGGGGCGAAACGCCCGATGTAGGTGGGGGAGGTGGTGGCGGTCATCAGGGCAAGGCAACTTATTCCAGGCTGTCGTCAGATTCCTGCAGGAGCGAGCTTGCTCGCGATTGCCGTCAACGATAACGCCGGGAGCCTGGTACCCCGCGGCGTTCTCAGGTTCATCGCGAGCAAGCTTGCTCCTACAGTGATGGCGATTTTAATCGCAACGGGCATCAGCGAATTTTGGAAACAAAAACGGAGCGTTCGCACGCTCCGTTCTTCGTTCAAGTCGCAATTATTTGCCGACTTGCTTTTCCTTGATTTCCGCCAGGGTCTTGCAGTCGATGCACAGATCGGCGGTAGGGCGTGCTTCGAGGCGCTTGACACCAATCTCGATGCCGCAGGATTCACACCAGCCGTACTCTTCGTCTTCGATCAACTGAAGGGTCTTGTCGATCTTCTTGATCAACTTGCGTTCACGATCGCGGGCACGCAGTTCGAGGGCGAATTCCTCTTCCTGGCTGGCACGGTCTGCCGGATCAGGAAAGTTGGCCGCTTCGTCCTTCATGTGGTCCACGGTCTTGTCGACACCTTCCATCAGCTCTTTCTTCCACTGATTCAGGACCTTGGTGAAGTGCTTGCGCATGGGCTCGCCCATGTACTCTTCGCCGGTTTTCTGAACATAGGGCTCGAAGCCGCTGATCGTCTGGTTTTGCTGCTTTGCTTGGGTGGACATGAAATAGACCGCCTCTACTCTTGTAATCCATCTGCGCAGGATTGCTCCATCACCGACACCTGCCGGCCCTGCGGCTGCAAGCGGGCGAACTTACCAGATCAACTCGGGCCGCGCTACTCCCGGATGTCGAGCTCGCGGCACAGGGTGCTTGCAATTGATGACAAACCGTTGTCTGGTGGCTCTGGAACCCTGCTCAATTATTGATTTTAGTCAAACCTTGCGCGCGCGCCTGCGTCGTTTGTGATCGGGCTTACAAGGCCTCTGACCGCTTTAGGTTCTCGCTCGTTCCTGCGCTTGGGTAGAATCGGTTTTTTTTCCGTTGAAGGAAAGCCAATGGCTCAGCCCTACAGTGCCCGCAGTCGCGCGATCGAACCTTTCCATGTCATGGCGCTGTTGGCGCGGGCCAATGAATTGCAGGCCGCCGGCCACGATGTGATCCACCTGGAAATCGGCGAGCCGGACTTCACTACTGCCGAACCGATCATCCAGGCCGGCCAGGCTGCGCTGACAGCGGGAAAGACCCGTTACACCGCCGCACGCGGCATTCCAGAGCTGCGCGAGGCCATTTCGGGCTTCTATCAGCAGCGTTATGGTTTGAACATCGATCCGCGGCGCATCCTCATCACGCCTGGCGGCTCCGGCGCGTTGCTGCTGGCCAGCGCTTTGCTGGTCGACCCCGGTAAACACTGGTTGCTGGCGGATCCGGGCTACCCGTGTAACCGGCATTTCCTGCGGCTGGTCGAAGGCGCGGCACAACTGGTGCCGGTCGGTCCGGAGGTGCGCTATCAATTGACGCCGGACCTGATCGAGCGTCATTGGGACCACGACAGCGTCGGCGCATTGGTGGCGTCGCCAGCCAATCCAACTGGCACGATCCTGACCCGCGACGAGCTGGCGAAGCTGTCTGTCGCGATCAAGGAGCGCCACGGTCATCTGGTGGTCGACGAGATTTATCACGGCCTGACCTACGGCACCGATGCGGCCAGCGTGCTGGAAGTCGACGACAGTGCATTCGTTCTGAACAGCTTTTCGAAGTACTTCGGGATGACCGGTTGGCGGCTCGGCTGGCTGGTGGCCCCCGACGCGGCCGTCGGTGAGCTGGAAAAGCTCGCCCAGAACCTCTACATCAGTGCTCCAAGCATGGCGCAGTACGCTGCGTTGGCCTGTTTCGAGCCGGCAACCATCAGCATTCTCGAAGAGCGTCGCGCCGAATTTGGCCGGCGTCGGGATTACCTGCTACCGGCCTTGCGTGAACTGGGCTTCGGTATTGCCGTGGAGCCGGAAGGGGCTTTCTATTTGTACGCCGATATCAGCAAGTTCGGCGGCGATGCCTTCGCGTTCTGTAAACATTTTCTTGAAACCGAACATGTGGCATTTACCCCGGGGCTGGATTTCGGGCGTTATCAGGCCGGGCATCATGTGCGGTTCGCCTATACGCAAAATCTCGCGCGTTTGCAGGAGGCGGTCGAGCGCATTGCCCGTGGGTTGCGGAGCTGGCAAGGCTGATGCGTTTTAATCCTCCCCTCGAAGAAGGGCGCCTGATCCGACGTTACAAGCGTTTTCTCGCCGATATCGAAACCGTTGGCGGCGAATTGCTCACCATTCACTGCCCGAACACTGGCTCGATGCTCAATTGTCAGGTCGAAGGCGGGCAGGTCTGGTTCAGTCGCTCCAACGACCCGAAACGCAAGTTGCCTGGCACCTGGGAGGTCGGTGAAACCCCGCAAGGGCGGCTGTTTTGCGTGAATACCGCCCGAGCCAATGGTTTGATCGAAGAAGCGCTGCGGGCGGGCGTCATCACCGAGCTGAACGGTTTTACCGGGCTCAAGCGTGAAGTGGCCTATGGTCAGGAAAACAGTCGTATCGATTTCCGCCTTGATTACCCCGAAGGGCCGGCCTACGTCGAAGTTAAAAGCGTGACCCTGGGCTTCGACGGTACGGCGGTGGCGGCGTTTCCCGATGCGGTCACCCAGCGTGGCGCCAAGCACTTGCGGGAGCTGGCCCACCTGGCCAGGGACGGTGTTCGCGCGGTGCAGTTGTACTGCGTTTGCCTGACCGATATCGAGGCCGTGCGCCCGGCGCAGGAAATCGATGCCGCTTATGCGCAAGCCTTGCGTGAGGCGATTGCCTGTGGTGTCGAGGTGTTGGCTTACGGTGTGCGGTTGAGCCACGAAGAAATGCTGGTCGACCGACGTCTGGACGTGTTGCCAAGTGGCTAAAGGCTGATCCAGATCCCTTGTTCATCCTCGTGGCAGACCACGCTGGTCAAGGCTTGCCCCGCGCAAGGGCCGGCGACGCATTCACCGTCTTCGATCAGGAACAGTGCGCCATGGGTGGCGCACTGGATCAGGCTGTTGCTGGGGTCGAGAAACTGGTCGGGATGCCACTCCAGGGCAACGCCCCGGTGCGGGCAGCGATTGATGTAGACGTAAACCTGTCCGCTGCGGCGCACGGCAAAAAACTTTTGGTCATCGATGTCGAACCCGCGGCTGCTGTCATTGACCAACTCGGCGCCTGCGCAAAGCAACTTCATGTCTATCCTCGATCCCGCAACTCGTGACCGGATATGTCCGAGCTGGGCGGTTAAATGCTATCAAATGGCGCTCTTGCCCGCCGGGGACAAGTGCCTGTCGTCGAGGATACTTGGCCTGATCATTCGATGCCCGGGAAACCTTCAAGGAAAGCTGCTTATGCGCCTGACCACTGGCATCGTCGTGATCTGCATGGAGCATCCATCGCGGCATCCTGTCAGTACTTTTCCACAGGCAAAAAAAGACCCGGCAAGAGCCGGGTCAAATAACCGTGATTAGCCTGATGAGGAGATAATCCGAGAGTCCGAACCAAGGGCTTTTCAGAATATCGACCAGTCTCGCGACCAGTTGTGATAATCATATCGATTCTCATTACCAAGTCAACCGCTGTTTTTCGATTTCCTTGCGATTTGCCGGATTTGTGTCTGCAGGCCCCGCAATCATTGGGTTCCAGGTTGCAAAACTTCAGAAATAGTTGTCGGATCAATTCTTGTTGCGTTTAGAGATGGCTTCCAGTTGTTTGTTCAGGGCTTCCTTGCGCTCGGCAGGAATATCATTCCAGTGAACGTCCATCAGGGCGCCTTCAATTGCGTACAACAACACCTTGGACGCCCGAAAACCGCGCGTGCGCACGGCCCGATAAGCATCCACCGCCCCGAGGCGACGCAAGTCCGAAGCGCTATGGATGCCCACGGCATGCAGCCATTGCGCTGACGTCTTGCCAAGATTCTTCAGGTGTTGCAGTTCATCATTCATCAAGCCTCCTTGCGATGGCCGAATGGAGAGCGTGGGCAATCTTCTGAGGAGTGTAGCCATCAGTAGGAAAAGCGTGATTGTTTGCTCGTTTACGACGCAAATGCTTCTAAGAAACGAGCATTGGCAGTGCATGAACAAGTCTATGAGCGCAGTAGAGAGAGGCGGGGAAGAATCTGGAAACAAAGGGCGAACATCCCCACCGTCCAGCGCAACGAGAGGCGCCGGACGTGTCAGTCAGCGACGATGATCAGCGGGTGCGATAGCGCAATCGCGTGCCGAAGTTCATCGACATCAGGATTTCGTCGGCACTGAGTTCCACTGGAAAGTACGTACCGGAGATTTGCGCGTGGGCCAGGCTCGCGCCTTCCAGGTTCGCTTTGCGAAAATCGATGCCGCGCAAGTCGGCGGAACGGAAGTAGGCGTCGCTGAAATCCACGCCGTCGGCATTCAGTTCGCGCAGGTCCAGCCCCCGAAAATCTCCACCCACCATGTCGATGGGGCCATCCTTGGGGCGTTCACTGTTGAAGCCTTTGATGTCGTCTTTGTGCAGCAGGGCATATAGCGGTGTGTCGAGAAGTTTTGGCTGGCTCATGTCGCATCACCTGATGTTTTTATGACGCCAGTATAGTGCCACTATTTGACGGTCGTGAAGCCAGCGAGGGCCTCACGACTGAAATAGTTCTTACAGCCCTGGCAGGCGCTGGCGAATTTGCTCCACAACGGTATCGAGCGTCCCGCTTTCATTGGTCTGGACGCGTTTGCTGCAGAGGATTTCCGCGGGTGTCAGCGCTTCACGGCTGTCTTGCTGGGCGGCGATAACAGCCAGGGTGGCGTCGGACGGGTCTTTCTTGTCTGCCTGGCGCATGGCCAGCCAGCTTTCGATTACAGCCTGTGGCGCATTGCAGTCGAGGATCAGGAAGGGTGCACCCGTGGCCTCGGCCACCTTCGCTGCACTGTCACGCTGATCACGCTTGAGGTAAGTGGCGTCGACCACCACCGGGAACCCCGCACGCAGAATGACGTCGGCGATTTCGTGGAGGCGGGCATAGGTCGCCGCGCTGGCGTCGGCGCTATAGATGCCGGCCTGTACGTCATTCTCGACGGTTTGCTCGCCGAACAGGCGCTTGCGCTCGACATCGGAACGCAGGCGAATCGCGCCCAGGGCTTCGACCAGGCGCATGGCTACATGGCTCTTGCCGACAGCGGAAACACCGTGGGTAATGGCCATGAAGCGTGAAGGAATGGTGCTGTAGCTTTCGGCCAGGTTGGCGTAGTTGCGGTACTGGCGCAGGGTCGTGGCGCGCTGCACCGCAGTGGCGTCGGCCGGCATGCTGAACAGGGCAACCTTGGCGCGAACCAGTGCGCGGTAGGCTTTATAGAAGTTCAGCAGTTCGAGACCGCGATAGTCACCGGTCAGCTCCAGGTACTGGCTGATGAAGCGACGCGCCAGGCACTTCAGGCCGCGATCTTCCAGGTCCATCGCCAGGAAACCGGTGTCGGCATAAACGTCGGTAAAGCGAAACGGTTCGTTGAATTCGATGCAGTCGAAGATCACGACCTTGCCGTCGATCACGGTTGCATTGCCCAGATGGATATCACCGTGGCATTCACGAATGAAACCTTCGGCCTTGCGCTGGGCGAGCAGCGGTTTGAGGCGCTCGAAGCTGCTTTCGGCCCAGGCTTGCAGGGCGTCGAGTTGCAACAGGTCGGCTTTGTCGCTGAGGAACGGACGGATCTGTTCGAAATTCTGCCGCACCGGCGCCATGACGCTGTCCGGGGTACCGGCTTCGTGCCCGGCCGGCACTTTCGGAGCGCTGAGGTGGAAGCGGGCGATTTGCTCGGCCATCTCGTCGATGTGCGCGGTGGTCAGTTCGCCATTGGCTTGCAGGGTGCTGAGCAAGCCGTTTTGCGGGAACTGACGCATCTTCAGTACATATTCGATGGCTGGGCCTTCACCGCCCAGTTGCGGAGCCTCGGCGCTGCCGGTGACGGGCAGCACTTCGAGGTACAAATCGTCGGTCAGACGCTGGTTCAGGCGCAGTTCTTCAGCGCAAAAGTGTCCGCGAGCCTCAAGGCTGGTGAAGTCGAGAAAACCGAAATTGACCGGCTTCTTCACTTTATAGGCGTAGGGGCCGGTAAGCAGTACCCAGGAAATATGGGTCTCGATGACCTGGAATCCCTCTACTGGATGCGGGTAGAGGGCAGGGTTTTGCAGGGCAGCGATCAGGGACTGGCTCACAGGCGATCCTTCAGAGTCTGGGAAATTCAAGGCCGTCATTATGGCCGCAAGTCCGCTTGACGCAAACCTCGGAGCGCTCCTGTTGAGGATGAATAAAGTGCGTATAATCCGCCGCCATGACTCGTACTCGAACTCCCCGTACCCCGAAAAAACCACCCTCCAGGGGCCTGCGCCCGTGGATGGGCTGGGCCATTAAACTCAGTCTGGTCGCCCTTGTGGTGCTGGCCGGATTCGCCGTTTACCTTGATGCGATCGTCCAGGAGAAGTTTTCCGGCAAGCGCTGGACCATCCCGGCCAAGGTTTACGCGCGCCCGCTCGAGCTGTTCGTCGGACAGAAGCTGAGCCGGGATGATTTCCTGACCGAGCTCGATGCCTTGGGTTATCGCCGTGAAAGCGTGGCCAACGGTCCGGGGGCGGCGTCGGTCAACGGCAATACCGTTGATCTGAATACCCGTGGCTTCCAGTTCTATGAAGGCATGGAGCAAGCGCAACCTGTGCGGGTGCGTTTCTCCGGCGATTACGTGGCCGAGTTGGCGGGGGCTAAAGGCTCGAAGCTGTCGGTGGTGCGCCTGGAGCCGCTGCTGATCGGCGGCCTGTACCCGAAAAACCTCGAAGACCGGATTCTGATCAAGATCGATCAGGTGCCACCGTACTTGCTTGAAACGCTGGTGGCGGTCGAGGATCGCGATTTTTATCATCACTTTGGTGTTTCGCCGAAGTCGATCGCCCGTGCAATCTGGGTCAACGGTTCGTCCGGGCGCATGCGTCAGGGCGGCAGTACCCTGACGCAGCAGTTGGTCAAGAACTTCTACCTGACCAACGAGCGCAGCCTGAGCCGCAAACTCACCGAAGCGATGATGGCGCTGCTGCTTGAACTTCACTACGACAAGCGCGAAATCCTTGAGGCTTACCTCAACGAAGTGTTTGTCGGGCAGGACGGTCAGCGTGCGGTGCACGGTTTCGGTCTGGCCAGCCAGTTCTTCTTCAGCCAGCCGCTGGCCGAGCTCAAGCTGCATCAGGTCGCGCTGCTGGTGGGCATGGTCAAGGGGCCTTCCTCCTATAACCCCCGTCGTAATCCGGAGCGTGCCCTCGAGCGGCGCAACCTGGTACTCGATGTGCTGCAAGAGCAGGGTGTCGCGACCGCCGAGCAGGTTGAGGCGGCGAAGAAAATGCCGCTGGGCGTGACCAAGCGCGGCAGTCTGGCGGACAGCTCGTTCCCCGGCTTCCTCGATCTGGTCAAGCGTCAGTTGCGCGAAGACTATCGCGACGAAGACTTGACCGAAGAAGGGCTGCGTATCTTCACCAGTTTCGACCCGATCCTGCAGATGAAGGCTGAGGCCTCGGTCAACGACACCTTCAAGCGTCTGGCAGGACGCAAGGGTTCCGATGACGTCGAAGCGGCAATGGTCGTGACCAACCCGGAGACCGGGGAAGTGCAGGCCATGATCGGCAGTCGCCAGGCCAGTTTTGCCGGGTTCAACCGGGCGCTGGATGCTGTACGGCCGATCGGCTCGCTGATCAAGCCGGCTGTTTATCTGACCGCACTGGAGAAACCGAGCCAGTACACATTGACCAGTTGGCTGTCGGACGAGTCCTTCTCGGTCAAAGGCGCGGATGGTCAGGTCTGGAAGCCGCAGAACTACGATCGCCGTTCTCACGGTACGGTGTTCCTCTATCAAGGCCTGGCGCATTCCTACAACCTGTCGACCGCGCGTCTTGGTTTGGCAGTCGGTGTGCCGAACGTATTGAAGACAGTGGCGCGCCTGGGTGTGACGCGTGAATTCCCGGCCTTCCCGTCGATGTTGCTCGGGGCCGGCGGCATGACGCCAATCGAAGTGGCGACCATGTACCAGACCCTCGCCAACGGCGGCTTCAATACGCCGATGCGCGGGATTCGTAGCGTGCTGACTGCCGAGGGCGAGCCACTCAAGCGTTATCCGTTCCAGATTCAGCAGCGTTTTGATCCGGCCTCCATTTACCTGATCCAGAGCGCCATGCAGCGGGTGATGCGTGAGGGTACCGGCAGCTCGGTTTATAACGCGTTGCCAAGGACCCTGACCCTGGCGGGCAAGACCGGTACCAGTAACGATTCGCGAGACAGTTGGTTTGCCGGTTTCAGCCAGGACTTGCTGGCGGTGGTCTGGCTGGGTCGCGACGACAATGGCAAGACGCCATTCACCGGCGCCACCGGGGCCTTGCAGGTCTGGACCAGCTTTATGCGCAAGGCCGACCCGTTGCCGCTGGACATGCCGCAGCCGGATAATATCGTTCAGGCCTGGGTGGACTCGCGAACCGGGCAAGGTTCTGACGCCGGTTGCCCTGGTGCCGTGCAGATGCCGTATATTCGCGGCAGCGAACCGCCTCCCGGTGCCGCTTGCGGTGGTGAAAACCCTGCCGAGACGGTGATGGACTGGGTCAAGGGCTGGATGAATTAAGCAAAGAGGGTTTCAAGTGAACAAGTGGTTGATTCCAGCGGTTGCCGCCGTAGCTTTGCTCAGCGGTTGCTCTAGCGTACAACGTGGCTCGATTCCGGTCGTGGATTCCGGCACCGCCGTGTCCAACAGTGAGCGGATCTCGGCCAATGGCGGTTTCCGCCAGACGACCGTCAAGCGCCCTGCGCAAGGTCAGTCGCAGACCCAGGCGATTCCGCAAGGTGACAGCGGCGTAGTGGTGATGGTGCCAGGCGCGGCAACGACTTCGACGCCGATCAGCACCACGCCGATTACCCCGGGTCCGATCACGCCGGGGCCGATCACGCCGGGGCCGATTGACACGTCGCCGGTCCAATCGGCGCCGATCAATCAGGGCAGCTACAGCATGCCGTCGTCGCCAAGCGGGATTCCGTCGGCCAGTTCGGGCGGACTTTCTGCCGACGAGCAACTGGACGGCCCGGTATTGGCTTTGCTGACTACCGCTCAACAGCAACAGGCGAGCGGTGATCTCAATGGTGCCTCCTCCAGCCTCGAACGCGCCCAGCGCGTTGCTCCGCGTGAGCCGCAGGTGCTTTACCGCCTGGCCCAGGTGCGCATGGCTCAGGGCGATGCCGCCCAAGCCGAGCAGTTCGCTCGCCGTGGGCTGACCTTTGCCAATGGCCGTCCAGCCCTTCAAGCCAGCTTGTGGGAGCTGATTGCCCAGGCGCGCGCGAAGCAGGGTGACTCTCAGGGCGCGGCATTGGCTCGTCAGAAGGCCAAGGTAACGCTGTGATGGATGCGCGATTTCTGAAAATCGCCGATCAACTGTTGTTGATCGAGCGCGAGTTGCGGGTACAACGGTGGTGGGATGAAGCCCCGCCCTCTGCCGAAGCGCTTTCCAGTGTCGAGCCGTTTTCGGTCGACACACTGGAATTCGAGCAATGGCTGCAATGGATCTTCCTGCCACGCATGAAGATGATCCTCGAACAGGATTTGCCGCTACCCAATGCTTCGGGCATTCAGGAAATGGCTGAAATGGTCTTTGCCGGGCGCAATGTCCAGGGTAGGGATCGGCAGTTACAGGTGCTGCTCAAAGAATTCGATCAACTGATCACCGCGTCCCGCTGAGCCAGAAGCTGCCAGTGTCCGCTGGCAGTTGTTCACAATATCCCTCTATTTTGTCGGCCGTTTCAGGGTAAGTGCATTCGCGTGCCAATTTTTTGCCAAAAGTTGCGCAATCAAAGCTAACACGGGGTGGATTTACGGGTTTTTTCTTGCGTTCTCATGTGCTTAGTAGAATAAAGCACATAGACGACTTGACTTGCGAAGGCCGAAACAGAAGAATCCAAAGTCCGCTGTACAGGGACTGCCAGAAGCAGACCCTCTCAGCAGATCATGAGGCGCATATCCGCGTCGACCTGTTACACCCGCAACGCGTTACCTCGCGCTGGGTGGGAAAGCCCCGCAACACTTGGGACGATCCCAATACTTGCTCAGTCAGTGCTGACGTAGTCGGCGACCACCGTCGCTCATGCTCTGCCGAGAAGTAAACCTATTAAGACCCGTCCCATTTTTCGTGGGCGGTATTCTGGCGTTTTAGAGGTGAGCAACGTGGAGCTTTTATCTGGCGGTGAGATGCTCGTCCGCTTCTTGCGTGACGAAGGCGTCAAATATATCTACGGGTACCCGGGTGGTGCTCTTCTTCATGTCTACGATGCCCTGTTCAAAGAACCGGAAGTGACCCACATCCTGGTTCGTCACGAGCAAGCGGCTACCCATATGGCTGACGGCTACGCCCGTGCCACCGGTAAAGCCGGCGTGGTACTGGTGACTTCCGGTCCTGGCGCAACAAACGCCATCACCGGTATCGCCACCGCCTACATGGACTCCATTCCGATGGTGATCATTTCCGGCCAGGTGCCTAGCACCATGGTTGGCACCGATGCGTTCCAGGAAACCGACATGATCGGTATCTCCCGGCCGATCGTGAAGCACAGCTTCATGATCAAGCACGCGTCGGAAATCCCGGAAGTCATGAAGAAGGCGTTCTACCTGGCGCAATCCGGTCGTCCTGGCCCGGTCGTTGTCGATATCCCGAAAGACATGACCAACCCGGCCGAGAAGTTCGAATACGTCTTCCCGAAAAAAGCCAAGCTGCGTTCCTACAGCCCGGCTGTTCGCGGTCACTCCGGTCAAATCCGCAAGGCGGCAGAAATGCTCCTGGCGGCCAAGCGTCCTGTGTTGTACTCGGGCGGCGGCGTGATTCTGGGTGGTGGTTCCGCACCACTGACCGAACTGGCGAAGATGCTCAACCTGCCAGTGACCAATACCCTGATGGGCCTCGGTGGCTACCCTGGCACCGACCGTCAGTTCATCGGCATGCTCGGCATGCACGGCAGCTACACCGCCAACCTGGCGATGCACCATGCTGACGTGATCCTCGCTGTCGGCGCACGTTTCGACGACCGTGTCATCAATGGCGCGTCGAAGTTCTGCCCGAACGCCAAGATCATTCACATCGACATCGACCCGGCTTCGATCTCCAAGACCATCAAGGCCGACGTGCCTATCGTGGGGCCGGTTGAGAGTGTCCTGACCGAAATGGTCGCGATCCTCAAGGAAATCGGCGAGACCCCGAACAAGGAGTCCGTTGCCAGCTGGTGGAAGCAGGTTGACGAGTGGCGCGGTGATCGCGGCCTGTTCCCGTATGACAAGGGCGACGGCAGCAAGATCAAGCCTCAGACCGTGATCGAAACCCTGTGCGAAGTGACCAATGGCGATGCCTTTGTGACCTCCGACGTGGGTCAGCACCAGATGTTTGCTGCGCAGTACTACAAGTTCAACAAGCCGAACCGCTGGATCAACTCCGGTGGCCTGGGCACCATGGGCTTCGGTTTCCCGGCGGCCATGGGCATTCAGTTGAGCTATCCGGATGCCGACGTCGCCTGTGTGACGGGCGAAGGCAGTATCCAGATGAACATCCAGGAGCTGTCCACCTGTCTGCAATACGGTTTGCCGGTAAAAATCGTCATTCTGAACAACGGCGTTCTGGGTATGGTTCGTCAGTGGCAGGACATGAGCTATGGCAGCCGTCACTCGCACTCCTACATGGAGTCGTTGCCTGACTTCGTCAAGCTGGCTGAAGCCTATGGTCACGTTGGCGTGCGCATCACTGAATCGAAAGATTTGAAGTCGAAGATGGAAGAAGCGTTCGCCATGAAAGATCGCCTGGTGGTGATCGATATTTCGGTCGATACCAGCGAGCACGTCTACCCGATGCAGATCAAAGACGGCTCCATGCGCGATATGTGGCTGAGCAAGACGGAGCGTACCTAATCATGCGGCACATTATTTCCTTGCTTCTGGAAAACGAACCCGGTGCTCTGTCTCGTGTGGTTGGCCTGTTCTCGCAGCGCAACTACAACATCGAAAGCCTGACTGTGGCACCAACCGAAGACCCGACCCTGTCGCGTCTGACGCTGACCACGGTCGGTCACGATGAAATCATCGAGCAGATCACCAAGAACCTGAACAAGCTGATCGAAGTGGTAAAACTGGTCGACCTGTCGGAGAGTGCTCACATCGAGCGCGAACTGATGCTGGTCAAGGTCAAGGCCACCGGCGCCCAGCGCGCCGAGATCAAGCGCACTACCGATATTTACCGTGGGCAGATCGTCGATGTCAGCGCCAGCGTGTATACCGTTCAACTGACCGGTACCAGCGACAAGCTCGACAGCTTCATTCAGTCCATTGGCACCGCCTCGATTCTGGAGACCGTCCGTAGTGGCGTGACCGGCATTGCCCGCGGCGACAAAGTACTCAGCATCTAAACCAAATTAGCGAACGGCCTGAACGGCCTGATATAGGGGAAATTCATGAAAGTTTTCTACGATAAAGACTGCGACCTGTCGATCATCCAGGGCAAGAAAGTTGCCATCATCGGTTACGGTTCCCAGGGCCACGCTCAAGCGTGCAACCTGAAAGACTCCGGCGTTGACGTGACTGTCGGCCTGCGTAAAGGTTCGGCTACCGTTGCCAAGGCTGAAGCCCACGGCCTGAAAGTGACCGACGTTGCTTCTGCTGTTGCAGCTGCCGACCTGGTCATGATCCTGACCCCGGACGAATTCCAGTCCTCCCTGTACAAGAACGAAATCGAGCCGAACATCAAGAAAGGCGCCACCCTGGCCTTCTCCCACGGCTTCGCGATCCACTACAACCAGGTTGTGCCGCGCGCTGACCTCGACGTGATCATGATCGCGCCGAAGGCTCCAGGCCACACCGTACGTTCCGAGTTCGTGAAGGGCGGCGGTATCCCTGATCTGATCGCTATCTACCAGGACGCCTCGGGCAACGCCAAGAACGTCGCCCTGTCCTACGCTGCCGGCGTTGGCGGCGGTCGTACCGGCATCATCGAAACCACCTTCAAGGACGAGACTGAAACCGACCTGTTCGGCGAACAGGCCGTTCTGTGCGGCGGTACCGTTGAGCTGGTCAAGGCCGGTTTCGAAACCCTGGTTGAAGCTGGCTACGCGCCGGAAATGGCCTACTTCGAGTGCCTGCACGAACTGAAGCTGATCGTTGACCTCATGTACGAAGGCGGTATCGCCAACATGAACTACTCGATCTCCAACAACGCCGAATACGGCGAGTACGTGACCGGCCCTGAAGTCATCAACGCCGAATCCCGTCAGGCCATGCGCAACGCCCTGAAACGTATTCAGGACGGCGAATACGCCAAGATGTTCATCAGCGAAGGCGCTACCGGCTATCCTTCGATGACCGCCAAGCGTCGTAACAACGCCGCTCACGGTATCGAAATCATCGGCGAGCAACTGCGCTCCATGATGCCGTGGATCGGTGCCAACAAGATCGTCGACAAAGCTAAAAACTAAGTCACGCGCTTGTACGAAAAACGCGGCTTAGGCCGCGTTTTTTCGTTTGGGGGGCCGGTTCTGGTATAAAGCTGCATCGTTTGTGGCCGAACCGTCGTCCCAGACACCTGTCCAAACTTTCCACCCGTTGCAAGGTAATGTCCATGAGCGAACGCCCCGAAGAGCCAAACCAGGCTTCTGACGCCGAAAGCCTGCTGCCCATCGATGAACATGTCGAGGAAGGGCATGACGCCGAAGGTCGTAAAGTCCGGCATCGTGGTATCTATCTTCTGCCGAATCTGTTCACCACTGCGAATCTGTTCGCAGGGTTCTATTCCATCATCAACTCAATGAGCGCCCAGGCGGCCTTGAGTGCCGGTGACTCGGCCAATGCGAGCAAGTATTTCGCGTTCGCGGCCATCGCGATCTTCGTCGCAATGGTGCTCGATGGTCTTGATGGGCGCGTGGCCCGCATGACCAATACCCAGAGCGCCTTCGGTGCCGAGTACGACTCGCTGTCGGACATGGTTGCCTTTGGTGTTGCCCCGGCATTGCTGGCCTTCGGTTGGGCCTTGGGTGACATGGGCAAGGTTGGCTGGATGGTCGCCTTCATCTATGTGGCGGGCGCGGCCTTGCGCCTTGCGCGCTTCAACACTCAGGTCGGTACCGCGGACAAGCGCTACTTCATCGGTCTGGCCAGTCCTGCCGCTGCGGGTGTGGTTGCAGGTATCGTCTGGGCGTTCAGTGACTACGGCATTCAGGGTTCCAAGATGTCCTTCCTGGTTGCGCTGATGGTTGCGGCGGCCGGCATGCTGATGGTCAGCAACATCAAGTACAACAGCTTCAAGGAGCTGGACCTGAAGGGGCGAGTGCCTTTCGTGGCGATTCTCGCCGTGGTGCTGGTGTTCGCAGTGGTGTTCAGTGACCCTCCGCGTATCCTGCTGCTGGTGTTTCTCGCCTATGCAGCCTCCGGCCCGGTTCAATATCTGTTACGTCTTCGCCGTAACAAGAGCGCGTAATTTCCCTCATACTCCGCAGTCTATGGGTGCATCTGTCCTCCAAAGCTGCGGAGTAACCATGCTGATTAAAGTCCCCAGAGCGTCCGACTGCCACGAGTCGGACGTCACGCCTGAATCCCTCTATCTTTCTCGACGCAAAGTGCTCGGCGCCACGGTTGCGGGCTTCGCTCTGGGCAGCCTGCCGCAATGGGCCAGCGCTGGCGATGCTGTGCGTTATCCGGATGTCGAGCCCGGCAAGGCGCCTTCCTGGTTCAGCGAAAAACTTCCGGCTACCCAGTGGGGGGCGATCAGCGTCAAAGATGAGGCGATCACGCCGTTCAAGGATGCGACCCACTACAACAACTTCTACGAGTTCGGCACAGACAAAGGTGATCCGGCCGCCAATGCCGGCACGCTGAAGACGGAGCCGTGGTCGGTAGTGGTGGACGGGGAGGTGGGCAAGCCTGGGCGGTATGCGCTGGAGGACCTCATGAAGCCGTATCGGTTGGAGGAGCGAATCTACCGGCTGCGTTGCGTGGAAGCCTGGTCGATGGTCATTCCCTGGATCGGTTTTCCGCTCTCGGCCTTGCTCAAGGAAGTCGAGCCGACCTCGAAAGCCAGATTCATCCGCTTCGAAACCTTGCAGGATCCCAAAAGCATGCCGGGGCAGCGCTCCGGTTTTGCCTTGATCGACTGGCCCTATGTGGAAGGGTTGCGACTGGATGAGGCCATGAATCCGTTGGCGATTCTCGCAGTGGGGATGTACGGGCGTGAATTGCCTAATCAAAACGGCGCGCCGTTGCGTTTGGTGGTGCCTTGGAAATATGGCTTCAAGAGCATCAAGTCAATTGTGCGCATCAGTCTGGTCAGCGAGCAGCCGAAAACCACCTGGCAGAGTATTGCTGCGGATGAATATGGCTTTTATGCGAACGTGAATCCCACCGTTGATCATCCTCGCTGGACTCAGGCGCGTGAACGCCGCCTGCCCAGTGGCTTGTTCAAGCCCAATGTGCGCGACACGCAAATGTTCAACGGCTATTCAGAGGAAGTCTCCTCTCTATATGCGGGGCTCGACCTGAGGAAGAATTACTGATGCGCTATCCGTTTTGGCGTATCGGTGTCTTTGTCGTGGTGCTGGTGTGGCCGCTGCTGTGGCTGTACCAGGCCTGGGAGGATGTCCTCGGGCCGGATCCGGGCAAGGTGCTGGTCGATCGATTGGGTTTGGGGGCGCTTGTTCTGCTGCTTGTAACCTTGAGTATGGCGCCTTTGCAGAGACTCACCGGTTGGGCGGGGTGGAATGCCGTGCGGCGACAGTTGGGATTGTGGTGCTTTGCCTATGTGCTGCTCCACCTCGGTAGCTACTGCGCATTCATTCTTGGTTTTGACTGGTCGCAGTTGGGTGTCGAGTTGCGCAAGCGGCCTTACATTATTGTCGGGGCGTTGGGTTTTCTTGGTTTGCTGGCATTGGCGGTGACTTCCAATCGATACAGTCAGCGACGATTGGGCGCCCGCTGGAAGAAGTTGCATCGCCTGGCTTATGCCATTCTCGGGCTTGGATTACTGCATATGCTCTGGATTGTGCGCGCCGACCTGAAAGAGTGGGTGATCTATGCATCTATAGGTGCATTGCTGTTAATGCTGCGGCTACCGCCTGTGGCTCGTCGAATCCCGCGTCTAATGGCTAAAAAGGCCTCTTCTGCCAAAAAGGCGTAAATAGTGGTTGACGGCAGATTCCAGGTGTCTATAATTCGCCCCACTTCCGGCGCAGTCGAAACGGAAAACTCCTTGGTAAACAAAGAGTTATGCAGTTTTCGACAGCAGGTTGCTTCAGTTCATCGAAGCCGAAAGGGAGTTGAAAAAGAGGTGTTGACAGCAGCGTGTAACGCTGTAGAATTCGCCTCCCGCTGATGAGAGATCTGAAGCGCAAGTGGTTGAAGTTACAAAGGAAACTTTGAAAGCTTCTGAAAATAATCACTTGACAGTAAATGAGGCTGCTGTAGAATGCGCGCCTCGGTTGAGACGAAAGATCTTAACCAGCCGCTCTTTAACAACTGAATCAAGCAATTCGTGTGGGTGCTTGTGGAGTCAGACTGCTAGTCAACAGATTATCAGCATCACAAGTTACTCCGCGAGAAATCAAAGATGTAACCAACGATTGCTGAGC
>NZ_JAHBDE010000046.1:0-32982 GCF_019956175.1 Pseudomonas sp. BF-R-30 | reverse complement strand
CGGGTGGGCATGACACGGGGACCATTATCAACGGCATGCTCAACGATCATTCGTTGAAGGTGGATACCGTGTGACCTGAAAACCCGCTAAAGAACCCGCCATCCCTGTGAAGGGGAGGCGGGTTCTTTGTTGCCCGGGACAATGGTCGATGCCCGGTCAGTGGTTAGAAAACCTGGGCGCCCCGATCAATCGACCCATGGCCCCGAATATTCCCAACTCCCTGATTACCTCCAGTTCCCCACGCGTCTCGACCATTTCCGCAATCAGCGGCAAATCTATGCTGTGGGTTGCGCGAAAGATCGCGTCGATGAACAGTCGTTTGTCAGGCTGCTCGTCGATGTTGCGAATGTAGGCTCCATCGATTTTCAGGTACGCCAAGCCCAATTGGGTCAGGTTGCCGATCTGGCTGAAGCGCCCGCCAAAGTGTTGCAGGCCGACTCGATAACCGGTCTTGAGCAATGTGCTGCAAAGGTTCTGCAGCACTTCGGGGGAGGGCAACTGGCGTTCGTCGATTTCCAGGGTCAACAGCGGCGCCAGTTCGGGAAGGGATTCGAGCAGGTCGAGAATTGTTCTCCATTGCACCGGGTCGCGCAGGGTGCTCCCGGACAGGCTCAATGCCAAGGGGCTGCGGTTGACCACCAGCTCGTCCAGCGTGGCTTCGAGCATCGCCAGGTCGAACCGTCCCGACCAGCCGAGACGCTCGATCCACGGCAGGAAATGCCCCGCGGCAATCGCTTCGCCCTGCGGGTCGAGCAGGCGTGCGAGTACTTTGTGATGCAGCATCTGGCGGGTGTCGGCGCATTGCACGACGGGCTGAAAGTACAGCAGCACTTTGCCATGGGTCAGGGCGTCGTCGATCCAGGTGCGCCAGTCGTGCTGGGAGTGATTGGGTGCGGTGTCACGATGGCTCAAATGAACCCAGGGGCGTTCGGGATGCTGCCGGGACTCCGTCAGCGCCTGATCAAGGCGCAGGAGAACGGTGCTGATCGGCTCACCGGGGCGGTAGGCGACAACGCCCAGATGGGCGACCGGCATGCAATCGCTGGCGCCGGTCAGGCGCAGGTTCTCCAGGCTGACGCTGACATCGGCGGCCAGGCGCGCGGCACTTTCAGCATCCAGACCCGGTGTCAGCAGGCTGAATTCACCGCCACGATTGCGCGCCGCCAGCCAGGTTCGACGCTCCGGCAATTGAGTCAGGCGCTTGAGCAATTCGCCGACGGCAGTGATCAGCGCATCAGTCCGTTGGCCACCCAGGCGCTGGTTGAGGCCGTTCAGGTCGTTGATTCGCAACATCAGCAAATGGCCGTCACGGCTCTGTTCGCACACGCGTAAATGGTCGGCCAGTTGCTCGTCGAGCAGGCGTCGGTTGGCCAGGCCGGTGAGGCTGTCCAGATAGGATTCGGCCCGCAGTTTTTCGCTGCGTGCAGCCTCCTCGACGAACAGCGCCTTGAGCTTCTCGACCATCTGGTTCATCGCCAGCACGACCCGTTTCAATTCCGGTGTGCGCGGCAGTTTCGGCAGACTGAGAAATTCGCGTTTGCTGATGGCCTCGGCTTGTCGGACCATGCTGTCGAGTGGGCGAAACTGCCGGCGCAGCATCCATCCTCCAATCACGGCGCTGAACAGCCCGCACAACAGCAGCCAGATCAGGCTGCCAAGGGTGCTTTCCCAGAGCTTGGCCAGGGCGAATTGCGGATTGCTCAGCACTTCGACCCGTGCCAGTTGTTCCCAGCCGCGCATGATCAGGGCATCGCCGCCCTCCGGGCGCAGGTCGACCAGGTTGACGAACCAGTCAGGCACACCGCCGATTTTTGTCGGTGCGGTGCGTTCCACCAGGGTTTGCTGATCCTTGAGCCTGATGACGCGGATGCTGCTGAAATAGCCGCTGTCGAAAATCGAACTGACCATCAGTTCCATCATTGCCGGGTCATCGACCTGTGCCGTCAGCGACAGCCCCAGCGCGGTGGCCGCGTCCTGGGCGTGGGCGCGCAGTTGGCTGAGCGTTTGTTCGCGGGAGCTTTCCAGGCTGGCAAAAAAACTGCCACTGAACGCCACCAGCAGGAACAGGCAGATTGCCAGGAACAACTGTTTTCGCAGTGTCATGCTTCGCTCCTTGCCAAGGCGGTTAGCCGTCGCCGATGTCGAACCCTTCGGCCTGCATCTTTTTCAACACGTCCTGCCAGCGCGACAGCTTTTTCGAGTCGCTGCTGCGCTGACCGCCGTTTTTGCCCGGCAGGTACAGGCCTTCGGCATTGAAGGCGTACACCGGCAGCAAGTCTTTGCGTTGGGAGGCGGGGCGGATATCGCCGATCAGGTTGTCCAGCACCAGTGGTTCGCTCGTGGGGGTGCTGTAGAACGTCAACACCATGTGCGCCTGGTTCTGGCTCAAGGCCTTGACGTAGGTGATTCGCAGTTTTTCGCTGGGAATACCAAGCCGGCGCAGGCTGAAATACTTCGCCAGAGCATAGTCCTCGCAATCGGCGGCGCCCTTGATCAGGGCTTCGACGGGCGTGGCCCAGTAATCGGTCTGTTGCCAGATGCGCGTGTCGTCCTGGAAGTTCAGCTGTTGATCGAAGAAGCGGTTCACCGCGTTGAGCTGCTCGCGTTCGGGGGCGCCGCGTGCACTTTGCAGCATTTGACTCCAGGCCTCGATCCGACCTCGCGCCGGTCCAAGGGGGCCGTAGCGTTTTTCAACGGTTTGCAGGATCTGCGCAAAATCCCAGTCGGCCCGGACCCCGTTACATACAGTCAGTACCAAACCAGCCAGCAGCAACCAGCCGCCGAGCCGAAGTCGGAGCGTTGGCCGTCCTGGACTACGCAGACTGCGGGCCATGTCTGGCTGCTCGAGTGTAGGTTTGTGAAGTTTAGGTGGAGTTTTGGGCGCGGTAGGTCACGTCGTCGGCCGAAGGACGCTCACTGAGTTTTTTGTGGCGAGGAGGCTTGTCGGAACGCCGCACCGCCCCGTTCGGTGGCGAAGCCGCCGTGAACCTGTGAGCGCGATCTATCTGGTGATCTGCGGTGAATGGCTTTAGGGCTGCTGCGCAACCCAACGGGGGCAAGCCCCCTCGCCACAATGGTCGCGGGAAATTTCAGGATTTGCGCAGGGTTTTCTGCTTGAGGATGTAAATCGTCACCAGCACCGCACTAGTCAGCATGAAGCACCGTGCCCAGTACAGCGGCACCAGGTAGCAGGAGAACAGGATACTCGGCCACATCAGGCCAATGGCGTAGACCTTGCCCTTGAGCGGAATGCCGTTGCCGTTGAGGTAATCGCGAATCCACGGGCCAAGCCGTGGATGCTCGACCAGCCATTGATAAAAGCGCGGCGAACTGCGGGCGAAGCAGGCGGCCGCCAGCAGCAGGAAAGGGGTGGTGGGCAATACCGGCAGGAAAATCCCGATCACCCCCAGCGCCACGCTCAGCCAGCCGATGGCCAGCAGCACGTAGCGCAACATCAGGGGGCGGTTGCCTATGGGGTTGTCCATAGGCAGAACCTTAGTGGTGGCGGGGCTTGAGAATCGCCGGTTTTTCGTCTGGCGCGTTGCACAGCAGGTACAGCGCGGTCAGGGCTTCCGGGATCTGTACGATCATGTCGTCCATCAGGTTGGCATCTTTGGCGATGTCTTCGAACTCCGGCTGCTCGTCGAACAGGCCCGAACCGACCATGATCGGCAGCAGCATTTCGCTGACTTCGTCTTCGGCGCTTTCGAACCAGGCCGCTTCGCGCAGGAATACGCCTTCCATGAAGCCGATGCACCAGCCGCGCAGGTCGGAATCGTCCGGCTCGTCGCCCAGGTCCAGGTCGCATGGCAGTTCGAATTCTTCATCGGAGGCCAGCTGGCGAGCGATGTGGGCCTTGAGGCCGATCAGGGTGGCTTCGATCTCTTCGCGCTGGGCTTCGCTGCTGTAATGCGGCTCCTCGGCGAAAAGTGCATCGATCCACTCACGATCAGGAACGACTTCGGAACAGATCGACAGCGCGGTGAGGTAGCCGTGGGCGGCCACGTAGTCCAGCGCCTCGTCATGCAGTTCATCAGCGTCGAGGAAGACTTGCAGGCGGGTTAGTTGCTCAGCGAAGGACATTAAAGGACTACCTTGGGGAATGTTCGATGCGGGAATTCTAGGCCTTCTTGAGCACTTGGGCCAGCCGCACGGCATATTTGCCCGTTTGTGGGAGCTGCCCCCTTGCAGTTCGGTCAAGCACTACCCCTGTGGGAGCGAGCTTGCTCGCGATAGCGATGGTTCAGGCGAAATCAATGTTGACTGTGATGGCCTCATCGCGAGCAAGCTCGCTCCCACAGTTTTTTATGTACATCGGGTTTGCCGGTGTCTTATCAGCGGTGCCCTTTGCCGGGCGGGGCTCGGGTATACTCGCGCGTTTTGTGATGCCCTGCTGGCGTCACGGCTGAAATGTGAAGCGTCATGCAATGCGCACTTACGATTTATCGGTGCAGCGTCGCGGGTTCTGAACCAGCCTTGCAGGGATGTTTCGGTGATTTTTGGAGTTTTTATGCTCGAACAGGCTCAACGCGTCCTCAAGGACATCTTCGGCTACGACAGTTTCCGTGGCCGCCAGGGTGCAATCATTGAGCGCGTGGCCAGCGGCGGCGATGCCCTGGTCCTGATGCCTACCGGCGGCGGCAAGTCCCTGTGCTTCCAGGTTCCGGCGCTGTTACGCGAAGGCCTGGCCGTGGTGGTCTCGCCGCTGATCGCACTGATGGACGATCAGGTCGCTACCCTCGAAGAACTGGGCGTGGCCGCCGCCGCGTTGAACTCCACCCTCAGTGCCGAGCAGCAACGCGACCTCGCCGCCCGTATCCGCCGCGGTGAAGTGAAAATGCTCTATCTGGCGCCAGAGCGCCTGGTCCAGCCGCGTATGTTGTCCTTCCTGCAGGGCCTGGACATCTCCCTGTTCGCCATCGACGAAGCGCACTGCGTGTCGCAATGGGGCCACGATTTCCGCCCGGAATACCTGCAACTGGGCCAGTTGGCGGAAATGTTCCCCGACGTGCCGCGCATTGCCCTGACCGCCACGGCCGACAAGCGCACCCGGGAAGAAATCGTCACCCGGCTGCACCTGCAAGACGCCGAGCGCTTCCTGTCGAGCTTCGACCGGCCGAACATCTTTTATCGCATCGTGCCCAAGGAACAGCCGCGCAAGCAGTTGCTGGCGTTCCTCGCCGAGCGCCGTAGCGATGCGGGCATCGTGTATTGCCTGTCGCGCAAGAAAGTCGAGGAAGTCGCCGCGTTCCTCAGCGAGCAAGGCTTCCCGGCGTTGCCGTACCACGCCGGGCTACCCAATGATCTGCGGGCCTACCATCAGAAGCGCTTCCTCAATGAGGAAGGCCTGATCATGGTCGCGACGGTGGCGTTCGGCATGGGCATCGACAAGCCCAACGTGCGTTTTGTCGCGCACCTCGATTTGCCGAAATCCCTTGAGGCCTATTACCAGGAAACCGGTCGTGGTGGCCGTGACGGTCTGCCGGCGGATGCCTGGATGGCCTACGGCCTGCAAGACGTGGTGATGCTCAAGCAGATGCTGCAGAACTCCGAAGGCGACGAACGCCACAAGCGCCTGGAGCAGCACAAGCTAGACGCCATGCTCTCGCTCTGTGAAGAAACCCGCTGCCGTCGGCAAACGCTGCTGGCCTACTTCGACGAAGACATGCCCGAGCCCTGCGGTCATTGCGACAACTGCGTCGACGGCGTGCAGACCTGGGATGCCACGGAGCCGGCGCGTCAGGCGCTGTCGGCGATCTACCGCACCGGTCAGCGCTACGGCGTCGGGCACCTGGTGGATGTATTGCTGGGCAAGGACAACGAGAAGGTCCGCAGCTTCGGCCATCAGCACCTGTCGGTGTATGGTGTTGGCAAGACGATGGCGGAGGGCGAATGGCGCTCGTTGTTCCGCCAACTGGTGGCCCGTGGTCTGGCGGACATCGACCTCGAAGGCTACGGTGGCCTGCGCCTGAGCGACAGCTGCCGGCCGCTGCTCAAGGGTGAAGTGACCCTGGAACTGCGCCGTGATCTCAAGGCGCAAACCGTGGCGAAAAGCAGCAAGAGCCAGGCGAGCCAGCTGGTCCGTGGCGAGGAGCGCGAACAATGGGAAGCCTTGCGCGCCCTGCGTCGCAAGCTCGCCGAAGAACATGGCGTGCCGCCGTATGTCATCTTCCCCGACTCGACCTTGCTGGAGATGCTGCGCAGCCAGCCGACCTCGCTGGCGGAAATGGCCACGGTCAGCGGCGTTGGCGCGCGCAAGCTGGAGCGTTACGGCGAGGCCTTCCTCGAAGTGCTCGGCGGCCAGGTCGAGGCGCCGAAACCGGTGGCCGACGTACGTCACGAACTGATCACGCTGGCGCGGGCCGGGATGACGCCGGTGCAGATCGCCGGTCAATTGCAGTGCTCGGAAAAGAATGTCTACACCATGCTGGCCGAAGCGATCGGCAAGCAGCAGTTGTCGTTGGAGCAGGCGCTGGATCTGCCTGAAGACCTGATGGGTGAAGTCCAGGACGCCTTCCTCGACGGCGAAGGCGAGTTGCCGCCGGTTTCCGAGATCGCCGCGCTGTTCGCGGGCCGGGTGCCGGAAGGGGTGTTGTACTGCGTTCGCGCTGCCTTGCAGTCGGAGTTCGAGATTTGAGACATCCGTAGTGCTGATGTAACGATTCACTACAGATCAAGCCTTGCCTCAAGTCGAGGCTCATGCTTAGCTGACTAATAATTAGTTTTTATTTATTTCAGTCTAATCATGAGTGTTTTATGCCGTTAACCGATCAACACCGCTTTGGCATGCAATTGGCCCAGATGTCCCGTGGCTGGCGTGCCGAACTGGACCGCCGACTGGCGGGCATGGGCTTGTCCCAGGCACGCTGGCTGGTGCTGCTGCACCTGGCCCGTTTCGAAGAAGCACCGACCCAGCGTGAGCTGGCACAAAGCGTCGGCGTCGAAGGTCCGACCCTGGCCCGTTTACTCGACAGCCTGGAAAGCCAGGGCCTGGTGCAACGCCAGGCAGTGCTGGAAGACCGTCGGGCGAAGAAAATCGTGCTCTGCGCGCCAGCGCGTCCCTTGATCGAACAAATTGAAACCATTGCCACGCAACTGCGTCACGAACTGTTCGAAGGCGTCGATGAGGCGGATTTGAAGGTGTGCATGCGGGTTCACGGGCACATCCTGGGCAACCTTGAAAAGTCTTGAGGCATAACCGAACGCCAGGTTTTTGAGAGACCGCATTGGACAGACTATAAGAACTACTCGGCAATATCGTGTTCGTAACGGATGTACGAACCCGTGCGGATGGTTTCTGTAGATCTCAAGGATGCTCATGCTCAAGTGTTGGCGATTGGTTTTACGCGGTGGTTCTCAGTGGTTGCTGGCCGGGGCCGCGGTCACTTATTCGGCATGGGCACCTGCGCTGGGCCTGGGTGAAATCACCCTGCATTCGGCGCTGAATCAACCGCTGCGTGCCGATATCGCACTGGTGGATGCTGCTGGCCTGGAGGAAAACCAGCTGTCGGTGAGCCTGGCAACGGCAGACGAGTTCAGCCGTGCCGGGGTCGACCGGGCGTTTTTCCTCAGCAACCTGAAGTTCACCCCGGTGTTGCGCGGTAATCGCAGCGTGATACAGGTGACCTCCAACAAACCGGTGAGTGAGCCGTTCCTGAATTTCCTCGTGCAGCTCAATCAGCCTAATGGGCGATTGCTGCGTGAGTACACGTTACTGATCGATCCGCCGGGTGCGCCTGGGGTTGATCCCGCCGCTGATGAAGCGGCATCCGGTTCCCCGGCGTCCGCATTCCCCCGTGTGAAACCGGTCGTGGCGCCGTCACCCGTGGCCAGGACGACACCGGAAACGGACGTCGCAGTGGTTGATCCCGCTGTCGAACAACTGGCCGCCAGCGCCCTGCAAAACCACCAGTTGCAAACCACTGTCGATGAGCTCAACGCGAAGCTTCAAGGCCAGGATGAGCTGATCGCCGGCCAGAAAAAATATTTGGCTGAACTGCAAACCCAACTCGCGGAGCTCAAGAAGGTAAAGGCCCAACCCGTTGCTTCCGACGTGGCGACGCCAGCCCCTGTTATTGCTGAAACTCCCGGGATTGGCTGGCTGCCGATTGCCGGTTTGTCGGCGCTGATAGCGTTGCTGGCGCTGGGCTGGTTTGTTCGCCGCCAGCAGCATCAAGCCACAGCGTCAGAGGCGCTGCCGTCGCAGCATGAACCGCTGGCTGAGCTCTTTACCGAGCCAGTGATGTGGCCCTCCGTCATGCAACCATCCACTGGGCATCGCGACGGGGTGCCGGCCAACGACGAGCTTGAACGGGTCGATAGCCATCATTCCGTCCCGGTTGCTGTTGCCATGGCGGTGGTTCCGGGTTTGGCGATATCCGGCGAATCCGCTACTGACGATGAGTACCGGCTCAACCTGGAGGAGCTGTCCATGGCGTCGAGTTGGGACGTGATCAGTCTGACCGAGAACCCGCAGCCGGCGGCTCTGGCCATGATCGAGCCTGAGTTCGAGTTGGAGATGCAACCCGTTGCGCCGTCTCGACAGCCTCCGGTCGGGCTATCATAGCGGCGTCGTCAAACTCTGGAGTCAGGTCCCATCATGACCGTCAGCAAACCGGAAATCATCATCACCTACTGCACGCAATGCCAATGGCTGTTGCGTGCGGCCTGGCTGGCCCAGGAACTGCTCAGCACCTTTGGTGATGACCTGGGCAAAGTCTCCCTGGTGCCGGGCACCGGCGGGGTCTTTCATATCTACTGTGACGCTGTGCAGATCTGGGAGCGCAAGGCGGACGGTGGCTTCCCCGAGGCCAAAGTGCTCAAGCAGCGGGTCCGCGACCAGATCGACCCGGACCGCGACCTGGGGCACAACGACCGCACTCAGTGAGACGCGGCCTCGGCTGCAATGGCTTTCTTGCTTGTGCCACTTGAGAACCGGCTGGAGACCACAATCGCCACAATGATCAGCGCACCCCCCAGCAACATGCGCAGGGTCGGGTTTTCGTTGAACAGCAGCCAGGCGACGGTGATGCCGTAGACCGGCTCCAGGGCGAACACCACGGCGGCAGTGCGTGCCTTGATCACCGCGAGGCTGGCGACGAACAGGCTGTGGGCGACACCGGTACAGAACACACCGAGCAGGCCGATCCACAGCCAGTCGATGGCGCGCACTTCGCTCAATTGAGGCGCCGCCACCGGCAACAGGCACAGGGCAACCACCACGTTCTGGCACAGTGCCGCCTGTACCGGCGGAACTCGCCCGGAGCTGGCACGGTTGGTCAGTGACAGCAGGGCGAACAACAATCCGGAACCCACTGCCCACAGCAGGCCGGTGGTGGCGCCGCTGGCGAGGTCAAAATCGGGCGTGACCAGCACCAGGCCGACACTCACCAGCAGCACCAGCACGATCTCATTGGCGCGGATGCGCTCGCGGAAGATCAACCCTTCGAGGATCACGGTAAAGGCCGGGAAACTGGCGAAACCGAGCGTCGCAATCGCCACGCCTGCGACTTTCACCGCAATGAAGAAGCTCACCCAGTGACCGGCCAGCAACAAGCCGCTGAGCAACAGCCGACGCCAGTCCATGGCCTCGAGTTTCTGCCAGCGCGTCTGGCTGGCGAACCGTGCAAAAAACGCCAGCGCGAGCACGGCGAAAGCGGCACGGCCGAAAACGATGATCGCCGGGGACGCAGCGGCCAGTTTGCCGAACACACCGGTCAGGCCGAACATCAATGCGCCTATATGCAAGGCGCCAAGGGCGGTACGGGGAGTCATTGCAATCCTTAACGACAAACGAACAGAGGCCTCATTGAAGCGCGTAATGGCCCATCAAGTCTGTCGGCAAACTCGCGTTATTTGTCGCCAGCCTCGCGCCGCAGTTTTCCGGGGGATGCCCCGAACTCGCGCAGCACCGCTGCCGCGAAGGCACTCTGGGAGCTGTAGCCGACGCGGCTGGCAATCTCGCCGATGGGCAACGCCGAATTGCGCAGCAAGCCCACCGCGATGTGCAGGCGTCGGCTGCGGATGTAGTCCATCGGCGTCTGCCCGCATTCGGCCACGAACCGCGCATGCAAACGGGCACTGGAAAGACCGGCGACCCGGGCCAGGTCGGCCACTTGCAACGGGTACGCCGCGTACTGATCGATGTGTGCGTTCAGCGCCGCGTAGGGCAGGCGCCGACCGCCGACGGCCTCGGGCCTGGCGTTGTTGAGACTGGCCAGCAAAAGCACCGCGCCTTGTTGAGCGATCAGCGGATCATCGACCGGACTGTTCGCCAGCCAACTGACCAATTGGCTTTGCCCGGCGTCCAGGGGCAGGCGCCCGGCGTTGTCCAGCAGGCGTCGGCTGGACTCGGCGTGATCGCCCAACGACTGGGCAACCCATTGTTCGCTGGGGACATCCAGCACCAGGCAGCGGCTGCCATTGGTGCTGCCACACGCGTGATGCGCTCCGGAGGGCACCACCACGAAACTCTGCTGGACCACCTGGCTGCCACGGCCGTCGACCTCGAAATCCAGGGCGCCCGAGAGCCCGAACACCAGTTGCGCGTGTTCGTGGCTATGGACGATCAGGTCGTGGCTGTATTGGCGAAGCGTGAGGATCGGTCTCATCGCGGGTCTCCCGGTTCAGGGTGTCAGTCTACACCGAGCGGGCCGACAAGCGCTGTCACAGGACTGACTTGACGCTGTCATGGACCATTAACCGGGCCGGGGCAGACTTGGCAAAACTTGTCAGAGGGTTGCCCATGACCAGCGCCGAGCTCGCCAAACCCACCCGTAAGCAACGCGTACGGACTTTATGGATTTCCGACGTGCATTTGGGCACCCGGGATTGCCAGGCTGAACACTTGTCGCAGTTTCTCAAGAGCTACCACGCAGACAAGATCTACCTGGTCGGCGACATCATCGACGGCTGGAAACTGCGCGGCGGCATGTATTGGCCACAAGCGCATACCAACGTGATCCGGCGCCTGTTGACCATGAGCAAGCGTGGCACCGAGGTGATCTACGTCACCGGCAACCACGACGAATTCCTGCGCCGCTATTCGAAGCTGATCCTGGGCAACATCCAGTTGGTCGACGAAGCCGTGCACGTCACCGCCGACGGCCGGCACCTGCTGGTGATACACGGCGACCAGTTCGATGTGATCACCCGTTACCATCGCTGGCTGGCGTTTCTCGGTGACTCGGCCTACGAATTCACCCTGACCCTCAACCGCTGGCTCAATCATTGGCGCGCGCGATATGGCTACGGCTACTGGTCGCTGTCGGCCTACCTCAAGCACAAGGTGAAAACCGCGGTCAGCTTCATCAGCGACTTCGAAGAAGCCATCGCCCATGAATGCGTCAAGCGCGAGCTGCACGGAGTGGTGTGCGGGCACATTCACCATGCCGAGATTCGCAAGGTCGGCGAGGTGGACTACCTCAATTGCGGCGACTGGGTGGAATCGTGCACCGCGCTGATCGAGCACTGGGATGGCTCGATCGAGTTGTATCGACTGGCGGATGCCCAGGCGCGCGAGGCACAGATGAAGGCGGCCAGGGTTGCAGAGTTGGCCTGATAATCATTCGCTGTTTGTACTGGCCTCTTCGCGGGCAAGCTCGCTCCCACAGGGTTAACTGGCGGTCACAAGTGCTGCGTTCACCTTCGCCCATTGTGGGAGCGGGCTTGCCCGCGAATGGAGCGCGAAGCGGTTCCGCTGGATCTGTCAGGCTGGCGAGTGTTCTTCCATCGCCGCCTTGTAGATCGAATTCCTGGGGTGCGCAAACAGGCGCTCCATCATTGGCTCGAAAAAGCTCAACGGCAGCGTCTCGTACGCCGGATCAAACGCCGCCGCATCGTATTTGGCGCAGAACTCGACGGTCGCCTGGTACTGCGGATGGTCCTTGAATTGCTCGCGCAAGTGCCGATCCATACCCAAGTGATGGAAGAAATAGTAGCCCTGGAAAATCCCGTGCTTTTCCACCATCCACAAGTTCTCGGCGCTGACGAATGGCTTGAGGATCGCCGCCGCGATGTCCGGGTGATTGTAGGTGCCCAGGGTGTCGCCGATATCGTGGAGCAGGGCGCAGACCACGTACTCCTCGTCGCGACCATCGCGCCAGGCGCGGGTGGCGGTTTGCAGGGAGTGGGTCAGGCGATCCACCGGGAAGCCGCCAAAATCCCCCTCCAGCAACTTCAGGTGCGCCACGATCCTTGTCGGCAATTGTCGCGCGTAGGCACTGAAGTCCGCGGCGATGATCGCCCAGTCTTCCTGTGTGCCGTCCTTCATGTGGGTGAAGCGGGCATTGGCATTCATCGGTAACTCTCTTGTGACGCAAGTCAGCTAGAACGGAACGCGCCCCAGGACCATGTCCCGGTACATGACAAAATCGCCGAGCAGGCTATAGAAGGGGTGTTGGAACGTTGCCGGGCGGTTCTTCTCGAAGAAGAAATGCCCGACCCAGGCAAAGCTGTAGCCTGCCAGTGGCAGGGCCCACAACAGCATCCAGGCTCCGCGACCAATGGTCAGCGTCAGAATCAAGATAACCAGGGTCGTGCCGATAAAGTGTAAACGGCGGCAGGTACTGTTGCTGTGCTCACTGAGGTAGTAAGGATAGAACTCAGCGAAGCTGTTGAATCGTTTGACGTTTTCCACGACAGCGATCTCTGTGGTTATTGTTCTTGCTGCAAGTTGTTCTGCGGGTAGCTTATTTGAGTCTAGAGTGATCAATGGCATCAGCCACTGACAATAGGCGCCACTTTAGTATCCTTCGGTCAATAGCCGTAGCATGCGGCCACCATGTAAGAAAACGCCATGAGCGAACGAACGACTTCTGCAAGCTGGGCGATGGGGATTGTCAAAGCGCTGGAGATGGACGGCCTGGATTGCCGGGCTCTGTTCAAGCAGTTGGGGCTCGACTACGCGGCACTGGATGATCCGGACGCACGCTTCCCCCAAGATTCCATGACCCGGTTGTGGCAACGCGCGGTCGAGCTGTCCGGGAACCCGGCCATCGGCCTGAACATGGGCAAGGTGCTGCGACCGGCGCAGTTTCATGTGGCCGGTTACGCCTTGATGTCCAGCCGGACCCTGGCCGAAGGCTTTCAGCGTCTGGTGCGCTATCAGCGGATCATCGCCGAAAGTGCCGACCTGAGTTTCCAGCTGCTGGAAGAAGGCTACGGGCTGATTCTGACGGTGCATGGCGATCATCTGCCGCCGACCCGGCAAAGCGCCGAAGCTTCAATGGCCTGTGCCTTGGCGCTGTGTGGCTGGTTGACCGGGCGTACGTTGCAACCGCGCAAAGTGTTGTTGCAAGGTACCGAACCGGTCAATCTGGAACCCTATAAACAAGCTTTCCATGCACCGCTGGTGTTCAACGCACCTTACGATGCGCTGATTTTCGAACCCGCCGATATGGAAGCGCCGCTGCCGACGGCCAACGAGGCCATGGCGTTGCTGCATGACCGCTTTGCCGGCGAGTACCTGGCGCGTTTTTCCGAAAGCCGCGTGACCCAAAAGGCGCGGCAGGTGTTGTGCCGCCTGTTGCCCCAAGGCGAACCCAAGCGCGATACCGTGGCACAGACGCTGCATCTGTCCCAGCGCACCTTGCAGCGGCGCTTGCAGGAAGAGGGTACGAGTTTTCAGGCGCTGCTGGACGATACCCGGCGCGAACTGGCCGAACAGTACCTGGCACGACCGAACATGACCTTGCTGGAAATTGCCTACTTGCTGGGGTTTGCCGATCCGAGCAACTTCTTCCGTGCTTTCCGGCGCTGGTTCGATGCCACACCCGGCGAGTACCGGATGCGGCTGATGCAAGCACCTGATGCGGTCAATGACGCCAAAATGCCGGAATACACAGCACAAACACCGTAATGATCTCCAACCGGCCCAGCAGCATGCCGAACGAGAGAATCCACTTGGCGGCATCCGGCAGGGTGGCGAAGTTGCCCGCCGGGCCGATGGTTTCGCCGAGCCCCGGGCCGACACCGGACACGGTACTGGCCGCGCCGGTGAGGGCGGTCATCCAGTCCACGCCGAGCAGCGACAGCAGCAGCGCGATCACACAGATGGTGATTGCAAAGAAGAACGAAAAGGTCAGGATCGACCGCACGATTTCTTCGTCGAGGCGGTGACCGTTGTACTTCTGCTTGATCACCGCCCGCGGGTGAATCAGCTGGTTAAGGTTGGCCTTGAGCAGGATATAGGCCACCTGGAAGCGGAAAATCTTGATCCCGCCCGCGGTCGAGCCGGAACAACCGCCGATAAACCCCAGGTAGAAGAACAGCATCAGCGAGAAATTGCCCCAGAGGCTGTAGTCCCCCAGCGCGAAACCGGTCGTCGTCACCACCGATGTCACGTTCAGCGCCACATGCCGCAACGCCTCCAGCCAATGCAGCTGGGTAGTCCACCAATACCAGGTGCCGAGCACCAGCCAGGTCACCAGCAGCATGCCGAGCAGGCCTTGAACCTGTTCGTCCTTGATCAGCGCCCGACGGTTTCCACGCAACGTGGCCACATACAGGGTGAACGGCAGGGCACCGAGAATCATGATGACGATCGCTACCCAATGCACCGCCGGTTGCGGCCACTTGGCCAAAGACTGGTCGGAGGTCGAGAAGCCGCCGGTGGAAATGGCCGACATCGCATGGTTGATGGCGTCGAACGGGCTCATCCCGGCCCACCAGAACGCCAGGCTGCCGACAATGGTAATGCCGACGTAGGCCGCCACGATCAGCCGCGCCACCATGTGTGAGCGGGGCATGACCTTTTCCGAGCGGTCCGACGATTCGGTCTGGAACAGCCGCATGCCGCCGATGCGCAACAGCGGCAGGATCGCCACCGCCATGCCGATGAAGCCGATGCCGCCGATCCAGTGCAGCAACGAGCGCCACATCAGGATGCCGGGGGACATGTTGTCCAGGCCGTTGAGCACGGTTGCGCCAGTGGCGGTGATGCCGGACATGCTTTCGAAGAATGAATCGGTGTAGCTGATGTGCTGGGTCAGCAGGAATGGCAGCGCGGCGAAGATGCACACCACCAGCCAACTGCTGACGGTCAGCAGGTACATGTCCCGGGGGCGCAGGTGAATATGTTCGGGGCGCCCTGGAATCACCAGCGCCAAACCGGCGACAAAGGTGATCATGCTGGCCCAGAGGAACGATGGCAGATCGCTGGTGCGCTCGAAAATGACCAGTGTGGCCATGGGCACGACCATGGAGATCGCCAGCGTGATCAGGAAGATGCCGATGATGAAACCAATGATCCGTAAGGTCGGCAACGCCATGAGGTCCGCTCGGCTGATAGTGGAAAGGGCGCCATTCTACCTGCGGGGCAGGGCATGTAAACCGGCACTGCTGCGACAGTTACAGCTAGAATAGCCGCACAAATTTTTCAGGAGGTGGCCGATGCAGGCTCTCGACGCTTTGCTCAACCGTGTTTCCGTTCCACGACTGATTGACCCTGCACCCACTGCCGAGCAGCGCGAGGTGCTGTTTGGCGCCGCCATGCGCGCTCCGGATCACGGTCACTTGCAGCCTTGGCGTTTCCTGACGGTGGAAGGCGCGGCGCGTGAGCAGATGGGCGAGTTGCTGGCCGAGGCGGCGAAACTGCAAGACAGCGAAGTCGGCGAAGCGGCTATCGACAAGGCGCGCAATAATCCACTGCGTGCACCACTGGTGGTGGTGGTGATTGCGCGGTTGCAGGATCACGTCAAATATCCGAAGTCCGAGCAATTGCTGGCGGCAGGCTGTGCGGCCCACGGGATTTTGCTCGCGGCGTATGCGCAGGGCATTGGCGCGGTGTGGCGTACCGGTGACCTGGCTTACTCGCCCCATGTGGCCAAGGGTTTGGGCCTGGCGGAAGGGGAAGAGGTGATTGCTTTCCTGTATCTGGGCACACCGCAGAAAGAACCGCGTGTGGCCGAGAAAGTCGACCTGGCCGAATTCGTCAGCGCCTGGCCGGGCAAAGTCTGACACCGCAAAACCTGTGGGAGCGAGCTTGCTCGCGATAGCGGCCGGTCAGTCAATTTGATTGTTGAGAGTGCCTGCGTCATCGCGAGCAAGCTCGCTCCCACAGTAGATCCAGGTAGCTCACATCAAAGGGTGTCCGTTTCAGGGCTGCACGACAGCCCCCGGCACCAACGGCAATTCCAGGCTGGCAATGAACCCGCCTTCCGGGTGATTGGCCAGCACCAGGCTGCCGCCATGTCGCTCCGCCGCGCGCCGGGCGATGGCCAGGCCCAGGCCGTGTCCGGCCGCAGTCTGCCCCGGCGCTCGATAGAATGGCTCACCGAGCTGACTCATGTATTCGGCACTGACTCCGGGCCCATGATCGCGCACAGTCACGACGATCCGCTCACCCTGACGCAGCGCCTGCATTTCGATCGGTAGGCCACCTACCGGATTGAAACGCTGTGCATTGCGCAGCAGATTGTCGACGGCCCGTTCGATCATGGTCGGCCAGCCCTTCAGATTCAGTTGCGATTCGGCTTCGAGGTGGACCAGTTGCTCGGGTGAACCGAGTTGCGCATCCTTTTGCAGGGTATTGAGCAAGGCGTTCAGGTCCACCTCTTCCGCACTGGCGTTATCGGAGTCGACCCGCGCCAGTACCAGGATTTCGCTGATCAGCGCTTCCAGTCGGTCGCACTCGCGGGTCAGGCGCGGCCACAGCAGTTCCCGTTCCTGTGGGGTGGCCCGTTCGGCCAGTGCCAGCGCGATACGCAGGCGGGCGAGGGGCGAGCGCAGTTCATGGGACACATCCCGCAGCAGTTGCCGCTGACTGCCAATCAGGCTTTGCAGGCGCGCACCCATGCGGTTGAAGTCGTTGGCCAGGACGCCGAACTCATCGCGACGGTTGGCCAGCTTGACCAGGCTGTTCTGTTGATACGTGGTTTGTCCCAGGTCATGCACCGCGCCGCGCAGACGGCTGAGCGGGCGAGTGATGGAGAAGGTCACCAGCAGGCTGAACAGGGTCAGCACCACCAGGGCGATCCCCAGCGCACTGAGCGGCCAGAGCAGGCTCTCGCGGTGCCAGGCGTCCAGTTCCGGGTGCGCGATGCGGTAGATGAACAGGTAGGTGTCGCCGGTTTTTTCGCTGGTGAACTCATCGGTCAGACGCCGCCACGGCAGGCGCCGGTCCTCATTGTTCTGGCGCGCCTCAAAGGCCGCCGCACGTTTGGGGAAAGTGCCGCGCACCAGCGGATCGCCGCTTTCGTTAAGCACCTGAACGTCGATGTGATACTGGCGTTTGCGTTGCTGGAGAATGTCCTGGGCGGCGTCTTCACCCTGGCTTTCGTAGGTTTGCGTCCACTCTTCGGCCAGCGTGTTGAGGCCCGGGTGGCGGCTGAGAATCCATGCGTCCTGGTTGAGCATGTGCCCGAGCAGGATGGAAAGCCCTGCAACCAGGGCGATGGCCAGCCAGAAGCTGGCCAGGATACGCCAGAACAATGAACGCACGGAAAATCCTCAAACGATCACAACCCTTGTGGGAGCGGGCTTGCTCGCGAAGGCGATTTGTCAGTCAAGAACAATGGTGACTGATACTCCGCCTTCGCGAGCAAGCCCGCTCCCACAGTGAATTGTGTGGTGTCAGACCCAACGGTGTTCAGCCGTCGGGTCCAGGGTCAGCGCATTATTGCGCCTTTTGCGGTTGTTGCGCTTTCCAGGCCTTGAACTCGGCCCACTCGGCGCGACGTTCAGCCTGTTTTTTCTGGATCTCGTCGAATTTCTTCTGTTGATCCGGTTTCAGCAAAGCGCGCACATCCGCTTCCGCTTTCTTGTGGTTGGCGGCCATCTCGTCCTTCATGGCTTTCTGGTCGGCTGGCGAGAGTTTCTCCAGGTACTTGTCGACCAGTTGCTTACTCTCGTGCATCTGCTCGCCCATGATCTTGCGGATCTGCTCGCGCTGTTCGCGGCTCAGGTCCAGTTCACTGTACGGGCCTTTGCCGTGCATGCCGTGCATCTGACCGCCGTGGCGCGAACCGTCCATCGATCCACCCATGGGGCCCGTGCCTTCAGGCATGGCCATGGCAACGGTCGGCAGGGCAGCAGCGAACATCAGAGCGATAAGAGTCTTGCGCATGGTGTATCTCCTTGTCTCGTTCCCGGTACGTTCCGGATGAGTACAGATTACGCAGATCAAAGTCAGCGGCGGTCAGCGGTACGTAAAGCTTGGGTAAAGATGATTTTGCGCCGACCTGACAAAACGTCCAGGTGCCTTGCTGTAGGAGCGAGCTCGCGATGGAGTTGAACGATTACGCGTGCTGTCTGGAAAAGCGCGTTGACTGTGAGACCATCGCGAGCAATCGAGCGTCGACCGGCTGCTCCTACAGGCTGTAGTAGTAACCGCGGCTGCGCAGGGCCACGATGCGGGGGCGACCATCGGGGTGTGGGCCGATCTTCTTGCGCAGGTTGCTGACGTGCATGTCCAGGCTGCGGTCGTACAGGGTCAGCTTGCGGCCGAGGGCGATCTGCGCCAGTTCCTGTTTGTCCAGGGGCTCGCCCGGTTGCTTGAGCAAGGCTTCCAGCAGGCGGCTTTCGGAGACGGTGAGGGTGAATTCCTGTTCGTCGATGCTGACCACGCCGCGCACCGGGCTGAAACACAGGTCGCCCAGTTCCATCTGGCTGGACACCGCCGCCGGGTGGCTACGGCGCAGGACTGCGCGCAGGCGGGCGGTCAGTTCCCGTGGGTCGCAGGGCTTGGCCAGGTAATCGTCGGCGCCGAGTTCCAGGCCGAGGATACGGTCCAGCGGTTCGCCCCGGGCCGAGAGCATCAGTACGGGCAAGTCCGGGTGATCGCTGCGCAACTGCTTGAGCAGTTCCAGGCCGCTGCCATCGGGCAACATCACATCCAGCACCACGGCCGCCGGGGCGGTTTCAGCCAGCGCGCGGCGTGCGCTCTGGCCGTCGTGACAGGCCCGAACCTGAAACCCTTCCTGGCTCAGCCAACTGCTCAGGAGCTCACACAGCTCCTGGTCATCATCAATAAGTAACAGCTCGCTCATGACTCACTCAATTTAGCCATTGTCGACGTTTTCGACTTGCTCCACTGGCGAAGATACCGCAGAGCAGGGCCAATAGCGCTACCCCGGCGCCAATGACGAACCATTGTTGCTGGTCGGTCAGCAGGCGCGGCAGCGGACTGCTGGCCTGGGCTTCCTTGAGTTGCAGCTTCAAACGCTGGTTCTCCTGGCGCAACCGGGCCAGGAGCGGGCTTTCGCGTTCGCCATCGGCAGTTTGCAATTGTTTGTTCAGTTCTTCCCGTTGCCGTTCGCTTTCTTTCAAGCGTTGCTGCAGCTCGGTGATCTGGCTTCCAGCGCTCAAGGAAAGCGGCGTCGAGTTGCCCCCCTCGGCGTTTTCTTCACCGTGGGCGGGCGCCACGATCGACAACGTGACCAACATCAGGCACAACGGACCCTTGCGCATGGCGACTCCTGGTTCCAATACGAGTATTGGGAAAGTTGTCGGCCGGCAAACGAGAATAATGAGCGATTGAGAACGCGATGAACCGATATGGTTCACCGCGTGGGGGCATTGCGAGAAGAAAGTTACGGCAGGACTTGCTTGAACGGCTTGACCAGAACGTTGGCGTAGACGCCAGCGGCGATGTACGGATCAGCGTCGGCCCAGGCCTGGGCGGCGCTCAGGGAATCGAATTCGGCGACGATCAGGCTGCCGGTGAAACCCGCCGCGCCCGGATCATTGCTGTCGATCGCCGGATGTGGGCCGGCCAGTACGATGCGACCTTCGCCCTTGAGCGCTTGCAGGCGCTCGAGGTGTGCAGGCCGAGCGGCCAGGCGGGCTTCCAGGGAGTTGGCGACGTCTGTGGCAATGATTGCGTAAAGCATGTCAGTCCTCGGTTTTTGGCGTTGTGGTGTCGGCATCGTGCAGATGACGGGACAGGTAGATGCCCTGGCCGATCAGGAACAGCAAAGTCATGCCCAGGCTGCCGAAGACCTTGAAGTCGACCCAGTAGCTCTGGAAGGTGAACGCGACAAACAGGTTGGCGGCACCGCAAAACAGGAAGAAGGCGATCCAGGCGATGTTCAGGCGCGTCCAGACCGGCTCCGGCAAGGTCAGCGCGTGGCCCATGATGCGTTTGATCAGCAGGCTGTCACCGACGAAGTGGCTGCCGATGAACGCAAGGGCGAACAGCCAGTTGACCACCGGGGCTTTCCACTTAAGGAACGTCTCGCTGTGGAACGCGAGCGTCAGGCTGCCGAAGACCAGGCAGGCGATCAGGGTCAGCCACTGGCTCTTCTCCAGCTTGCGCTGCTTGATGAACAGTGTGCCGTAGACCACCAGTGAACTGACGATCAGCATCGCGGTGGCGCTGTAAATACCGCCTACAGTGATCTCATGACCGGCGATGTCGACGACCTGTGGGTCGATTTTGAAGACGATGAAAAACAGCAGTAGCGGGATGAAATCGATGAATTGTTTCACAGTGGCAGCCAGAAGCAGGATGTGGCGGCATAATAACAAACATATGGGCGCGCGATAGCGCCAGCTGATTTGAGGTTACAAAGCCCTGTGAATGTTGATTTGCACTGCCATAGCACGGCCTCCGATGGCGCCCTGGCGCCTGCGGTTCTGGTGGCGCGGGCGTTCGAGAAAGGCGTGCGAGTCCTGGCCTTGACCGATCACGACACCCTTGAGGGCCTCGACGAGGCCCGGCACGCGGCTACCGCGCTGGGGATGCAACTGGTCAACGGCGTCGAATTGTCCTGCACCTGGGGCGGCGCGACCATTCATATCCTGGGCTACGGTTTTGACGTCAACGCCGCGCCGTTGGTCGAGGCCATCGCCAGATTGCATGATGGCCGCTGGCTACGCTCCGAGGAAATCAGCCGCAAACTGGCGCTCAAAGGCATGCCGGGGGCGCTGGATGGCGCCCGGGAGATCCAGCAGGAGCTGGGCGACAGCGGTAACGCGCCGGCTCGCCCGCATTTCGCCGACTGGATGGTACGTGAAGGTTTCGTCAAGGATCGCGCCGAGGCGTTCCGCAAATGGCTGGGCGCCGGCAAGCTGGGCGACGTCAAGCAACACTGGCCGACCCTGGAGGAAACCGTCGAAACCCTGCGCGCGGCCAAGGCCTGGGTCAGTCTGGCACACCCATGGCACTATGAATTCACGCGCAGCAAGCGACGTCGCCTGATTGCCGACTATATTCAAGCAGGGGGCCACGCCATCGAAGTGGTCAATGGTTACCAGCCTGCCGAGCAAGTGGGCAGCCTGGCCATTCTGGCCCGCGAGTTCGGTCTGCTGGTCAGTGCCGGCAGTGATTTTCATGGCCCCGGGGGCTGGTCGGAGATCGGTGAATACCGGCCACTCCCGGAGGATCTGCCACCGCTATGGTGTCGATTCAAACATGACCCAATTATTGCCGCCGTCTGAACAGGTAGAGAATGTGAGTCAATTTTTCCAGATTCATCCGGAAAACCCGCAAGCGCGTCTGATCAAACAGGCGGTCGAGATCATCCGCAAGGGCGGGGTGGTGATTTATCCCACGGACTCTTCCTACGCCATAGGTTGCCAGATCGGCGACAAGGTAGCCGTGGAGCGCGTTCGGCGTCTGCGGCAGCTGGATGAAAAGCACAACTTCGCGCTGATTTGCAGCGACCTGTCGCAACTGGGGCTGTTCGCCAAGATCGACACCGGCACTTTCCGCATTCTCAAGGCCCATCTGCCGGGGCCGTATACCTTCATTCTCAACGCCACCCGCGAAGTGCCGCGGCTGTTGTTGCACCCGAAGAAGCGCACCATCGGCCTGCGTGTGCCGAGCCACCCGATTGCCCTGGCGCTGCTGGCTGAACTGGGCGAACCGTTGATGAGCGTAACCCTGATCATGCCAGGCGATGAAGATCCGTTGAGCGATCCGCACGAAATGCGCCAGTTGCTCGAACATCAGGTCGATCTGATCATCGACGGCGGTTTCGGCGGGATCAAGGCGTCCACCGTGATCAGCCTCGCCGACGGCGAGCCGGAAGTCATTCGCGTTGGTTGCGGCGACCCTGCGCCGTTCATGGTCGAGGCCTAGATGTCCGCAGTAGAACCCGTCGACAGTCAGGCCGGAGCCCAGCAGGAACTGCCCTTCGCCATGGTCTATGGCCAGGCGGTCATGGAAATGCCGCTGGACCTGTACATCCCGCCAGATGCCCTCGAAGTCTTTCTCGAGGCGTTCGAAGGCCCGCTCGACCTGCTGCTGTATCTGATCCGCAAACAGAACATCAACATCCTCGACATCCCGGTGGCGGAAATCACTCGCCAGTACATGGGCTACGTCGAGTTGATGCAGTCGGTGCGCCTCGAGCTGGCCGCCGAATACCTGGTGATGGCCGCGATGCTGGCCGAGATCAAGTCGCGGATGCTGCTGCCACGGGCCGAAACCGTCGAAGACGAAGAGGAAGATCCGCGCGCCGAACTGATCCGCCGCTTGCAGGAATACGAGCGTTTCAAGGCTGCCGCCGAAGGCATCGACGGCCTGAGTCGCGTCGGCCGTGATGTGGTGGTGCCCAAGCTGGACGCCCCGGAGGCCCGGGCGCGCAAGCTGTTGCCGGATGTGCGCTTGTCAGAGCTGCTGCTGTCCATGGCCGAGGTGTTGCGCCGTGGCGACATGTTCGAAAGCCATCAGGTCAGCCGCGAAGCGCTGTCGACCCGCGAACGCATGAGCGATGTGCTGGAGCGCCTCAAGGGCGGCGGTTTCGTACCGTTTGTCGAGCTGTTCACCGCTGAAGAAGGGCGCCTGGGGGTGGTGGTGACCTTCATGGCGATCCTTGAATTGGTCAAGGAATCCCTGGTCGAGCTGGTGCAGAATGAGCCATTTGCCGCGATCCACGTGCGAGCCCGAGCCGAATAACGAGTCGAAACATGAACCTGACTGAACCCCGTGATCTGGCACCCTTGCTTGAAGCCTTTCTGTTGGCCTCGGGAAAGCCGCAATCTTTGGAAAGCCTGTTCGAACTCTTCGAGGAAGGCGAGCGCCCGGAACCGCCGGTCTTCAAGAAGGCCCTGACGATTCTCGCCAAGTCCTGCGATGGCCGCGCGTTTGAACTCAAGGAAGTGGCCTCGGGGTATCGCCTGCAAATTCGCGAGAAGTATGCGCCTTGGGTCGGGCGTCTGTGGGAAGAGCGCCCGCAGCGTTACTCCCGTGCCATGCTGGAAACCATGGCGCTGATTGCCTATCGCCAGCCGATCACCCGCGGTGAAATCGAAGACGTGCGGGGCGTGGCGGTCAACAGCAATATCGTCAAGACCTTGATGGAACGCGAGTGGATCCGCATCGTCGGCTACCGCGATGTGCCCGGCAAGCCGGCGATGTTCGCCACCACCAAGGCGTTCCTCGATCACTTCAACCTGAAGAACCTCGACGACCTGCCACCGCTGGCGGAACTGCGCGAGCTGGAACCGGATCCGGTGCTCGACTTCGATGATGCCCCGGTACCGGCAGCCCTGCAGGAACTGGCCGACGCCAGTGCCGAACCGGAAGAACCCAAGGAAGAAACCAGTTTCCACACGCTGCTGCTGGAGCTGGACAGCATGGAGGAGGGGATCAAGACCGATTTCGACGATTTGCTGCGTGATGGGGCGTCGCCTGAATTCGATCCGGAACAGTCGGTTATCGAGCCAGAAGTCGAAGCGGCACAGCCCGAGCCTGAACCGGAAATTGAACCGGAGCAAGAAGACGACATCCTCGGCGTCGCCGAAGCCCGGGAAAAACTCCTGGCCGCCGTTGCCGCTCTCGAACAGCCGAAACCCGAGCCCGAACTGTCGGACGAAGAAGCCGAAGCCCAGGCCCTGGCCGAAGCCATCGAGGCCGAACGGCGCCAGTTCGAAGATTGATACGATTCTTGAGAACTATGGAGATCCATTGTGGGAGCGGGCTTGCTCGCGAAGAGGGCGTGTCAGTCGACATCTTTGTTGGCTGACCTGACGCATTCGCGAGCAAGCCCGCTCCCACAAGGTCATGGTGGTAAGTCACATGTCACCGGTCGGCGGAAAAACAAATAACCTTGCCTTGATCAGCTAGTCTCTGATGCGCAAACGCCCTCATGCGCGTATGATTCGCGACCCTTCGGCGATCCCTTCGCCCAAGTACCCAGTTTTCAGACCACACCGGGAGGTGCCCAGATGAGTATCAAAGACCAGCAAGACGACCAGCCAATCGGCCCAGCAGGCGAAAAACTGCAGAAAGTCCTCGCCCGTATCGGCGTCGGCTCGCGCCGTGACGTGGAAGCCTGGATCAGCCACGGCCGCATCAAGGTCAACGGCAAAGACGCCACCCTTGGCCAGCGCGTCGACATGCACGACGCCATCACCATCGATGGCAAGGTGATCAAGCGCGAAGAGGCTGCCGAGTCGGTCCGCCGCGTGATCATGTACAACAAGCCCGACGGCGAGATCTGCACCCGTGTCGACCCGGAAGGCCGTCCGACCGTGTTCGACAAGATGCCGCGCCCTAAAGAGGGACGCTGGATCAACATCGGTCGTCTGGACATCAACACCACCGGTCTGCTGATGTTCACCACCGATGGTGAGCTGGCCAACCGCCTGATGCACCCTTCCTACGAAATGGACCGTGAATACGCGGTACGTGTGCGTGGTGAAGTCGATGACGAGATGATCGAGCGCCTGAAGGCTGGTGTTGTCCTTGAAGACGGCCCGGCCAAGTTCACCGACATCAAGCAGGCGCCAGGCGGTGAAGGTTTCAACCACTGGTATCACTGCGTGGTGATGGAAGGTCGTAACCGCGAAGTTCGTCGCCTGTGGGAATCCCAGGGCCTGGTGGTCAGCCGTCTGAAGCGCGTGCGTTTCGGCCCGGTGTTCCTCAACTCCGATCTGCCGATGGGCCGCTGGCGCGAAATGAGCCAGTACGAAGTCGACATCCTGAGTGCCGAGGTCGGCCTGACGCCGGTCGCGATGCCGCAGATGAACGCCAAGAGCAAGGACAAGCTTGACCGGATGCAGCGCAAGTCGTCGCGTCCGATGGCCAAGACCGAGCGCGTTCGTACCCTGCGTCCAGCCACTGGTGCAGCCGCCGCACCTGCCGCGCCTCGTGCCAGCCGCGAGCCGCAGATCGAAGGCGAGCGTCCAGGGCGCAAGCCTGCTGCCCGTCAGGACGGCGAACGCGCTCCACGTACGCCACGTCCGGCCAACGGCCGTACCGAGCGTGGCGAAGGTCGTGGTACGCCGGTAGCCGATCGCCCGGCCGACACCAAGCGCCCGGCCAAGCCTGCGCCGAAGCGTCCGGGGATCAAGCTGGTCGACGGTGACACGCCATCGGGCAAACGCCGTGGCGCACCGGCCGGTTCCGGCCAGCGTCCAGGCTTCGGTCGTCGCAAGCCGGAGTGAGGCAGCGGTAAGCTGTTAGCGACAAGTCAAAAACGCCAACCTTCGGGTTGGCGTTTTTTTTTGCCTGGCTTTATGTCTTTGTTGATTTTGTTGCCGCCTTCGCGAGCAAGCCCGCTCCCACAGGGGGCGGAGTTGTTTGGTCGAAATGCAATTCATTGTGGGAGCGGGCTTGCTCGCGAAAGCGCCAGTCGAAGCAAAGAGATGTCCGAAGTGGAAAATCAAAATTACACGCTGTAAAGAAATCCTGACGAAATCCGCCGATTAACCCCGTGGATTCGGTTATCCCCGTATGCCGTAAGAAAACGCTTACGCATCAGCGCCTTCTATCCTCCTTCCAGCCTTCTAGCCCGCTTGTTTCAACACGTCATGCAGGGTCAGATGCGTGCCATGCCTGTCGTGCAGGTGCATAACAAAAAGGAGGCGCAATGAACGCCGCAATCCAACTCCATCTCTCCGCGAGAGGCGGTTTTCCTGCCTTTCCCGTCGATGATCCGCAAGGATCTGACCCATTTTTTGCAGCCGCCCGAGCCTCTCGGGGCGGACACAGGCAATCCCGGCCATAGACACGCTTGTCCAGCGGGTCTGGCAGCAGGGGGTTACAGGTGTACAATGCGCCGCGTTTTACCTGTGACCTCCTGCGCATCTGCGCAACCCTCAGGGCTATCCGCCTTGTTCACTCCGTCGCGTCACGAGCGTGTCGGGTTCGATTTCGTCACAGATAAAAACAAACAGGTGACGCATGACCGTTGTAATTACGCTGAACTCCTGGTGCCTGCGCTGGGGTTTGATCGGTGCCGCTTAACGCCTTTCTTGAGCAGCAACGTCTACTGAACATCATCAAACCTTGCGTGAGACCCTTTTCATGAGTGGACAAAACCCGCAATCAGGCGAGCTGAAACGCGGCCTGAAAAATCGCCACATTCAATTGATCGCCCTCGGTGGCGCGATCGGTACCGGCTTGTTCCTCGGCTCGGCCGGGGTGCTGAAATCCGCCGGCCCGTCGATGATCCTCGGCTACGCCATCTGCGGCTTCATCGCCTTCATGATCATGCGCCAACTGGGTGAAATGATCGTCGAAGATCCGGTGGCCGGCTCCTTCAGTCACTTCGCGCACAAGTACTGGGGCGGCTTTGCCGGCTTCCTGTCGGGCTGGAACTGCTGGATCCTGTACATTCTGGTGGGTATGTCCGAGCTGACCGCGGTCGGCAAATACATCCACTACTGGGCGCCGGACATCCCGACCTGGGCCTCCGCAGCTGCCTTCTTCGTGCTGATCAACGCCATAAACCTGGCCAACGTCAAAGTCTTTGGCGAGGCCGAGTTCTGGTTTGCGATCATCAAGGTCGTGGCGATCGTCGGCATGATCGCTCTGGGCAGCTACCTGCTGGTCAGTGGCAATGGCGGCCCGCAAGCTGCGGTCAGCAACCTGTGGTCCCACGGTGGCTTCTTCCCGAACGGTGTCACGGGTCTGGTGATGGCCATGGCTTTCATCATGTTTTCCTTCGGTGGCCTGGAAATGCTCGGTTTCACCGCTGCCGAAGCCGACAAGCCGAAAACCGTGATTCCGAAAGCGATCAACCAGGTGATCTACCGGATCCTGATTTTCTACATCGGTGCATTGGTGATCCTGCTGTCGTTGACGCCGTGGGACAGCTTGCTGACCACCCTGAACGCTTCCGGTGATTCCTATAGCGGCAGCCCGTTCGTGCAAGTGTTCTCGATGCTGGGCAGCAATACCGCCGCGCACATCCTCAACTTCGTGGTCCTGACCGCTGCGCTGTCGGTGTACAACAGCGGCACCTACTGCAACAGCCGCATGCTGCTGGGGATGGCCGAGCAAGGCGATGCGCCAAAGGCATTGGCGAAGATCGACAAGCGCGGTGTGCCGGTGCGCTCGATCCTGGCCTCGGCCGCCGTGACTCTGATCGCGGTACTGCTGAACTACCTGATTCCGCACAGCGCGCTGGAACTGCTGATGTCGCTGGTGGTGGCCACCCTGGTGATCAACTGGGCGATGATCAGCTACTCGCACTTCAAGTTCCGCCAACACATGAACAAGACAAAACAAACGCCACTGTTCAAGGCCTTGTGGTATCCGTACGGCAACTACATCTGCCTGGCGTTCGTGTTGTTCATCCTTGGTGTGATGTTGTTGATTCCGGGGATCCAGACATCGGTGTACGCGATTCCGGTGTGGCTCGTGTTCATGTGGGTCTGCTACGGCATCAAGAACAAGCGCAGTGCGCAACAGGCACTGCAGGTTGCCGGCTCTGCGGCGAAGTAAACGCAGAGCGCAGAAACAACGAACCCGGCCATGTGCCGGGTTTGTTGTTTTCGGGGTTCACATAAATCCCTTTGTGGGAGCGGGCTTGCTCGCGAAAGCGGTTTAACCGTCAGCATTCAAGTCGACTGACACTCCGCATTCGTCGGAACGCCGCCCGGAGCAAGCTCGCTCCCACAAGGTCCGGATTCCTCCCATCTATTCGCGGTATCCTGCACACTCTGAATACGGACGCTTTTCCATGCTGGTGATTTCCAACAACGTGCAACTGCCGGATGCCGAGATCGAGTTGACGGCCATTCGAGCCCAGGGCGCGGGTGGGCAGAACGTCAACAAGGTTTCCAGCGCCGTGCACCTGCGCTTCGACATTCCGGCGTCGTCCTTGCCCGAGTTCTACAAGGAGCGGCTGCTGGCGCTGCGCGACAGTCGCATCACCAGCGACGGTGTGTTGATCATCAAGGCCCAGCAGTACCGGACGCAGGAGCAGAACCGCGCCGATGCGCTGTTGCGGCTGACCGAGTTGATCCTCAGCGCCACCAAGGTCGAGAAAAAGCGCCGTCCGACCAAGCCGACCCTCGGCTCGAAGACCCGTCGCCTCGAATCCAAGAGCAAGCGCGGCAACATCAAGGCCGGGCGCGGCAAGGTCGACTTCTAGCGGGCGTCCCGCGCTTCGCGTTGCTTCGGCGCCTGCCGGTACAGGTATAGGCTCAGCATCAAACCGCTGAGCGCGGCGAGGGCGGCGAACAGGAAGATCGAAGCGAACCCGAACCCGGCGGCAATCGCCCCGGCCAGCGGCCCGGTGATCCCCAGCGACAAGTCGATGAACAGCGAATAGGCGCCGACCGCTGCACCACGGCTGGAGGCCGGGACCAGGTTGACCGCCTCCACGCCCAGTGCCGGAAACACCAGCGAAAAGCCGAAGCCGCTCAGCGCCGCACCCGCCAGTGCCCAATGGGCATCCGGTGCCAGCCACAGCAGGAGCAATCCCAGGGTTTCCACTGACAGGCAGGCAATGGCCACGCGAAAGCCGCCGAGGCGGTTGATCAGGTTGCCGAACAGCAAGCGCGCGCCGATGAAGCTGGCGCCGAACAGGCTTAGGCACAGCACCGCGTTGTCCCAGTGTTGCGTGGCGTAATACAAGGTGATGAAGGTGGCAATGGTGCCGAAGCCGATGGAGCCCAGGGCCAGGCCGCAACCGTGGGGGAAGACTCGCCCCAGCACATGCATGAACGGCAGGCGCTCACCGGCAACGATCGGTGCGGCGGTTTTCGGCCAGGCCAGCAGCAGGCCGAGAACGGCCAGCAATACAATGCTCACCCCCATGCTCCACAAGCCCAGTTGATGGACGAGCAGCACGCCCAGGGGCGCGCCGACAGCCAGTGCGCCATAGCTGGCGATACCGTTCCAGGAAATGACCTTGGCGGTGTTCGCCGCGCCGACCCGGCCGATGCCCCAGCCAATCGAGCCCGAGCCCACCAGGCTTTCGGCGCTGCCGAGCACCAGGCGGCCGATCAACAGGCTGATCAGGCTCAAGGTCGGCAGGCTCTGGGTCCAGGCCGAGAGCAGCATGAACACACCGCTCAAGCCGCAACCGGCCAGGCCATACATCACAGCCAGTTTGCTGCCCTTGTTGTCGATGATCTTCCCGGCATAGGGGCGGCTGAGCAGGGTGGCCAGGTATTGCACGCTGATCACCAGACCCGCGATCACCGCGCCGAAGCCCAGGTCGCTGTGGACGTAACCGGGCAATACGGCCAGGGGGATGCCGATGTTCAGGTAGCCAATGAAGGTGAAAAGGACGATGGAAACGACTTGCAGCGTGACCGCCAGGGGGCGCTGGTTTTCAGGCATGGGTAAAGGTCCACGGTAAAGCAGGATAGATAGGCTGCTTATGATAGCGGTGTGGACGGTCGTCGGTTGTGAAAAAGTAAAACTATTTACCGGGCGGTGTCATTCAGCTTTGACGGGAGCGACCAGTTGCGTGGTGACCAGGGCGGCCAGCGCATTTTCCTGGGTGCCGAAGCGGGCGAGCAAAGCGGCTTGTTTCTCGGGAGAGAGGCGATTCCAGATCTCGATCATTTTCTCGGCGGTGCCGATCAGGACGCTGGCCTGCGCTTCGCTGAATTCATCGGTCATGGAAAGTTCTCGTTTCAGGCAGTGTGGAAAGCGCATGGTAGCGCTTTCCACACGGTCTGTACGGCGGGTGTTTCAGTCTTCTCTGTCAGCCTGGCGGCTGTCAGTGGCTTCTTTCGGCTCGGGCTGTTGGGCTCCGGCTTGCTGCGTGGTCGTCTGCTCAGGTACGTGCAGGCTTGGGAAGGGGAGATTAGGAATCTCGTGCATGGTTGCGCTCCTCGCTAAGTCTGTTGATAGATCTGGTAGATCCGCGCTTTAAAAAAGCCTTGGCAGGATACAGCACTGAAAATGACAAACGGACTTTTATATCCATTTGTTTCGACGGATGGGGTTGTATAGACAGATAAGTAACAATGACGCAGAAGCAAATGTGGGAGCGAGCTTGCTCGCGATTGCGGAGTGTCATTCAACGATGATGTTGACTGATAGACCGCTATCGCGAGCAAGCTCGCTCCCACAGGGGGATTGCAGTGCCCGAGGATTACTTGCAGACGCTGGCAATCGCCTCGGCCAGCAAGTCCAGGCGCGTGGCATCAATGCCGGCCACGTTGGCCCGGCCCGAGCTGACCATGTACACGCTGTGATGATCGCGCAGGTTCTTCACTTGCTCAGGCGACAGGCCGGTGTAGGAGAACATCCCGCGTTGCACGCCAATATGGGCAAATCGCTCGCGCAAACCGTGAGGCTCCAGCGCTTCCACCAAACCGCTGCGCAGTTGGGCGATACGCAGGCGCATCGCTTCAACTTCGTCGGCCCACAGGCGTTTCAGCTCTGGATCACCGAGGATGGTCGCTACAACGGCAGCGCCATGATCCGGCGGCGTCGACCACAGGTTGCGGGCGATGTTGGCCAGTTGGCTGCGGATATCCACCAGCTTGTCGGCGGTTTTCGCGCAGACAATCAGCGCGCCGGTGCGGTCGCGGTACAGGCCGAAATTCTTTGAGCAGGAACTGGTGATCAGCAGTTCCGGCAACTCGGCGGCGAACAGCCGGGTCGACCAGGCATCCTGTTCCAGCCCATCGCCGAATCCTTGATACGCGAAGTCGATCAGCGGCAGCAATTCACGCTTGCGTACTACCTCCAGCACCCGTTGCCAGTCATCCTGGGACAGGTCGAAACCCGTCGGGTTGTGGCAGCAGGCGTGCAGCAAGACCACGTCACCCTTGGGCGCTTCGTTGAGCGCCGCCAGCATGCCGTCGACGTCGAGACGGTTGTCGCTGCCCACGTACGGGTAGTGGCTGACCTTGACCTTGGCTGCCGCAAAAATCGTTTCGTGGATCGGCCAGGTCGGGTTGCTCAACCACACGCCACGCCCTGGCAGGCACTGGGCGATGAAGTCCGCGCTCAGGCGCAACGCCCCAGTGCCGCCCGGAGTCTGGGTGGCGCCGGCGCGTTGTGCGCTGATCAGCTTCGAGTCGGCACCCAGCACCAGCTCATTGATCGCTTTGCCGAACGCCGGTTCGCCGTGACCACCGATGTAGGTCTTGGTGGACTGGTGATCCACCAGGCGCTGCTCGGCAAGCTTCACCGACTCGAGAATCGGCGTCAGGCCCTGGGCGTCCTTGTAGACACCCACGCCCAAATCGAATTTGCGCGGGTTCGGGTCCTGCGCGTAGGCCTCCATCAGGCCCAGAATCGGGTCGCCAGGCACTCGACCGATGGCGTCGAAATGCATTACTTGCGCCCCTCAGCGTCCTTCGCCACTTCGTCAGTGCGCGCGGCCATGATGAAATCGTTGCGGTGCAGGCCCTTGATCGAGTGGCTCCACCAGGTCACGGTCACTTTGCCCCACTCGGTCAGCAGGCCTGGGTGATGGCCCTCGGCTTCGGAGATTTCGCCGACGGCGTTGGTGAACGCCAGGGCGTGCTTGAAGTTCTTGAACAGGAAGACCTTTTCCAGCTGCATGACGCTGTCACGTACTTCGATGTTCCAGTCCGGGATCTGCTTGATCAGGATCGGCAGTTCTTCGTCGCTGACTTGTGGGGCGTCGGCGCGGCAGGCTTCGCAATGGGCTTGGTTCAAAGTGGACATGGTGTGTTTCCTGTAATCGAGTGTTTTTATATCGGTCGACAGTGCCGTCACGCTAAACCAAAGCGACGGTGACTGACAGACTCACTTGTCAGCAAAAGTCGCGGTTCACGCGGCCTTTGGCGGAAATTTCGGCGTGTGCAGACCCATCTGCATCGCTTGCTTGACCATGCCCATGATGTCTTCGTGGGCCAGGTCGAACAGGCGCTTGAGGTTCGGCAGAACGAAATACAGGGGTTGCAGGATGTCGATGCGGTAAGGCGTGCGCATGCATTCCAGCGGGTCGAAGGCTTGGTGTTCAGGCTCGTTCGACAGGCTGTAGACGGTCTCTTTCGGCGAGGACAGGATGCCGCCGCCGTAGATGCGCTGGCCTTGCGGGGTGTCGAGCAGGCCGAACTCGATGGTCATCCAGTACAGGCGCGCCAGGTACACGCGTTCTTCCTTGGACGCCTTGAGGCCGAGCTTGCCGTAGGTGTGGGTGAATTCGGCGAACCACGGGTTGGTCAGCAGCGGGCAGTGACCGAAGATCTCGTGGAAAATGTCCGGCTCTTGCAGGTAGTCCAGTTCTTCGCGGGTACGAATAAAGGTCGCCACCGGAAACTGCTTGCTGGCCAGCAATTCGAAAAAGGTCTGGAAGGGAATCAGTGCGGGAACCCGGGCTACCTGCCAGCCGGTGGTTTCAGCGAGGACCTTGTTGATTTCGCCGAGTTGAGGAATGCGGTCGTGGGGCAGACCGAGTTTTTCGATACCGTCCAGGTACTCCTGGCACGCACGCCCTTCAATCACTTTCAGTTGACGAGTGATCAGCGTGTTCCACACCGCGTGTTCTTCGGCGGGGTAGTCGATAAAACCTTGCGCATCGGGCTCGCGAGCCACGTATTGCGTCTGCTTCATGCTGCTCTCCTGCTAGGGGATTTCGTTCTTGTTATGTACTGCTATGGACCTAGAAATACCCCAAGGATTGCATTGTTGCAGCAGGTGCTCAGCGTCGCGCGCAGGAAAATCCCTCGATATTCGTAAAGTTTTCGTTACGAATTGCTCGAGGTCGCGCAACTATTGAGATTTCCTGGTTTGAAAAACGCTTTGCCTGTCACATAATCTTGACGACTATCTGGGTGCCTCGAAAGAAAAATGCGATCGCAATACCCCTGTGGGAGCGGGCTTGCTCGCGAAAGCGGTCTGTCTGATACATCAATGTTGGCTATGCC
>NZ_JAHBDE010000045.1:0-35924 GCF_019956175.1 Pseudomonas sp. BF-R-30 | reverse complement strand
GGGCTGGCTCGCGAAAGCGGTGTGCCAGCCAACATTATTGGCGACTGATACGACGCTTTCGCGAGCAAGCCCGCTCCCACAAGAAACTGCAGTGCCCCACCAATTTTTTCTGCCACGAATCGAAGATGAGAAAAACCATGAAACCACGCGCCCGCGACCTGAACATCCCGATCGGCCAACTGCAACCCGGCCCGCTCAATGCCATCACCGACGTCCCCGGCGTACGGGTCGGCCACAGCGACGTACGAGGTCGCACGGCCAATGGCCGCGACATCCTCACTGGCGTCACCGTCATCGAACCGCGCGCCGGTTCCACCAGTCAGCAACCCTGCTTTGCCGGCGTGCATGTGCTCAACGGCAACGGCGATGCCACGGGGCTGGAGTGGATACGCGAGGCAGGCTTGCTGACCAGCCCCATCGCCTTCACCAACACCCACAGCCTGGGCGTGGTGCGCGACGCGCTGATCGTGCTCGACCGCGAGCAGCAGCCGGATGACGGGCGCCTCTACTGGAATATGCCAGTGGTGCTGGAAACCTTCGACGGCCTGCTCAACGACATCAACGGTTTTCACGTGAAGCCGGAACACGTGGCCCAGGCCGTGCGTTCGGCGGCGGGCGGACCGGTGGCCGAAGGCAATGTCGGCGGTGGCAGCGGCATGATCTGCCACGAATTCAAGGGCGGCATCGGCACCGCGTCGCGCCGCTTGAACAGTGCCCAGGGCGGCTGGACAGTGGGGGCGATTGTCCAGGCCAACCACGGCATTCGCAATGAGTTGCGCGTCGATGGCTACCCGGTCGGGCGCTACATGGAACAGGTCGATTCGCCGTTCCTCAAGGCCTCTTTGCCCCATCCGGGCATGGGTTCGATCGTGGTCTGCCTGGCCACCGATGCGCCGTTGCTGCCGCACCAGTGCACACGCCTGGCCCAGCGCGCCAGCCTCGGCCTGGCCCGCACGGGCGGCGGCAATGAAGACCACAGCGGCGACATCTTCATCGCCTTCGCCACCGGTAACGATCACGTGCCACCGGCTGCCTACGAGAGCAAGAAAGCACCGACCACCCACAATCTGAGCATGGTCAACAACGACCACATCAGCGAGCTGTTCCTGGCCGCCACCGAAGCCGTGGAAGAAGCCATCATCAATGCCCTGCTCGCCGCCGACACCGCCGAAGGCAACGGGCATGGGGTGCCGGGGCTGGATGCCGAAACCTTGCTCAAGGCGTTGCGCTGCGCCGGCTGGCCGGGGGATGCGACTAGCGGTACTTGAGTGAAACACTCGGTCTTTTTAGGATGAACTTACGCAGCCGCTTGCTTGCGCAAGCCGCTGCGTAGGTGGTGAGTGAACTGAACCCCTACCAAGCTCACCACTTGTTTCATGCGCATCTTGAGCCTCACGGCTCCACTTCCTCCCCATCAAGAGCTTTGAGGCTCTTTTTTTACCTCTGAAAACCAACACTGTTCATTGTGGGAGCGAGCTTGCTCGCGATAGCGGTGGGGTCAACCACAGTAAATGTCGACTGACGCGGCCTCATCGCGAGCAAGCTCGCTCCCACAGGGGGATTTGTGGGGGTTCAGGAGAGTGCGATCAGACCAGGCGCAATCGAGGGCCAGCGGCCGGCACCGCATCGTCACCCAACCGCCCCCGCACAAACGCCTGAGCCTTGCGCGTCAGCTGGTCCAGATGCCGGTCGCGCTGTTTTTCCGCGTCGGTCATGGCCCGCTTGCCATGCTTTTGCAGCAGGTAGGTATGAATCTGCCGCACTTCCAGCGAGCTGTAGATCGACGCCACATCCAGCAGCGCCATCAAGCCAGCGGTAGCGTGGTCGCGAGTGTTCATCAACACCTGGGTCGCACGCACGCCCACCACCCCAAAGCCCATCGCCTCGAAATACGGCACCTTGGCCACCGCGCAGGTCAGCTCGGCATGGGGGTAGCGACCGACCATTTCCCGCAGCATCCGCCGGGCCACGCCCTGGCGCCGATACTCGGCCTGCACTGCCATGTACGCCACGCCGCAGGCCTCGGGGTCGTCCTGCACCGGCAGGTACAGCACAAAGCCCGTTACCTTTTGCGGGTCGTCTTCGTCCGTGGCGACGATCAACTCCACGGCAATGCCTTTTTCACCGTTCAGCGCTTCCAGATACAGGTGCACCTCATAGCCGATCGCGTATTGATAGAGGTTGTACAGCAGGTTGCTGGGCGGGATCGCGACCATGCTGATGTCGGTCAGGTTGTCGACCACCATCTGCAGGATCTGGCTATTGATGTGCTCGGGGCACGGGGTTTTGAAATGGCTGATCAGGGGCATTGCGGTGACAGGCTCCGGGAGGCAAGGGCCGCCTATCATAGCGCGCCCGGCACGTCCGGTCCGAAGGTGATGGACAGACATCCACCCTCCTTGAGCCATGCGCATCATTTTCAAGGCCGACAACAGTGAGTCCGGCACACATTGTGCTGGATGAACTTGCCTCTTCGCGATCAGGCCTGCTCCTTCAGGGGACAGCGGTATTGCCCACACCTCAATCTGCTGTGGGAGCTCGCCTGCTCGCGAAAGCGGTTACCACCACACCGACCTCGGGTATGAACGGGGAGAACGGGTGGGTGAAAGCCCCCAACGTTGAGGATTCCCACCTACTGCGCCATCAGGACCAAAACCCAAACCGCCAGCCTTTTGATATCAAACAGTTTTTTGTTTCCCCCAAATTTCCCCGCGATTGGCACACCTATTGCGTCCAGCGTTTTGCGAACGTCAGCCACACCGACGCGTCCCGAGGAAAAAAGATGAAAAACAAAACTGACCTCAAATCGCTCGGCTTTTTCAGCAAACCGGGCATCGCCGCTGTGATGCTGATCAACGTCAGCCTCGGCATCGTCAACGCAGCACCGCTTGACGATGTCAGCCCGCCGCCGCCAACAGATCCGTCGGCGTATACCAACCCGCCGGCCGACCCCCAGGCCGCGCTGGATGCCATAGAGACCATGCCTCCCACCAACCAGGGCTCCTACGCCCTGCCCAATGGTGTGTACGGCACCCGCACCACGCCAACGACCGACAACGTGCTGCCGCCAGCCCTGCAGACATCCTTCAAAATCCCCACCAACGGCAAGCCCAGCCCATTGTTCGGGGCCCAGCCGTACACTCAGCAACTGCTGCTGTTCGAAGAATTCGGCACGGAAAAACTCGACCCGACACTGCCGGCACCGCCCCTGACCTTCCCGGTTCCGATCGTCGGCCCGGCGCCCACGCAAGACCCGAACAACATCGCCCGCAGCGGCCCTTCGGCCGCGGCGCTGGAAGCCTTCATGCGCCAGCCGGGGCTGTACCCGTTTCCGGCGCAGTATTCCAACGTGCTGGACCGCAACCCGTGGAAAGCGCAGATCGAAGCCTTCCTCAACCGCCATCCGGTGGGCTCGCCGGCCGAAGGTCGTCCGCCAGGAAAAGGCTGGTCGCACCAGCGCTGGAACGAGTTCTACCCACAGGTCGCCTTCAAGACCGCTCAAGCCGGCGCCAAGCTCAACGGCGGCATGCGCGACCGCCGGCAGCTGCACAACTACGCCGTCGGTGAGTTCGGGCCGGGCGGGCTCTACAACCAGACCTCGGACACCCCGGTCATAACAGGCACCACCAAAGGTATCGACACCCGTTTTCACCCCAACATGCCGATTCAGAACCACAAGGCGCTCTGGACTTTCGACGGCACCTTTCCGCCAAAACTGCTGATGGTGCGGTACGGCCAACCCGTGCTGATGCGCCACTACAACGCCCTGCCGATTGATCCGTCGGCCAACATGGGGTTCGGCCTGCATACCCTCAGCACCCACGAACACAACGGCCACTCCCCGGCCGAAAGCGACGGCTATTCCAATGCGTTTTTCTTTCCGGGGCAGTACTACGACTATCGCTGGCCGATCCAGTTGGCCGGTTACGACACCATCAACACCAGCGCTCAGGATCCGCGCGCGGCGTTCCCCTGCGCGCCGGGTGAAACCCTGTTCGTCAACGATGCCACGCCGGGCTTCAAGACCTGCGACAACGGCAGCATCAAGATCCGTGGCGACTGGCGCGAAGCCATGAGCACCCACTGGTTCCACGACCACATGCTCGATTTCACCGCGCAGAACGTCTACAAGGGCAACGCGGTGATGATGAACTACTACAGCGCCATGGATCGTGGCAACGAAGCGCTGCAAGACGGCGTCAACCTGCGCCTGCCCAGCGGTTCGGCGTTGCCCTGGGGCAACCGCGACTATGACGTCAACCTGATGATTGCCGACAAGGCCTGGGATACCAATGGCCAACTGTGGTTCAACCCGTTCAACACCGATGGTTTTCTTGGCGATCAGATCCTGGTCAACTGGCAGTACCAGCCGCGCCTGAACGTGCGGGCGCGCAGCTATCGTTTCCGCATTCTCAATGGCTCGGTGTCGCGCTACTTCAAGATCGCGCTGGTGCGTGAGATCGCCGGTACCGGTGGCGAATTCCCCGGCCCGGCGGGTTCCGGCCTGTCTTACACCCGCGTGCCGTTCCATATGATCGCCAACGACGGCAACCTCATGGAACACGCGGTGCCGTTCGACGGGAGCATGGACCTGGACGCCGACGGCGATGTGCAGGACCACAACGCCATCCTGCCCACCCTGGCCATCGCCGAGCGTTACGACATCATCGTCAACTTCTCGAAACACGGGATCAAGACCGGCGACAAGCTGTACTTCGTCAACCTGATGGAGCACCACGACGGCAAGGGTCCGGAGGTTGCATCGCAGAGCCTGGCCGATGTCTTGTCCGGCAGGTACAAGGCGGTGCTCAAGCTGGGCAGCAAAGGGCTGGAATGGGACGCCGGCGACCCGGTGGTGGGCAAGTTCATGCAGATGGTGGTGCAGACTTATGCCGGCCAGGACGTGAGCATGAACCCCGCCGACTACGAACCCGCCAAGCCAGGCCAGCCGGTGGGTAAAACCATGATCCCGCTGACCCTCAACCGTGACGACCCGACGGTGCAAGCCACGCTCAAGGCGGCGCGCCATCGCGAGTTCACCTTCGGCCGCTCCGACGGTACCGACGAAGAACCCTGGACCATCAAGACCGACGGCGGTTTCGGCTACCAGATGGACCCTCGGATCATCAGCGCCGCTCCGCAACTGGCTACCGGCCCGACCGCTGCCGGGTTCTCCGGCGACGGCACTCTGGAAGTGTGGAAAATCATCAACGGCGGCAACGGCTGGAGCCACCCGGTGCACGTGCACTTCGAAGAAGGCATCGTCCTCAAGCGCGACGGCAAGGCACCGCCGGAATGGGAAAAATGGGCGCGCAAGGACGTCTATCGGATCGGGCAAGAAGTCGACAGTTCGGTGGACGTGGAGATAGCGATCCGCTTCCGCGAGTTCGCCGGGACCTACATGGAGCACTGCCACAACACCCAGCACGAGGACACCTCCATGCTGCTGCGCTGGGATGTCGAGAATCCGGGCCAGTTCCAGTTGATGCCAACCCCCCTGCCCGGCTGGGACGGCGTCACCTACGTCAATTCCGCCGCGCTGCCGACCTTCCGCACTGGCGATACACGTGTCGAGGACCCCGATAACCAAAAACCGGTCGCCAACGCCGACAACGCCATCAGTAACACCGGCCAACCGGTGATCATCAACGTGCTGGCCAACGACAGCGACCCTGACGGTAACGTGCCACTTAAAGTGGTGGGTCTGGAGCAACCGGACTCCGGCAAGGGCGTGGTCAGCACCGATGGCCTGCGTGTGACCTACACACCACCGGCCACGGTCCCCGCGCCGTTCACCGCGACCTTTACCTATAAGGCCGCCGATGCCAAGGGCGCCGAGTCGGCACCGGCGACGGTGTCCGTGGCGGTCTCGGCAGCGGTCAACGAGAGCCTGATCGTCACCAGCGCCACCGTCACCGCCCGCAGCAACAGCCGCTGGTATTGGGTCCTGTCCGGCACCACCTCCCGTGGCACGGGCAATACCATCACGGCGACGGCCACGACCACAACCGGTACGGTGAACCTTGGCGCCGCCGTCCTGACGCAGACACCGACAGGCGCGCGCTGGAACATAGCGGTGACCACCGCCGGCAGTGGCCCGTCGCCTAGCCCGACGGCGACCATCAAATCGGCCTTCGGCAAAACCGTGACGGTGCCGATAAAGGCGAACTAGAGCGGATTGATCGACGCCCGGCCCATGCAATGTGGATCGGGCGTTTTTCTTTTGTGCAGCGTGCGGTGGGACCGAAGTGGGTTTTGTTGACTGTCCGCTCTATCCGCAAAGTGCCTGATGGATCTCAGCCTTGGTATTGACTGTTACACCGCCATCGCGGGCAAGCCCGCTCCCACAGGGGGTCTGCGTCGAGCATAATTTATAGGCTTGCTGAAGATCCTTGTGGGAGCGGGTTTGCCCGCGATGGCGGCACCTCGGTCTATCAGACAAACCACATTCCATCCCCCTGGCAGCATGGTCACATGATTGGCCGACGAACTATCGATGAGGTCCCAGTCACCTTTGCGGCGCCACCATCCGGAAGCGGATATTGATCTCGTTGGACACCACACTGTCCGCCCACTCGCCCTCGCCGATCTTGAAGTCGTCACGCTTGAGCACCAGTTGGCCCTCGAAAATGCCGATGGCGCTCTCGGATTTGAGCAGCACCGGTACACTCACTTCTCGAGTAAGCCCCCGCAGGGAAAGCTTGCCGGTGATGGTGTAGCGGTTATTGCCCAGGGCCTTGATGGACGTGGATTCGAAGGTCGCCACCGGATAAGTCGCCGTGTCGAACCACGCCGGTTTTTGCAGCTCGGTGTTGGCGTCGCTGTTGCCAGCGTCGATGCTGTTCAGGTCGATGGTCAGCGCGGCATGGGCGGCGCCGGGGTTATCGGTGTCGAAGTCCAGTTTGGCCTTGAACTTGCCAAAGGTGCCGTAGGCTCTCGACCCCATCTGCTCATAGGTGAAGCTCAAGGTACTGGCCCTGGCGTTCACATCCTTGTATTCCACGGCTCCAGCAAACGGCACCAGGCCGAACACCAACGTGCCGGCCAGAGCGACGCAACGCGTGGATCGAAGGTTCATGACGCTCTCCGGGAGGGCTCCCGTCCTGAGTTGGCGTGCCGCACAAGTCGGGTCGTATCAGATGGACTAAAGCAAACAACCGGGGTTTATTCCACCTCACCCGTTGATTTGCGACCACCTGCCGCTGGCCGCCAGCGCTACCCGCACTCCCCGCGTTGCCACGCCCGCCGCAACAGGTCGATCACCTCGGCATCCGAGGTTTGGGAAAAATCCATGTACCAATGACCAATCGACGTGAACCACTCGGGCATCAGCGGACAGATCAACTCATCCACCTCGCTGCGCAGCGCCTCCACCGTTTCGATCGGCGCCACCGGCACCGCCACCACGATGCGTGATGGGGCCTGCGCCCGCAGCGCCTGGATCGCCGCCCTCATCGAAGCCCCGGTGGCCAGGCCGTCGTCGATCAGGATCACCACCTGATCCTTGAGCTGCACCGCCGGTCGCGCGCCACGGTAGACCTGTTCGCGGCGTAGCAACTCGCGGCTTTCCCGTTCGACCACGGCGTCGAAAGCGGCGCGATCAATCGGGTGCACCCGCAGCGCCTCTTCATTACGAATCTGGATACCACCGCTGGCAATCGCGCCCATGGCGTACTCCGGGTGGGACGGCACGCCGAGCTTGCGCACCAGCATCAGATCCAGGCGAACCTTCAGCGCCGTGGCCACCTCATAAGCCACCGGCACGCCGCCACGGGGCAAGGCCAGAACGATGACGTCGGGGCGATTGGCGTAAAGCAGCAACGGCTCAATCAAACGCCGCCCGGCTGCTGGTCGGTCTTGCAGGATGGAATGGGACAAGGGGCTCATTTGAAAACCTCCCCAGGCGATAGCGCCTGTCTTTTTCAGTCACACCGTCCTTTTGTGGCGAGGGGCTTTGTGGCAAGGGACCTGTGAACAGCATGCCCCTCCCGCAGCGTTCCGCCTACACCAACCGCTCAATCTTCTGATGCTGCCACACCAGTTTGTAATACAGCGTCTGCAACACCAGCATCCCCAGATACGCCACCGGAAACGCCATCCACACCCCTTGCAATCCAAACTTCGCATCCAGCAGATACGCCGCCGGCAACTGCACGCCCACCACGCACACAATGGAAATCGCCACCGGCACCATCACCGTACCGCTGGCGCGCATGATGCCGCCTATAATCGCCTGGAAACCAAACACCAACAGGCTCCAGAGCATGATGTGCAACAGGTGCTCGGCCATGCCAAGTGTCGCCTCCTCAGTGAGGAACGACGCCAGCAACCAGCTCGACAACAAGTACCCGAGCACCACCAGACCACCGGTCAAACACACGTTGATCATCAGCCCGGTCTTCAGGATCGGCCCGATGCGCTCGATGCGCCCCGCCCCAATCGCCTGGGCGCCAAGAATCGACGCGGTGATCGCAATCGACAGCGCCGGGAACTGCACGTAATTGACGATCTGCGTCACTGCGCCATACGCCGCCGTCGCCTGGGACCCGTGCTGGTTCACCAGCGTCAGAATCACCAACTCCGACAGCGACAACACCACCATCTGCAACCCGGTGGGCAAACCGATGCGCAGCACCTTGCCGAGGATCGCCACGTCCAGCTTCATCGCCGCAAAGAACTCGCGATCCGGCGCCAGTGGATGGCCCTTGCCGATCAAGCGCCATGCCAGCAACCCCATCGCCACCAGGTTACCCACCAACCCGGCAATCGCCGCACTCTGAATCCCCATCGGTGCAAAACCCAGCCACCCGCGAATCAACGCCGGTGTCAGCGCCAGTCCCACACAGGTCGACACCACCAGCGCCAACAACGGCGACAACGTATCGCTCACCCCGCGCAGCAACTGCGTGAACAACACGAACACCAACAGCGACGGCATGATCCACAACATCACATGGGCATACGCCACCGCATCGTCCAGCACATCCGCGGGCGTCCCCAACCCCACCAGCGCCGACCGCGCAAACACGCTCCCCACCACCGCCGCCACCAACCCGATCAACACCCCCAACAACAACGTCGCCCCGGCAATCGCCTTCACCAGATGCGTCTCCCGCGCCCCCCACGCCTGCCCGATCAACACACCCGCGCCGGCACCGAGGCCGATCACCAGGGCGATGAAGAAAAACACGATGGGGAACATCCCCGACACCGCCGCCAGGGCCTGGGTGCCGAGCATCTGGCCGATGTAGATGCTGTTGACCGTACCGGACATGGATTGCAGGAAGTTCGACAGGACCATGGGGGCGAGGAACAGCAGGTAGGTTTTCCAGAGGGGGCTTTGGGGTTGGGTTTGCATTCGGGAAGGTCCATCTCGACGGCCGGAGCGATGATTAAGGATAGCGTGGGTGGCTGAATCCAAGGGCCCGTGAACATCTCAGGTCTGTGTTTATATTTCCAGCGACGTGAGGTGAAAGGTCTGAAGTTTCATCATCGGCGATCCTACGACAACCTCAGAAGCCCTCACCTTGCCCACGGCCTTGATGAAGCTTATAGTCCGCCCCGTCGCCCAAATGGCGACCAGGTTTGGCGACCTGTTCGATCGGATGCAAAAGCTCTGTGCTTTTTTGCAGATGCTGTTGCACCTTCGCAAAGCTGTCTTTATGGCAGCTGTGCGCGGGAGACCTTCGGGTCTGCCGGTTTTCCGATCCCGGTTCGCCAACCTGCGTACAGCTGTCACCCATTCGTTTGGCGACGAGTGAGCGGCAGTCAACCTTTGCACTGATCGGAGTTTCATCTATGGAAAGATACATGCCCCTCACCGGAATCGACCTGGTTCCGGCCTCCCTGCTCATCGACACCCAAGCCCCCCTCGACGTCCTGCAAGCCATGGCCGACTACCGTATTCGGACAGTCACGCAAGTGCTGGAAAACATCGCCTACCGATCAGAACTCGGTTGCGACACCGTGGTGTTGGAGGACTTTTCCAAGCTGCTGGTCATTCCGTTGAGGGATGGTTGTGATTTGATGGATGTGATTGGGCGGCGGTTGCGGGCGCAGGTGGCGGAGTGAATGAAAACGGGCGCCAAAGGTGCCCGTTTTTTTTGTCCGACGAGAAAAGCGGCTTTTTGTTCTGTGGCGTAAATTTCGTCTGTTTTCGTTTTCAGACCTTCGCGACAGGCAGCAATCGTCAAAAGCAGCCGCTCACGAACGACTACTTCCGACCCAATATAGCCTGTCAGTAGTCTTGGAGGTTCTTTCCTTTGACCAGTTCATCTGCCCACCCCGGCTGCCGCTCGAACTCCTCGAACAGCTCGAAAATGGTCGACTTGACCTTCTGCACGGCATTGCTCTCTACAACCGTGTCATGCCAGCACAGCGAAAGATCCCGCTTGAACAGTCGATGATCGATCCTGGCCAGCTTGAGCCTGTGTTGCACAAGCTCAACATGGGCCGCGGCCCACGGCAGGATCGTGACACCGAGCTGCGCCTTGACGGCTGAGAACAACAGGTCGGTGGAATTGGCTTCGAATTCAACCTCGCATTTCAGGCCGGCCTCCTGCAGTGCAAATTCGACCCGACTGCGAATGGTGTTCGGAGCACAGGGCAGCACCAGCGGCATCTTCGCCAATGCCTCAATCGACACCGGTTCATCCGGTAATGAAAACTCCGGCCACGCCACCAAGTACAGCGTTTCGGTTAACAGCCGCCGGAAAGCCATGCCCCGGGTTTCGACCACATCGACATTCACCGCCAGTGCCACTCGCCCTACCGTGATCAGACGTCCGAGTTCGGCGCTCGGAGAATCAATCAATTCCAACTTGATACCCGGATAACGGCTGCGAATCGTGCGTGCGAGCGGAATTGCCAGCATGCGCGCCGTACTCGACGGCATGCCGACCGAGACTTTGCCTTGCGGGAATTCGGCGTCCTGGCGCAGCAGTTCGTGGGTGCCGTCGGCCTGGCGCAGCAGTTCGATGGCATGCCGATAAAGCGTTTGTCCAGCCGCCGTGGGAACAACGCCATGCACGCTGCGCTCGAGCAGTTGCATGCCCATGTCCTGTTCCAGGTTGCGCATCTGCTGACTGATGGCTGGCTGCGCGATATGCAGCGTTTCACTGGCGCGGGTGATGTTCCCGCACTCGACCACCTTGATGAAATACCGCAACTGGCGCAGGTCCATGTGTACCTCCCAAGCCATATGATTTTCCGATGAGTGTAGAGGAATATCATATTTTAAGGTTATGAGATACGGCGCCTAGACTCGTCTCACAACACGAAGCGCTAACGATCGTCACAGGCGAATGGCGCTTCAAAGGCCTTGGTGCAATGGCCGGTATTCAACCCTTCAATGGAGAATCCTATGCAAGCTTTGCAAGGCGTGAAAATCGTCGACCTGAGTCGCGCACTGTCCGGGCCGTTCTGCACCATGGTGCTGGCAGACCTCGGTGCCGATGTGATCAAGATCGAGCCCGGCCCGACTGGCGATATGAGCCGCACCTGGGGCCCCTTCGACCGGGGCGTGAGCACCTACTATTTATCGTGTAACCGCAACAAACGCGGCATGTGCATTGACTTGCGCACCCCCGAAGGGTTGACCACCATCGAGCAGTTGATCGATGACGCCGACGTCGTCATCGAGAACTTCAAACCTGGCACGCTGGAAAGCATGGGCCTCGGTTATGAGGTGCTCAGCGCCCGCAATCCGCGACTGGTATTGGGCAGCATTAACGCCTTTGGCGCCGACGGGCCGATGAGCAGTTGGCCGGGCTTCGACCAGATCGCCCAAGGCTACTCGGGGCTGATGAGCCTGACCGGTTTCGTCGATGGCGACCCGACACGCACCGGCACCGCCATCGGCGATTTGACTTCAGGCATGTGGCTGGTGACAGCGGTGCTGGCCGCGCTGCTCGAGCGCGAGCGCACCGGGCGTGGCCAACATGTCAGCACGTCGCTGCTGGCCAGTCTGGTCGGGTTGCTGAGTGTGCACGGCCAACGCTACCTCAGCCTGGGGGATGTGCCGCGCCGCACCGGTAACGCCCATTCGGTGATTGCACCTTACGGCGTGTTCCAGACAAAGGATGGCCCGCTCAATCTGGCGCCGATCACCTCGGCCATGTGGGGGCGTTTGTGCATACTGCTCGATTTGCCCGAGCTGCCGGACGATTCGCGCTTCGCCACCAATGAAGCGAGGGTCGAACGTCGTGACGAATTGAGAGAGATTCTGGAAAGTCGTTTGAAAACCCGCAGCAAACGCGAGTGGACCTCGCTGTTCGTCGACGCAGGATTACCCGCCGGCCCGATCAACACACTCGATGAGGTCTTCGACGACCCGCAGGTACTGCACAGCCAACTGACCGAGACACTCACGCACCCGACCCTTGGTGCACTGCGTCAGGTAGTGACCCCGGTGTTCTGCGCCAATGACAGCGTTGTCAGCCGCCCACCGCCGCTGCTTGGCGAACACACCGTCGAAGTATTGCGCGAAGCCGGTTTCGACGCTGCATCAATCAACGCACTGCTCGCCGCTAAAATAGTGTTCCAGAACGCCGATGACATGACCGGCGCGCAATCGACAGGAGCCGCACAATGAATTCAGCCTCTTCCACAACAGTGACCGTCAACCGGGTCGATGAACGCATCGCGCGGCTGGTCTTCAGCAACCCCACACACCGCAATGCACTCAGCGCGCAACTGCTGACGGCGCTCGACGAAAGTCTCATCGCACTGGCGTCACAACGCATCCCGGTGGTGATCCTCGGCAGCGAAGTCGGCCAATCCGTGTGGAGTGCCGGCCACGATATCCGCGAACTGCAACACGACCGCGACCCGATTGCCTATGGCAAACCGCTCGAACAGGTATTGCGCCGCATCCGCGCCTATCCCGGCGTGGTGGTTGCCCTGGTGTCCGGCTCGGTGTGGGGCGGCGCGGTGGATCTGGTAATGAGCTGCGACATGGTCGTCGCGGACCGCAGCGCAAGCTTTGCCATGACTCCGGTGAACATTGGATTGCCCTACACCACCAGTGGATTGCTGCGCTTCTTCAACAATTTGCCGATTCATGTGTTGAAGGAGATGTTTTTCACTGCACAAAAGCTCGATGCGGTGCGGGCGGAACGGTTTGGTCTGGTCAACCGACTGGTCGACACTGATGTGCTGGAAGCGACCGCGCTGGAACTGGCACACGGCATCGCCTGCAAAGCGCCGCTAGCCGTTGCGGCGGTCAAGGAACAGCTGCGTATCCTCGAAGACCTGCAACCGATTCCGGTGCAGGCGATGGAGCAGATTGCCGAACTGCGCCGACAAGCCTGCGAAAGTGCTGACTTTGGCGAAGGACTGGCAGCCTTTGCCGAGCGCCGGCCAGCAGCATTTAATGGCAATTAGCACGACAGCGTTGAAAGCTTCTGTGTTTGTACGACCGACTTCGCAGGCAAGCCACGCTTCCTCGTTTCGTCACGCTCGGCCCGACGCGAGTCGATTGCTAAACATCCCGAAACAATAACAACAAGGACGGTACCTGCGGGACCGTCCGAATGCGGGGAGTCAGATTGAAATGAATAATGAAATTCTGTCGATTTTAGTGCTAGTGGTCATTTTCGGCATCGCCAGCGTGTTGCCCATCAATATGGGCGCGCTGGCGTTCGCGGCGGTCTTTATCGTCGGTTCGGTGATAATGGACATGACACCGGCGACCATTTTCGCCGGCTTTCCCAGTGACCTGTTCCTGACTTTGGTCGGTGTCACCTATTTATTCGGCATCGCCCAGAACAACGGCACCATCGATTGGCTGATCGAACGGGCAGTGTTGATGGTGCGTGGCCATGTCGCCTGGATACCCTGGGTGATGTTCGTGGTGGCGGCGCTGCTCACCGGTTTCGGTGCGCTGAGCCCTGCGGTGGCAGCCATCCTCGCGCCTATTGCTCTCAACTTCGCCGTGCAGTACCGCATCAACCCCGTGCTCATGGGACTGATGGTGATTCACGGCGCTCAAGGCGGCAGTTTCTCCCCTGTGAGTATTTTCGGTGGCATAACCAATCAGATCGTTGCGTCCTCCGGGCTGCCTTATGCACCGTTCACTCTGTTCATCGCCAGCCTGCTGTTCAACCTGGGGATTGCCATGGTGGTATTCGTAGTCTTCGGTGGTTTACGTAGCGCTCGCGTGTCAATGGTGGTGGTCCCGTCCGGTCCCGAATTGCATGCTGCCGGTGCATCGCTGGCCATTCTTGGCCACGGTGGTACGCCGGCGTCCCCTGCTTATCATCGTACTGACCTGACGGGTGCCGGTGCGCCGCTACATACCCTCAGCGGCCTGGACGGGGCCAAGCTGTCGACGCTGGTCGGGCTGTTGGCCCTGGCGATCTCGGCATTAGTGTTCAAGTTCAATATCGGGTTGGTGGCCATGACGGTCGCGGTAGTCCTGGCCATGTTTGCGCCCAAGGCGCAGAAGGCGGCCATCGACAAGGTCAGTTGGTCGACTGTTCTGCTGATTACCGGGATCATCACTTACATCGGAGTGATGCAGACCATCGGTACCATCGACTATGTCGCCCATGGCATCTCCGGCTTGGGTGAACCGCTGCTGGTCGCTTTGCTGCTGTGCTTCACGGCCGCAATTATCTCGTCCTTCGCTTCGTCCACGGCGTTGCTAGGGGTGATCATTCCCCTGGCCGTGCCATTCTTGAGCCAGGGCCACATCAGTGCGGTCGGCGTGGTCGCGGCTATCGCCATTTCCACCACCATCGTCGACACCAGCCCGTTCTCCACCAATGGTGCGCTGGTGGTTGCCAATACCCCCCCGCTGGAGCGAGAAAAAGTGTTGCGCAGTCTGCTGATCTATAGCGCGGTGGTTGCCCTGGTGGGACCCTGTGTTGCCTGGTTGACCCTGGTGGTGCCCGGGGTGCTCTGAGCCTTCGGGTCAGGCCCTGATCAGCCTGATGGACTCAATTTTTCCGTCACCTGCCACGAGGGGTAAACTCCTGCACGATTTTCGGAAGGGAAGAATCGAAGCCATAAGTGCAGAACCTGCCCGCCCGCAAAAATGAGCCTTTTGAAATGGAAGTCATCTCATGTTCGAACGTAACAAACTGGTTCCGGAGTTAATGGTAAGCAACCTGGATAGCAGCCTGGCTTTTTGGGTTTATTGCCTGGAGTTCAAAGTAGCTTATCAACGCCCGGAAGATGGATTTGCATACCTTGATTTGAATGGTGCTCAAGTAATGCTTGAGCAGGTTGATTCGGACGCGGGTCAATGGCTGACTGCGCCGTTGACCAAGCCGTTTGGAAGAGGCATCAACCTGCAGATTGATGTTGAGGCTGTCGCACCCATCATCCAAAAACTTGATCAGGCTGGATTTCCTCTCTATCGAGAATGCAAAGACACCTGGTATCGGGCTGACAATGTAGAAGTAGGCCAGCGCGAATTCATCGTCCAGGATCCCGACGGTTATCTCGTAAGGTTGGTAGAGCGGTTGGGTGAGAGACCGGCTTGCTCAATCTGAATCAGAGCAGCCCTTGACGAGTGGCGACGGTCATGACCCTCCCCTCTCGTCCCACTGCACCGCTCAAAGCCCCTTCCCCTGCTACGCACCCTTCACACTCACGCCTGATCCATAGCCTCTTCTACCACGCCCTTATCCTCCCCCAGGAACCCGCCGCTTTGATGCTGCCAAAGCCGCGCATAGACGCCGTTCTTCCCGAGCAATTCGGTGTGGGTGCCCTGTTCGATGATGCGTCCGTCATCCATGACGATGAGCCGATCCATGGCTGCAATCGTGGACAGCCGATGGGCGATGGCGATCACCGTCTTGCCCTGCATCATTTCATCGAGGCTTTCCTGAATGGCCACTTCGACTTCCGAGTCCAGCGCGCTGGTGGCCTCGTCAAGAAGCAGGATCGGGGCGTTCTTGAGCATCACCCGGGCAATCGCGACGCGTTGGCGCTGGCCGCCCGACAGCTTGATGCCCCGCTCACCCACAAGGGTGTCGTAACCGGTATGGCCTTGCCGGTCGCTCAATTGACTTATGAATTCATCGGCCTGGGCATTGGCCGCGGCGCTGCGGATTTGCGCGTCGGTCGCATCGGGACGGCCGTAGGCGATGTTGTCGCGAATGGAACGGTGCAGCAGGGAGGTATCCTGCGTGACCATACCGATGCAGCCGCGCAGGCTGTCTTGCGTCACTTGTGCGATGTTTTGGCCGTCGATGCGAATCTCCCCGCTGTCGACGTCATAGAAACGCAGCAGCAAGTTGATAAGCGTGGATTTGCCGGCGCCAGAGCGGCCAACCAAGCCGATTTTTTCGCCCGGGCGGATGCTCAGGCTCAGGCCATCGAGCACCTGGCGTTCACCATTGTAATTGAAGCTCACCTTATCGAAGGTTACCGCGCCGCCGGAGGTCACCAGCACGCCGGCACCCGGCGCGTCCTGCACCTTGGTGCCCTGGGTCAGCGTTGCCATGCCATCCTGCACGGTGCCGATGCTCTCGAACAGCGAGGTCATTTGCCACATGATCCAGTTCGACATGCCATTGATACGCAACGCCATGGCGGTGATTGCCGCCACGGCACCTGCGCCGACCTCACCCTGGTGCCATAGCCACAGGGCATAACCACCCGCTGCCATGATCAACGCCACCACCAATGCCTGGTTGACGATTTCGAACTGGCTTACCAGGCGCATCTGGCGAAAGCCGGTGTGCTTGAAATCCTCCATCGCTGCGCGCGCGAAGTGCGCTTCACGATTGGAGTGGGAGAACAGCTTCACCGTAGTGATGTTCGTGTAGGCGTCCGAGATACGCCCGGTCATCATCGACCGCGCATTAGCCTGTTCCTGCCCGACTTTCCCCAGACGGGGCACGAAGTACAGCATGGCCAGGCCGAACAAGACGACCCAGGCAACGAAAGGCAGCATCAGTTTCAGAGCGAAGCCGCCGGCCAGTGCGATGATCGCAATGAAATACACCCCGATCCCGGGTGCGATCTCGATAAGGGTGAATAGCACGTCGCGCACCGCTAGCGCAGTCTGCATCACCTTGGTAGTGACTCGGCCGGAAAACTCATCGGAAAAAAACGAAAGGCTTTGTCGCAACATCAGGCGATGGAAGTCCCAGCGCAGCCGCAACGGCAAGTTAATCGCCAATATCTGGTGCTGCACCATGGTGCGCAACGCCACCAGCCCGACACTGGTCACCATTACGATGCCCATGCCCCACAACACGCGACTTTCCTGCGCAGCCGCTTCACCGCCTGCCTGCCAGGTCGAGAGCAGGTCCACGACCTGCCCGAGGAAGGAAAACAGCCAGGCTTCGTAAATCGACACACCGGCACTTAGTAGCGCAAGTGCAAGGATGTAACCGCGGGCGCCCCGCGTACAGGCCCACAGGAAGCGAGCCAGGCCATCAGGTGGCGGTGGTACCTCGTCAGGAGGAAAGGGGTCGAGCCTTCGTTCAAACGCACGAAGCATGGAGTTCTCCAAAACGATCAAGTTGAGGAGATTCTGCCATTGAACGGTTGCTTTGAGGGTTTTGCGAAGTTGAGGTATGACGCTGTTGGCAGGTCGCTCTTAGGATTGGGTTGCCGGATGCGGGCTATCAAACGTTGCCAGAGACCCGGTCGGCAGGGATAGATCGGCCGGTATCGAAGGGAACAGGCCAAGACCGGACGCTCATCCAAGGACCGCTTTCAGCCAGAAGCAGCCGAAAACATCACAGACAGAAACGCAGGTGGCTGAGGAAATTCATGCCAATGGCGACTGATTGAACATGACTCATAGCATTCACTACAGAGAACTAAATTCAGTCATCCTCGAAAGTCCACCCTGATGTCTAAGGTGCCATGCATCACTTCCCTTAATGCCTCCACTAAAGCGGAAGCGGCAGGCGGTAAAGTAGTACCTGCCAAGCGGGAAATACCGATCTGTTCCAGAATCATAGGTTCTAAAGCGGGAAGCGGAACAAGGCTACTACTGTGTGCCGGATCGAAAACAACCGACTGGGGCAATATCCCAAGAAGGTCTGTCTGTTTTAATAGCCAAAGTATATTGAAGAAGGACACCGTTTCTATAGCTGCACACGGCGGATCAACATTTTCCCGATAAAAGATGCTATCAAACTGCTTCCGCAAGGTCGTCTCTGCGGGTGGAAGAATCCAGGCTTCGCGTGCGAGTTCTTCAAGTTGAACCTTTGATTGTTGAACAAGAGGATGTCCCCTCCTCGCAACAACGATGGCGTTCTCGCTAAAAAGAGCTTCTTGAGAGACAGCAGCACTTGAGCCAACATCGGAAAGCCTCCCGATCAGGAAGTCTAGCTCTCCCGAGATAAGTCGAGGTATCAGTTCGCCACTCACTCCATCGACAACTTTAATACTGACACTTGGCTGTTTTTTCCAAAGCCGTGCAATAGCCGCAGGCACGAGATAACTTGATCCGGTTAGCACACTTCCTATGGCAACACGTCCCGCATGCCCCTTGCCAAGAGCATCAATAGCTTGGGAGACATGGTCTAGCTGGGCAAGCACCATTCGGCTGCGCTCTACAAAGGCCCGACCAAGCTCTGTAGGTGTAACGCCTCGACGGTTCCGTATGTAGAGCTGAGCCCCCACGGCCTCTTCAAGGTCTTGCAAGAGCTTGCTGGCAGTTGGCTGTGAGAGGTGAAGCGAGCGCGCTGCATGCACGACACTGCCATATTCGAACAAGGCTATAGCTAAGCGAAAGTGCCTTACTGTCGCCCATCTTTCCAGTCTGTCCAGTCCCATGTGATATTCCAATTCCCGATACCACCATCACTATATTCTAGATTTACGAATACCATAACCCCCCCTAGAATCTGTCCATGGGAGCCGTCTTCCTACTCGAACGCATGATTAAAGCCCCCCAAAAGACCTAGGGCGGATTAATAGAAAATATCACCAGCAACATGCACTGCCTTTGTTGCCGCGCCGAAGCGACAACACTCAACCAGACTTGAAAACTTAACAGTTGAAAGCAAGAGCTTTTCTTGTCGTTGCTTTTAGTTACTGGCTAGTTTCGCCATCATCAACATAATCGGAGCAAGAACTATATGAGTGCCAAAAACCTCGAAACCGTTAAAAATTACTTTAAATACTGCGTAGACGGAAAAGATGCCGAGCGAGTTTCCGAATACTTTGACATCGACGTAATTGTGCACCGGCCTGACTGCGACGCTCCAATCCATGGTCTGGAAAACTTCAAGCGAGCCTTGAGCACAAATGTTCTCGATCGATACCAGGCAATTAACACTACCTTCAGTAAGGAAGTCGTCACTGATGACGTTGTGGTGGTCGCATTGACGCATTTCGCCACCGGGTCAAATACGTGGCATGGTTTTAACGTTGAAGGTAAGAGCCTGACTTGGACAGCCCTTACGTATTTCCGTTTTAACGGGGAAGGTAAGGTTGTCGAAGAAATCGTAGAACGAAACGAACTGTTCATGGCCAAACAACTAGGGATCATCAACTACGACTGACGTTTGCCAAGACCACCAGGTAGCCGTCCCTCCACTGCCCAGACTGTTACTCAAGAAAGAACCGCGCAAGAACTTGACCGGTACCGACGGGTCAATAGCTGTCTACTCGATAGGCAGCTATCGGCCAAGAGCCGTCGTTCAGGACAGTACAAACGACTGACTTTTCACTCTGGCGAAGTAAAGTGAATGAGATATCTTGTGGAGCTGTCGATCCGCTCAACACTCCAAGGAAGCCAATGCTCAGTTCACTCGTATCAAATGGTCAACCACGAACGCCTGACCGATCAGAACTGATGGCCCCCTGGTGGAGTTTTACTAAAACAGTCCTGGCAGCGACAGCCCTATCATTGGTGCGTGATGCGTTGGTCGGATTGGACGAACCAATTCTTGATCAGCCTTTCACGTTACGCCAACTACTGCGACATGAGGCAGGTCTCGCCGATTATGGCGAACTTGCGGAGTATCACGCCGCCGTTGCTAACAATGAGTCAGCTTGGTCGGCAAGTGAAATGATGCAACGCCTTGATGGTGCTCGACTTCGATACAGCCCCGGAACCGATTGGCGCTACTCGAATGTTGGCTACTTGCTCATCGGCAGGCTCATTGAACAGCTAACGGATCTGACGCTTGATGATGCAGTGAGTCAACGTGTACTTATCCCTCTGGGCCTGTCGAACGTTCGCTTCGCTAAAACGCGTGCAGACTTACATACGGCCCATCTTGGAGGGACCTTAAATTATGACCCCGCCTGGGTCTATCATGGTTTGTTGATCGGTCCAATTTCACAAGCAGCGCTATTCTTGGATCGACTCCTCTCTGGAGACCTTCTCTCCCCGGGCCTGCTCCTGGAGATGCAGGCAGCACGAACATTGGGTGGCCCGATTCCCGGGCGCCCATGGATCGCCCCGGGCTATGGCCTTGGTGTGATGCAGGGTTCGATTGACGGCGGACTTTCCCTATGCGGACACACAGGCTGCGGACCTGGCAGTGTCATTGCCGTTTACCGTATCTGCAACGGCGACGCATCGGCTTGTTGCGCTGCTTTTGAGGCGGGCGCAAGTGAAGGTGCCGTCGAAGCACACGTTGTTGGACAGCTGATACAAGTCCTGCGGCAAGGGGCTGAAGGCGTCTAAGTCCTTCTTGCGGCAGCCTCATGATTCTTCGGAGACCGCGTTGGGTCGTTTACTGCCCTTCACGACAGGCAGCAACCGGACAAAAGCAGACGATTACGACTGGATTTTTACTCCACCTCAGTGATGAAAAAAGGCACCTATTCGGCCAATGCCTGTCAGTTAAGCCCCGGACATTGTGGGAGTTAGCTTGCTCGCGATAGCGGACCGTCAGTCACCCCTTATGTGACTGTCCAACCGTCATCGCGAGCAAGCTCGCTCCCACAAGGTTTGGGGTGCTTAAACGCTTAACTGACTGGCATTCGCAAGGATCTGGACATCTGGTTGCCGAACGGTCGGCGCTTGCTCAATAGCTTCAACCTTTCACTTGAGCCCGGTGACAGCCTGCTGATCAGCGCACCGTCCGGCTACGGCAATGCAACACTTGAGCGAGCAACTGGATGACGAACTGGACTGGTCGCAAATCCTGAGCGTTGGCGAACAGCAACGCTGTGCCTTCGTCCGCGCCCTGTTGGCCCGCCCCGCGGTGCTGTTCCTCGACGAGAGCAGTTCGGCGCTGGATGCGGCGAACGAGGCGCGCTGCTATCAGTTCCTCAAACAAACGCTGCCGGAGACGATCCTGATCAGCGTCGGCCACAATGCCTCGCTGGAACGCCTCCATTGGCAAGTTCTGGAACTGCAAAGCGCGGCTCAGTGGGTGCATCGAAAGGTGATGCAACCGGTATGACTTCGCAGGGCACACAGCTACGTCAAATCGAACGCGAGCAAGTAATCAGACATCTATCACAGTATTTTCACATCCATTGGCATACGGTGGATCCAGCTCCTTTGTGATTTCCAGCCCGCTCTCCCCATCGCGGGCTTTTTTTCGTCTGCTCGATTCAATTCGTATGAATCAACAAGACGCCCCAGCCATCAGGGGGAGGACAAGTGACTAGAGCAGTCGGACGACTATGGCGGCGGCGGCAAAGATTATCAGTGCCAGGGCGGCACCGATGCCGAATGGCAGCAGAGTAGCGCGGGTCGAGGTCGGGCTACGCATTTCTTCGGCCATGAACCTTCGGATCTCGACTTGTAGTTTATCGAGTTCCAGATTGTCGCGGTCGTTTTGTAGCATGGATCATCCTGTCGGGCTTTGCTATTAAAAAGGCTCTCACCGAACGGCCAGTGTCCCCCTTCCTGCCCCTTCAATATTCCCCGTTTTTCATTTTTTGGAATAGCGGGTCACTCCTGCCGAAGTTGTAGGCAGAATCCGAGAATTGCGTAAGGGGGTCTATCAACGGGGCCGAAACAGAAAAGCTGATCGCTCATAACACATTCCCCAAGCGCCAAACGACCCTGCTTACAGTCGATTAGCTAAACTTCATCAGTAACCCACTTCGCGAATCCCTGAAAATTCAGGAGGCGAACATGAGCAAACAACCGCAACCCCAAAGCCGCTCCAACCCCCAACCCAGATCCCGTCCGTTGGTGCCGAACCTGCCGAGCAAAACCGGCAACAAGTCCGGTGGCTTGCGCGGTAACTATCCGCCGAAGAAGTCGTAACTGCCTCGGGTGTACGACAGGCTTTGCAACGGAGTCTGTCGCACTCCCCCGTCACTTCAGCATTACTTGCCTCTATATCGGACATTGTTTTCCACGAGCGACGTCGTAGCTGCCTAGAATGATGGCCAAAGGCTACGCTCTCCACGACATCTCAAATACAGCTCGACCATGCCGCCAACAGATTCGCATCCCTGACTCTGAAAACGTCTGCCCCTTAACGTACCCAAGCCTTCGCGATGTCCCGTGTTGCCATAAACCCTGCTTTTTTCTGGCTCATTTACATGGAGTAAGCGTACATGCCCTTCCCCCCTCGTTTCCTCGACCACTACCGCAAAGCCGACCGCATCATGCTGGGCCTGATCTGGCTGATGTTCGCGTTCGCTATCGGCCTGGCGTTCTGGCACGACACGTTGAAGCAGGCGCTGCTGGTGGGCGGTGGCACCAGTGTGTTGCTGACGCTGTTGTATCGAGCCATTGGCGGAACGCGGTTGATGCGTTGTCTGCTGGGCGTGGGTTTGATGGTGATGGCGGCGTTGCATATCAATCAGGCCGAGGGGGTCATTGAGTCGCACTTCGGGATTTTTGCGTTGTTGGCAGTGCTGACGTTTTATCGGGACTGGCTGCCGATTCTGGTGGCGGCGGTGACGATTGCGCTGCATCACGTGGTGTTTCATGCGCTGCAGCATCAGGGTTTTCCGGTGTTTGTGATGGCCCATCACGGTGGCTGGACGATGGTGTTCGTTCACGCTTTTTATGTGGTGATGGAGACCGTCGCGCTGCTCTATCTGGCGATGCACAGCCAGGCCGATGCGGTGGAGAGCCAGGACATGCTGGACAAGATGCTCGCTACCACATCCCAGTTCACCGCGGGTGCCGGCCAGGGTGACAAGGCGCGAGTGCATGTGTCGCTGGCACAGCGCTTCGATCAGTTTTTGACGCAGATCACCGCCTTGGTGGACGGGGTGGTGCGTGACTCTCAGGGTTTGGGTCAGTTGGGCCAGGAGTTGGCCAAGGCCAGCAACACGCTGGAGAAGGGCGCCAAGCATCAGTTGACGGAAATCGCGCAGATGACCGGGTCGATGCAGCGCATGGGTGATGCGATGGAGCACATCGTGGTGCATGTCGAGCATGCCGTTGCCCATGCCGGCCAGGCCAGCGCGCAAGTCACTCGCGGCCAGGAAAGCGTGAACCGTGCGCGGCAGGAAATCACTCAACTGGCCTCGCGCCTGGAAGGCACCAACCAGACCGTGCAGGTACTGGCCGGGCAGGCGCAGCAGATCGGTACGGTGCTGGAGGTGATCAGCAGCATTGCCGAGCAGACCAACTTGCTGGCGCTCAACGCGGCGATTGAAGCGGCGCGCGCCGGCGAGCAAGGCCGGGGCTTTGCGGTGGTGGCCGATGAGGTGCGCAGCCTGGCGCAGCGCACGGCGGTGTCCACCAAGGAAATCCGCACCATCATCGAAGCCTTGCAGCAAGGCAGCCGCAAAGCCGTGGAGGCCATGCAGGACAGCCGCGAAGGTGTAGTGCGCTGCGTCGAGGACAGTCAGGTGGCCGCTGCAATGTTGCAGGCCGTCGGCAGCGACATCTCGCAGATCGATGAGCTCAATGGGCGGATCGTCACGACGACCCGCGAACAGTCCACGGCGAGTTTCGAGATTGTCGGGCGCTTGCAGTCGGTGCAAAGCATTGCGCAAAACACGGCGGATGATGTGGAGACACTGGCGCTGAGCAGTCGGCGCTTGCCGCCCATTGCGACCCGGCTGGATGCGTTGGGGCGGACGTTTCATCAATGATGCTCGACGGGAGAAGTTTTCCGTTGGTCGAACCGATTTGCTCTACAGACTCAACAAACCTATCTTTGAGTCTATGGAGTCAAGATAGGTATTGATCATGGCCGTCCCCCTGCAACCCCAATCCTTCAGCAAAAACCAATGCGTCACCGGCCTGCGTGCCGCCGTGAGCATTCTGGAAAAGTGGCAAGCCACCAGCGATCAGGCCTGTCGCATCCTGCGTATTTCCCGCAGCACCTACACCCGCGCCCGGCAGCGGGACCCGGACTGGGCGGTGGCGCTGGATGCGGACCAGATGCAGCGCATCAGTTTTGTGTTGAACATTCACGCGACGTTGCGGCTGGTGTTCGACAACCCGGATAACGTGTACGGCTTTGCCTCGATGGCCAATGACAACGAGTTTTTCAACGGGCGTTCGCCGCTGGAGATCATGGCCCAGGGCGACATGATTTCGCTGTACGAAACCTTCCGCCGCATCGACATGCTGCGGGGTGCGCAATGGTGATGGCGAGTGAGTTGGCGGTGTTTGCCGGTCAGTCGTTGCAGGCTTATCGCCTGGTCAATTCGAAGTTTCCGCCCATTGCGTTGTTTGATGATGTGGCGGATGCGGCCGAGTTCGAGGTGTTGTTCGAGATTCAGGCTCTGACCAATCCGCGGTTGAAGAATGAGGTGGGTCAACTGGAGTTGATTGCGCGCCGCGAGATCCCGTTCGGCATTCCGGGTTGCTCCTACGCCATTGCGCCGTTTACCCACGTCAACCCGGCGGGCTCGCGTTTCAGCGATGGCCGTTTTGGGGTGTTGTACCTGGCGGAGTCGATGGAAGCGGCGTTGGCCGAGGTGCGGCATCACCAGGCGCTGTATTGGTCGAGGGTGCCGAGCCTGAACTATGAGCGCTTTGTGTTTCGTGGACTGGCCTGTGCATTTGGCGATGGCGGGATGAAGGACGCCACGGCCCTGTCGATGAGCGATCCGGTGTATGCGCCGGACGACTACAGCCACTCCCGGGTGCTGGGGCAGGCGGTGCGCGATGCCGGTTGCCCCGGTTTGCGTTATCACTCGGTGCGGATGCCGGGCAGTCATTGCTGGGCGTTGATGACGCCGAGGCCGGTTTCGTCGATTGTGCAGACGGCGCATTACGAGATGGTCTGGAATGGGCAGATCACCAGTGTCAGTCAGATCAGTGAGGCTTGAGCCCCGTTGTCAGACACATGAATACCTGTGGGAGCGAGCTTGCTCGCGATTGCTGTGTGTCAATCGACACATATGTTGAAAGTGAAATTGCCATCGCGAGCAAGCTCGCTCCCACAGGGATCTGCGATCCATTGACCGCATCGATAGTCACCATTATTTCAATGAAGTTCTCTTGAAAATTCCCCGGCGTAACATCTGCTCCATACCAACCCATAAGCACCCCGGAGCACACCATCATGAAACGCCAAACCCTCCTCAGCATCGCTTTCTCGGTTTTTGCAGTTAACGCTTTCGCCGCAAACTCTGCTCAACCTGTGGTCGCTGAAGGCGGCTCGGATCGTCTGATTGAAAGCCGTGTGGCCGAGGGTGGTTCGGATCGTTTGATCGAGAATCGTGTGGCTGAAGGTGGTTCGGATCGCCTGCTGGAAAAACGTGTTGCCGAAGGCGGTTCCGACCGTCTGATCGAAAGCCGCGCTGTCTGAATGCAGTGCTTTACCGCAAGACTCAACGAAAAGCCCGGCCTCAACAGCCTGATGCTGCTCAATCAAGCGAGAATGATCCACTCACTGTAGGAGCGAGCTTGCTCGCGATGGACTCAAGAGCGCTGCGTTCAGTCAGTAAACACGCGGCATCGTTAACGACCATCGCGAGCAAGCTCGCTCCTACAGGGGATCGTTTTCATTTAACTGAACAGCATCAGGCTTCAACAGCCGGGCTTTTTCGTGCGGGTTATCAATTCATTTGTAGTTCATGCACTTTCGCGGATCGCGAGAGGCCAATCTTGATGCCGACCAGTATGGGCGCAGCAAAGACGAACAGCAGGGCCACGGCGAAGAACGCCGTATCGAAAGCAATCACCGTGGCCTGACCTGATACCGCTTTGCCCAGCAAGCTCGTGGCTGCCCGGCCAGCGGCCACCTGATCCATGCCCTTCCCTGCCAGCATCGCGGTTGTGGTCATCAGCCGTTCGATGACCGCGTGCCCCCCTGGGGTGACGTTGGCGCCGAGGACCACGCCATTGCTGACAACCTGATGGTCGATCAAGGTCTGCAGCCCAGCGACGCCCATCAAGCCTCCCAACTGGCGCCCTGTGTTGAACAGGCCGATGCCGCTGGCCAGGTTGCGGCTGTTGAGGTGGCTGAAAGCGATCAGCGTGATCGACAGAAACAGGAAGCCAAGGCCCAGGCCGCGCAACAGGATGGCCGCCATCATGTCGTCGGTGCCGCTTTCGCTGTTGGAGCCGGACAGCATCCACATCGCCCCCATGATCAGCAGGATACCCAACGGCACGGTCGCCACCGGCGGCACGCGGCGCACGCTGAACAGATAGGCGGCGATGAGCAGCGAACCGACAAAAAAACCGCCACTGGGCAATAGGAGCAGGCCGGCATCGGTCGGTGTGAACGCGAGTACCGACAGGGCGAACGCCGGGATCAGGTAGGCGCTGCCGAACAGGGCGGCACCGGCGACGAAACTGACGATAAAGGCAAAGGTGAAATCGCTTGTTTTGAACAGGCTGAAATCGAGCAGCCCCTGGCCGTTGGCCAACACCTGTTGACCGAGAAAGGCCAGCAGCGCGGCGGCACCGATCACCGTCAGTGCCAGGATGCGCGGTTCCTCGAACCAGTCCCAGCGGCTGCCCTGGCTGAGCACGTAGGTGAAACAGAACAGCGCGGCACCGATCAGTGTACAGCCGAGCCAGTCAAACGAAGGTTGCCGGCCCCTGGCGGGCATGGGGTGGTCGGCGATGAGCAAGAAGCCGATCGCCGCCAGGGCCAACGGCACTACGCTGAAGAAAATCCAGGTCCAGGACTGGCTGTCGATCAACCACCCTTGCAGGGCCGGCGCGAGGGTCGCCGACGCGACCACCGCCGCCATGGCGAACAGGGCTTGCAGGATCGGCTGAAGCGCGCGCCGATAGCCGCGAAAGATGATCGCCTGGCCTGCCACCAGCAAAGCACCTCCCGCGAAGCCTTGCAGGATGCGCAATGCGATCAGCAGTTCCAGCCAGGCGGTAACGGCAGCCACGCAGCACGCCAGGCCCATGACCAGGGTGGCGCCGATGATCACGTTGCGCGCAGAAAATCGCCGCATCAGCCAAGGGGCGAGCATGAACCCGATCAGCTTGAGCGCGATGTAGCCGACATCCAGCCAGGCGAACTCGTCGGGCGTGGCATAGGTGTCGCCGATGATGTCGCCGCGGCCGAGGGCCAGCACGGTGCTGGCGATCGCTTCGGTCAACGTCGCCAGCACGATGCCCACCATGAGCAGGACGCCGTTCGTTGTCCTGGCGCTGCTCGGCGTGGTGCAGGCAACGCGGCTCATGAGCCGGCCCCTTGTGCAACTTCCACCCGCGCGGACAGGCCCGGCACGATGCGCCCCGGCAGCGGGTTGTCAGCCAGGCGGATCTTCACCGGTACGCGCTGCACGACACGCACAAAGTTCCCGGTGGCGTTGTCGGGCGGCAGCAGGCTGAACGCCGAGCCACTGCCGGGTGCAAAGCTGTCGACCACGCCATCGAGTGCCGCATCGGGGTAGCCATCGACCGTGACGCGCACCGGCTGACCGGGGCGAATATGTTCCAGTTGGGTTTCCTTGAAGTTCGCCACGACCCATACATCATTGACCGGCACGATATCGAGCAGGGAAACGCCCGGTGTGACGAAACGACCGAGGCGAACCTGACGGTTACCGACCACGCCATCCACAGGTGCGTGTACCACGGTGTGCTCGAGATCGATCCGGGCGAGATCACGTGCGGCCTCTGCCTGGCTCACAGCGGCCACGGCAGCCTCGCGCTCGGCTACAAACACCGTGATGCGCTGCTGTTGCGCCTCGACCGTTGCCGAAGCGGCCGAAACCGAGGCCGCGGCTCTGGATTGCGCGGTGCCGGTTTCATCGACCAGGGCCTGGCTCACCGCATTGCTGACGATCAGTTTGCGGCTGCGGTCGTGGGTCTTGGCCGCCAGGCTCATGTCGGCGGAGGCTGAACGCCTTTGCGCTTCGGCCTGCCTGATCAGCGCATGCTGGAGCTGGACCTGTGCGTCGACATGGGTCAGGCGCGCCTGGGCGGCGCTGACATTGGCCTCGGCTTGCGCAAGTTTGGCGCGGTAGTCGCGGTCATCGATTCGAAACAGCACATCACCGGCACGCACGGCCTGGTTGTCCCGGACCTCGACCGCCGTGACATAGCCGGCGACCTTGGCGGCCAGCGAGGTGACGTCCCCGCGGACATACGCGTTGTCGGTCGAGGTCACGCCACTTGAAAACGCCATGGCTCCCCAAACCGCCACGACCATTACAGCCGCGACGCACAGCAACAGGCCGATGGTCTTGCGCTTGCTTCGCCGCACCACGACCACGGGAGTGCCGCTACTTGCGCTGGTGGCAATGGCAGCCTTGTCCAGGAGCGAGTTCATTTTTTCATTTCCTGTTCAGTGCCAAGAACTGACTCAGCCACTGGGCGACAGGGTCTGCCGCCCGGCGGTCGAGCCTTCATGAGCGCGTGATCGGCTCACTGTTTGATCGGTGTTACGAGTACCTTTTCCTCGGTGTCGAGGACGAACACCGCCAGCAGGCGTGCAGGTTGGGTGTCACTGGCGTTGGCGCTGACCAGGTGCACGGAGCCCGGCTCCTCTACGAAGTTTTCGCCGACGTTGTAGATCTTTTCCGGCTCGCCTTTGACCTGGATGCGAAACGAACCCTCCAGCACCGTTGCATAGATGAAGGCCGTTTTCGGATGGGTGTGGGCCGGCGATGCGGCACCCGGCCCATACTCGACGACCACGCCCCTCATGCTCTTGCCAGGGATGTTGGGAATGGGACGGTCGAACACCACCGTCACCTTGCCGGGGGGCGGCTCGGCGGCTGATGCGGCGCTGATCGAGAGCGCTGCGAAGACAGCGGCCATTAGCAAACGGGTAACCATGGGATTTCTCCTGGATTCGTAGGGTAATGTGCGGATGCGATCCGTTACTGCGCTGTCGACCGGGCCAGCCAGTCGTCGAAGCGGATCGCCCCCAGGCGTGCGTTCTTGCCGGTGACCAGCGATTGATCGTCGAGCACGGCGCCGAAGTAACGGGCATGTACATCCGGCACGACCTTGCGGTTGTCCTGAGTCGCTTGCAGATAGCGCCTGGCCAGTTCGTCGATCGGCATGGTTTCCGGGCCGCCGACTTCAACCGTGCCATTGACCGGTGCTGCCAGCACGACATCGGCCAGCGCCGCTACCACGTCGTCGGACGCTATCGGCTGGATCAGCGCCGGCGAAGCATGAATTTCCTCGCCAACGGCGAACGACTGGACAATGCCGCCGGCAAACTCGGAGAACTGCGTGGCACGTAGAATGGTGTAAGGAACGCCAGATGCCTTGATAAGGGCCTCCTGCGCGACCTTGGCCCGGAAATAGCCGGTATCGGGAAGCCGTTCGCTGCCGACAATCGACAGGGCTACGTGATGACGAACCCCGGCAGCGGCTTCGGCGGCCAGCAGGTTACGGCTCGACGTTTCAAAGAAATCGAGAACGGCCTGGTCTTCCCACGACGGCGCGTTCGCCACGTCGACCACCACATCAGCACCATCCATCGCTTCGGCCAGGCCTTCGCGGGTGATGCTGTTCACGCCCGTGCTGGGGCTGGCGGCGAGCGCATCATGGCCGCGCTCGCGCAGGGTGTTCACAAGTTTCGATCCGATGAGGCCGGAGCCTCCGATGACGACGATCTTCATGACTTTTCTCCACTTGTCGACTGCAACCATTGCGTCGGTGTAGAAAGAGTGCCTGCGCGCACCAGGCAAGTCCTTGCGCCGGGCTTGGGTTTGCCTTGGCGAGTACTTGGATTTATGTCCAAAGCCATTGACGTTCGTCCAGCCCCCCTTGCCGCAGACGGTGCAGCGGGTGTCGAGCTGCCGTATCATCTGCCTCAGTTACCAACCGACAGCCGCCTGGGACACGGAGTTGAGGGCGCTTCGCCAGGGGATGCTCAATTTGCCATTCACGTTTGAAGACTACGTACTCGATCAGGAGCGCCGGGAGCTGACCCTGCGCGGGCAAATCGTGGCCGTCGGACCGCAGGTTTTCGATCTGTTGCTGCTGTTCGTCAACAATCCCGACCGCGTCGTCAGCAAGGACGAGTTGCTCAAGGCGGTGTGGGGCGACCGGATCGTTTCGGAATCGACGATCACCAGCCACATCAATGCGGTGCGCAAGGCCGTTGGTGATACCGGTGAGGAGCAGCGCCTGGTGCGCACAGTCCCCCGCAAGGGCTACCGCTTCGTTGGTCGGATCAACGGCGACTTGAGCGGGCAAACACCACAGTCTGACATCGACGAACGCGCAAGCGCTGCCCCGAAACAAATCCCCTCCCCTACGCTCGTCCTGCCGGACAAACCCTCGATCACCGTCCTGCCCTTCCAGAACCTGAGCGGCGATCCGGAGCAGGAGTATTTCGCCGATGGCGTCGTGGAGGACATCATCGCCGCCCTGTCGCGTATCCGCTGGCTATTCGTCATTGCGCGCAATTCGAGCTTCACCTACAAGGGCCAGGTCGTGGACGCACAGGGCGTCGGCCAGGAACTGGGCGTGCGCTATGTGCTCGAAGGCAGCGTGCGCAAGTACGGGAACCGGCTGCGCATTACCGGGCAACTGATCGACGCGACAAGCGGGACGCATATCTGGGCGGAGCGCTTCGAAGGCCTGCTCGACGACCTCTTCGAGCTGCAGGACCAAATCACCGAAAGCGTCGTCGGTGCTATCGCGCCGCAACTGGAGCGGGCAGAAATCGAACGCGCCAAGCGCAAGCCGACGGAAAGCCTGGACGCCTACGACTACTACCTGCGGGCCATGGCAAAACTGCACAGCGGCAGCCGGGAAGCCATCGAGCAGGCGCTGCCGATGTTCTACCAGGCCATCGAACTCGATGCGGAATTTGCTTCGGCCTATGGCATGGCCGCCTGGTGCCACTTCTGGCGCAAGCTCAATGGCTGGATGAGCGATCGACCCGCAGAAATCGCCGAGGGCATACGCCTGGCGCGTCTGGCGGTGACCCTCGGCCGCGACGATGCCGTCGCGTTGACCCGGGGCGGACATGCGCTCGCTCATCTCGCTGGCGAAGTCGACGGCGGCATTGCGCTGCTCGACAGGGCGCGCCTGCTCAATCCCAACCTCGCCCCCGCCTGGTTTCTGGGCGGTATCCTGCGGGCACTGCACGGTGAAACAGACGCCGCCATCGAGCATTTGAACCATGCCGTTCGCTTGAGTCCGCTGGATCCGGAAATGTTCAGGATGCAGGTGGGGATGGCGCTCGCGCATTTCTTCGCCGGGCACTTCGATGCCGCTGCGCAATGGGCGGAAAAGGCCCTGGGCAACCTGCCCAGTCTGCTGGTCGCGGCGGCGCTGGTGGCGGCCAGTGATGCGCTCGGCGGTCGAATGGAAAAAGCGGATCTGGCGATGCAGCGTCTGCAAAAGCTGGATCCTTCTTTGCGTCTGTGCACCCTCAAGGACTGGTTGCCCATTCAACGACCTGAGGATTTCGCCCGTTTCGTCGATGGACTGCGGCTGGCCGGGCTACCGGAGTGAAGACGAGCACCCTGTAGGAGCGAGCTTGCTCGCGATGGTCGTCAACGATGACGCGGGTTTTCTGATTAGTCGCGGTGTCTTCAAGTTCATCGCGAGCAAGCTCGCTCCTACAATTGCAACGGTAGGCTAAGCTTTGAGCAACTCGTTGCTCATGATGCTCGGTTCTGCAGGTTTTGGGTTTTTCTGGAGAGCGTCTGCAACAGCTATCCCAGACTGGCCCAAACCTTTCACGCAGGATTGCCGTGATGACAGAGCCCCTCCTCAGCTTTGATGCACTCAAGCGCGCCGCGGCTGCCGGCGAAATCGATACCGTACTGGTCTGCATGGTCGACATGCAGGGACGCCTGGTCGGCAAGCGGTTCCAGGTCGAGTTTTTCATCGACAGCGGCCACGAAGAAACCCACTGCTGCAACTACCTGCTGGCCGATGACATCGACATGGAGCCGGTGCCGGGTTACGCCGCGGCCAGTTGGAGCAAGGGATACGGCGATTTCGTGCTCAAGCCCGACATGTCCACCCTGCGGCGCGTGCCCTGGCTTGAGTGCACGGCGCTGGTGCTGTGCGACGTGCTCGATCATCACCATCGCCAGGACCTGCCCCACAGCCCAAGGGCCATTCTGAAAAAACAGGTCGAGCGCCTGCGCGAGCGTGGTTACACCGGCATGTTTGCCTCGGAGCTCGAGTTCTATCTGTTCGATGAGAGTTACGAGGCGATCCACAGGCGCAACTATCACAAACCGAAAACCGCCGGCCATTACATCGAGGACTACAACATCCTCCAGACCACCCGCGAAGAGCCGGTGCTGCGGGCGATTCGCAAGCATTTGCAGGCATCGGGCATTCCCGTGGAAAACTCCAAGGGAGAATGGGGCCCCGGCCAGGAAGAGATCAACATCCGCTACGCCGATGCCATGACCATGGCTGACCACCACGTCATCATCAAGCACGCCTGCAAAGAGATCGCGCAATTGCAGGGCAAGGCGATCACCTTCATGGCCAAGTGGCGCTACGACGCTGCCGGCTCCAGCAGTCACATCCATAATTCGCTGTGGGACAAGAACGCCAAGAAGCCGCTGTTCTTCGACGCGAAAGCCGAGTTCGGCATGTCGAAACTGATGCGCTCCTGGGTCGCCGGCCAGCTCAAGTACGCCAACGACATCACCTGTTTTCTTGCGCCCTACATCAACTCCTACAAGCGCTTCCAGGCTGGCACTTTTGCGCCGACGCGGGCGGTCTGGAGCCGCGACAATCGCACCGCCGGCTTTCGCCTGTGTGCCGAAGGCAGCAAGGCCATCCGCATCGAATGCCGCATCGGCGGTGCCGACCTCAATCCCTACCTGGCGTTTGCTGCGTTGATCGCGGCGGGCCTGGCCGGTATCGACGAGAAGCTCGATCTGGCGCCGCCGTTCGAAGGCGACGCCTACCTGGATGAGCATTTGCCGGAAGTGTCCAAGACCCTGCGCGAGGCGAGCGCCGCACTCAAGGCCTCCGGCATGTTGCGCAAGGCGTTCGGCGATGAGGTGGTCGACCATTACGTGCACACCGCCGAGTGGGAGCAGAAAGAGTACGACCGGCGTATCACCGACTGGGAATTGCAGCGCGGTTTCGAGCGCTATTGAGAACATCATGACTGCGAAGGTTCAATTGATCTCCCCGGTCGATGGCCGGGTGTACGCCGAACGCGAGGTGGCCGATGCGGCGCAGATCGAGCAGGCGCTGACGGCCGCTGCCAGCGCACAGGCGGCATGGCAACGCCGCTCACTGAGCGAACGCGCGGCGTTTTGCACTGCCGCGGTGGACGCGATGCTGTCGATGCAGGCCGACATCGTGCCGGAGCTGGCCTGGCAAATGGGCCGCCCGGTGCGTTTTGGCGCCGGCGAACTGCGCGGTTTCGCCGAACGCGCCCGGCACATGATCGCTATCGCACCGCAGGTCCTTGAGCGGGTAGAGCCCGAGCCTGTCGCGGGATTTCGCCGCTATATCAAACGCGAGCCGCTGGGCACGGTGCTGGTGGTCGCTCCGTGGAATTACCCCTATCTGACGGCGGTGAACACGATTATCCCGGCGCTGATGGCCGGCAACAGCGTGATCCTCAAGCATGCATCGCAAACGCTGCTGGTGGGCGAGCGTTTCGCCGAGGCCATGCGTCGCGCAAAACTGCCCGAGGGGTTGTTCCAGAATCTGCTGCTCGACCATGTGTCGACCGGGGCGATCATTGCTTGCGGGCGCGTGCAGCAAGTGAACTTCACCGGTTCCGTGGAGGCTGGAAAAGTCATGGAAAGCGTCGCCAGCGGACAATTTCTCGGTATGGGCCTGGAGCTCGGTGGCAAAGACCCGGCCTATGTCCGGGCAGACGCCAACCTTGAACAGGCGGTGGAAAATCTGGTGGACGGCAGTTTCTTCAATTCCGGGCAGAGTTGCTGCGCCGTGGAACGCATCTACGTCGACCAGAAAATCTACCCGGTGTTTGTCGAGCGCTTCGCCGAACTGACCCGCCAGTACGTGCTGGGCAACCCACTGGATGAAGCCACCACCCTCGGTCCGCTGGTGACACCGGGCGCCGCATTCTTCGTTCGCGGCCAGATTGCCGATGCGCTGGCCCAGGGCGCCAAAGCGCTGATCGATCCGAAGTCCTTTCCCGCCGACGTGCCGGGCAGCGCCTACCTGGCACCGCAAGTGCTGGTGGACGTGAACCATCAAATGTCGGTCATGCGCGACGAAAGCTTTGGCCCGGTGGTCGGCATCATGCCGGTGGCCAGCGATGAAGAAGCCATCGCCTTGATGAATGACAGTGAGTTCGGGCTCAGCGCTTCCATCTGGACCTTGGACCTCGAAGCGGCCGAACGCCTGGGCAACGAGATCGCCACCGGCACGGTGTTCATGAACCGCTGCGACTACCTGGACCCGGCATTGGCCTGGACCGGCGTGAAGAACAGCGGGCGCGGTGTCACCCTGTCGCCATTGGGCTACGAGCACCTGACCCGGGCCAAATCCTTTCATCTGCGTCATGAGGTGTAGACCATGAACCTGACAGGAAACTGGAACTACCCCACGAGCGTTCGTTTCGGTGTCGGGCGCATCGCCGAACTGGCCGAGGTCTGTCGCAGCCAGGGTATCCAGCGACCTTTGCTCGTGACCGACAGCGGCCTGGCCCGCGCACCGATCACCACGGCGGCACTGGACGCATTGCGCGCCGCCGGTCTTGGCGTGGCGCTGTTTTGTGACCTCAAGCCCAATCCGGTGGAAGCCAACCTGGCCGGCGGGCTCGATGCCTGGCGTGCCGGCCAGCACGATGGCGTGATCGCGTTCGGCGGCGGCAGTGGCCTGGACATGGGCAAGCTCATTGCCTTCATGAGCGGCCAGACCCGCCCGGTCTGGGACTTCGAAGACATCGGCGACTACTGGACCCGCGCCGACGACAGCCGCATCGCCCCGGTCATTGCCGTGCCGACCACGGCGGGAACCGGTTCCGAAGTCGGCCGTGCGGCGGTGATCATCGACGAGCGCACCCACACCAAACGCATCATCTTCCACCCGAAAATGATGCCGCGCGTGGTGATCAGCGATCCGGCCCTCACCGTCGGCATGCCCGCCAAAATCACCGCAGGCACCGGCATGGACGCGCTGTCCCATTGCCTGGAAGCGTACTGCGCCCCCGGCTTTCACCCCCTGGCCGATGGCATTGCCGTGGAAGGCATGCGCCTGGTGGCCAACTCACTGGTGAAGGCGGTACACACGCCGTCGGACCTTGAGGCCCGCGCACAAATGCTCGCGGCGGCGGCCATGGGCGCCACGGCATTCCAGAAAGGCCTGGGCGGGATGCATGCGCTCTCACATCCGGTGGGTGCGTTGTACGACACCCATCACGGCATGACCAATGCCACCTTCATGCCCTATGTCCTGCACTTCAATCGCTCGGCCATCGAGGAGCGCATCACCCGCCTGGCGGCGTACCTGCGCCTGCCCTCCCCGGGGTTCGACAGTTTCCTGGCCTTCGTCCTCAAGCTGCGCAAGGACATCGGCGTGCCCCATACCCTGGTTGAACTGGGCGTTGATGACCGGCAGGCCGACCTGATCGCCGACATGGCGATTGTCGACCCTTCCGCTGGCGGCAACCCGCTGCCATTGACCCGGGACGGCGTGGCAAAGATTTTCGACGCGGCACTTCACGGCCGTCTGTAGGAGCGAGCCTGCTCGCGATGGACTTGAGGATGAC
>NZ_JAHBDE010000055.1:0-270268 GCF_019956175.1 Pseudomonas sp. BF-R-30 | reverse complement strand
ACTGTGTTTGCCAATGTCGATACCGAGAAGCGTCATCGTGTTCATGAGAGATCCTCCGCCGAAAACGAGAAAAGCCCTGCAAGCGTAAACCTGCAGGGCTTCTCGGTCAGGCTGACCATCTCATTAAGCCCCGCTCTTCTCTCGAAGGCGGGGCTTTTCGTTACAGCATCTAAACCTTAAGGCGCGTACGTCAGCAACAACTCCGCCGGCACTTTGAAGTCCAGGGACATCATCACGCTCAACGCGGTAATGGTGAAGATCGAGAACACGAACAGCTTGCGTGCCCAGACCGTGTCATCCACTGCCTTGTAGCCGGTCCAGGCCATGTACAGCCAGTACATGCCCATGGCCGCGGCGACGGCGAGGTAGCTCATGCCGGCGTAGCCGCTGAAGGTCAGCATCAAGGTCGCCACGAGGAACGCCAGGATGTAGAGCAGGATGTGCTTCTTGGCCACCTGGATGCCGCGCTTCACCGGCAGCACCGGAATCGATGCGGCCAGGTAATCGTTGAAGCGGAAGATCGCGATGGCGTAGGAATGCGGCATCTGCCACAAGCTGAACATCACCAGCAGGGTCAGCGCGGCCATGTCGAAGGTGTTGCTGACTGCGACGTAGCCAATCACCGGCGGCATGGCGCCCGACAGACTGCCCACCAGCGTGCCGTGAACCGACTTGCGCTTGAGGTACAGGCTGTAGAAGCCGACGTAGATCACGAAGCCGATGACTGCGAACAGTGCGGCCAACGGGTTGGCCACCTTGTACAACAGCGCAACGCCGGCGACACCCAGGACGGTCGCGTAGATCAGGGCCAGTTTCAGGGAGATCAAGCCCTGGACCAGCACCCGGTTCTTGGTGCGTTCCATCTTCAGGTCGATGTCGCGGTCGATGCAGTTGTTGAACACGCAACCGGAGGCAACCACCAGGGACGTGCCGATCATGGCGGCCAGGAAGATGGCCAGATCGACATGCCCTTTGGAGGCCAGGAAAAATCCGCCTGCCACAGAAAGCACGTTACCGAAAATGATCCCCGGTTTGGTGATTTGGATAAAGTGCTTGAGGGACATGCGGACTTACCTCACTTCGCCATCATGAACGTGTGGATGCTGAACATGATCCACAGCGACAGGCCAACCAGCAGGACAATCACGATCGCGGCGAAGACAAACGCAATCACGTTGTTTCGCTGCGCGGCCGAACGGTCCAGGTGCAGGAAGTACACCAGGTGCACCAGCACCTGGACGATCGCGAACGCCAGGACGATCAACAGGGTGATCGACTTCGGCAGTGTCGGGTACATCACCAGACCGAATGGAATGGCGGTCAGGATCACCGACAGGATGAAGCCGATGACGTACGACTTGTAGCTGCCGTGACCGGCGTCGTCGTGGCCATGGTGGGAATGAGCTGGGTTAGCCATTTACATAGTCCCCATCAGATAAACAACGGTGAATACGCAGATCCAGACGACGTCCAGGAAGTGCCAGAACAGGCTCAGGCAGCTCAGGCGAGTCTTGTTGGTCGAGGTCAGGCCATGCTTGTTGACCTGATACATCATGATCGCCATCCAGATCAGACCGCTGGTCACGTGCAGACCGTGGGTACCGACCAGGGTGAAGAACCCGGACAGGAAGCCGGAACGGCTAGGGCCGTAGCCTTCGGAGATCAAGATGTGGAACTCGTTGATCTCCATGCCGATGAAGCCCAGGCCGAACAGGAAGGTCATGGCCAACCAGCCCAGGACCTGCTTCTTGTTGCCCCGGTAGAACGCCAGCATGGCGAAGCCGTAGGTGATCGAACTGAACAACAGCAGAGCGGTTTCGCCCAGCACGTATGGCAGTTCGAAGATGTCGTGGCCCGACGGACCACCCGCTACGTTGTTAACCAGTACCGCGTACACAGCGAAGATCGACGCAAACAGAATGCAGTCGGTCATCAGGTAGAGCCAGAAACCGTATACGGTCATCTCGCCCGAGTCGTGGTGGTCATCGTGCCCATGGTCACCATGGGCGTGTCCAACATTGGTCACTAAATTCGACATGGTTTAAGCCTGTTCCAACGAGGTTTCAACACGGGTGGCGGTGGCCGGGATTTTCCCTGCCGCTACCAGGCGCTTGTGCTGCTCGGCTTCGATGCGCTCGATCACGTCGACCGGCACCATATAGCCTTGATCATCACGGGCCGCGTGGATCACGAAGTAGATCACGGTGCCGGCCAGGCTAGCGATTGCCAGCCACCAGATGTGCCAGATCATCGCGAAACCGAACACCGTCAACAGCGCGCCCATGACCACACCGGTGGCGGTGTTGTTAGGCATGTGGATCGGCTGGTACTTGGCCGGGGCCTTGTACGCGGTGCCGTTTTCCTTGGCTTCGGTGAACGGGTCGATGCAGTCGGCTTTCGGCAGCACGGCAAAGTTGTAGAACGGTGGTGGCGACGAGGTCGACCATTCCAGGGTGTGGGCATTCCACGGGTCGCCGTGTTCGCACATGTTTTCCGGCTTGTTGCGGTCACGCACGCTGACGTACAGCTGGATCAGCTGGCAAGCGATACCCACGGCGATCATCACCGCACCGAACATGGCGACGTACAGGTACGGCACCCACTCAGGGTTGGTGGTGGCGTTCAGACGACGGGTCATGCCCATGAAGCCCAGCGCGTAGAGCGGCATGAACGCGACGAAGAAGCCCGAGATCCAGAACCAGAACGCTGCCTTGCCCCAGCCTTCGTGCAGCTTGAAGCCGAACGCTTTAGGGAAGTAGAACGCGAAACCTGCGATGTAACCGAATACCGCACCGCCGATGATCACGTTATGGAAGTGCGCGATCACGAACAGGCTGTTGTGCAGAACGAAGTCAGCACCCGGGATGGCCAGCAGTACGCCGGTCATGCCGCCGATGGCGAAGGTCACCATGAAGCCCAGGGTCCACAGAACCTGGCTGGTGAAACGCAGACGGCCCTGGTAGATGGTGAACAGCCAGTTGAACAGCTTCACACCCGTCGGGATGGAAATCAGCATCGTCGCCAGACCGAAGAAGGCGTTGACGCTGGCACCCGAACCCATGGTGAAGAAGTGGTGCAGCCAAACCATGAAGCCCAGGATCGAGATCGCGCCCGATGCGTAGACCATCGAGTGGTGGCCGAACAGTTTCTTGCCGGTGAAGGTCGAGATGACTTCGGAGAAGATACCGAACGCTGGCAGGATCAGGATGTACACCTCAGGGTGACCCCATGCCCAGAACAGGTTCACGTACATCATCGGATTGCCACCAAGTTCATTGGTGAAAATGTGGAAATCCATGTAACGGTCAAGCGTCAGCAGTGCCAGGGTAGCGGTCAGGATCGGGAACGAGGCCACGATCAGGACGTTGGCCCAGGTGCAGGTCCAGGTGAAGATCGGCATGTCCATCAGCTTCATGCCAGGGGTACGCATTTTCAGCACGGTGGCCAGGAAGTTGACCCCCGTCAGCGTCGTACCCAGGCCGGATAGCTGTAGCGCCCAGATGTAGTAATCCATCCCCACGCCAGGGCTGTATTGCAGACCCGACAGCGGCGGATAGGCAACCCAGCCGGTCTTGGCGAATTCGCCGACGCCCAGGGACAGGTTGATCAGCACCACGCCGGAAACCAGCAGCCAGAAGCTCAGGGAGTTCAGGAACGGGTAGGCAACGTCACGCGCGCCGATCTGCAGCGGCACTGCAAGGTTCATCAGGCCGGTGAAGAATGGCATCGCCATGAAGATGATCATGATCACACCGTGGGCGGTGAAGATCTGGTCATAGTGTTCAGGTGGCAGGTAGCCAGGCGAACCCTCGGTGGCCATGGCCAGCTGGGTACGCATCATGATGGCGTCGGCAAAGCCGCGCAGCAGCATGACCATGGCGACGATGATGTACATCACGCCGATTTTCTTGTGGTCGACCGACGTCAGCCACTCGGTCCACAGGTAGGTCCACTTCTTGAAGTAGGTGATTGCAGCGAACAGCGCCAGACCACCGAGCGCGATCATGGCGATGGTCACCATTACGATCGGCTCGTGGAACGGGACTGCTTCCCAACTTAATTTACCAAACATCGTTTACTCCTCTGCCCCGGCAGCTGAATGCGAGTTCATGTCCATTCCTTGCGTAGCGGCCACTTCTTTCTCTTCTTTCTCGTGCTTCACTTTCGGACCCGGTTTCATGCCTTCGTACTTGTCGACGATGGTCTGGAACAGGTTCGGCGTCACCGAGGAGTAGAGCTCGACTGGGTTGTTCTGGCTTTGCTTGGCAAGGGCTGCGTATTCAGCTTGTTCAAGCTGCTTAGGCGCCTTTTTGACTTCACTTACCCAGGCGTCGAAATCTTCCTGGGAAGTTGCGATCGCTTTGAATTTCATACCGGTGAAACCCGCGCCGCTGTAGTTGGCGGAGATACCGTCCATCTCGGCGTTCTCGTTGGCGATCAGGTGCAGCTTGGTCTGCATGCCCGCCATCGCGTAGATCTGGCCGCCCAGCGCAGGGATGAAGAACGAGTTCATCACGGCGTCGGAAGTGATCTTGAAGTTGATCGGGGTGTGCGCCGGGAACACGATCTTGTTGACCGTGGCGATGCCTTGTTCCGGGTAGATGAACAGCCACTTCCAGTCCAGCGCGACCACTTCGATGGTCACAGGCTTGACGTCGGATTCCAGCGGCTTGTACGGGTCAAGGGCGTGGGTCGACTTGTAGGTGACGTAACCCAGGGCAATGATGATCAGCACTGGAACAGCCCACACCGCGATCTCGATCTTGGTGGAGTGGTTCCATTTCGGGGTGTAGGTAGCGTTGGTGTTGGACGCGCGGTATTTCCAGGCGAACAGGAAGGTCATGATGATGACCGGAACGACGACCAACAGCATCAGCAGCGTTGCGGTGATGATCAGGTTTCGCTCATCCAGACCAACCTGGCCCTTGGGATTGAGCAAGGTCATGTTGCAGCCTGACAGCAGCAACGTGCCGATCAGCGGCAATAAGCCTAGTAGTCTGGGGTACCTGTTTTTACTCATCTCACGACCTCTAAAGCAGCTTGCGCAATGCAGTTGGGTTTTGATCGCCAACACTTCACCCTGCCAAGGGTTGGCATTTTTCTTGGATTGAATAAGGGCATGCCCGTCGTGCGTCAGACGCTGTACGACAAATCCCGGGCCTGCGGTGAGTTCTTATTCGAATACGTGGTCAAAGGCCTTGTTACAGACCAATTCCATTTGGTGCGGGTAGTTGGAGGCTCCGACACCTGGGAATCGCATGAAGCCACCAGACCTCTCGACACCCTGTTTCTGCTCACCCCTGGTTAAGATTTGAGCAGTGCCGGGAATTCAGTGCGGGCGATTGTAGATATGTAACGTTCTATAAACCATGTCTCATCCCGAAATAATTTTTATCCGAACCGGCAACAATCATTAACCGTTTTCGCAAAAGTGGCGCATCTTATCGAAATTAATTCTCAACAAAAACACCAAAATAAGTAGGTCTTCCACCCACGGTTCAGACAGTATCGTGTCCCTCTTCTCGGCCCTTGACCTTGCCCAAGGCCCGATATGACGGGGTCTCTGGCCATTCGCCAGAGCCTGTTAAAACTGCCTGTTCGTGCCCTCAATGGAAAAAACCGGAAGCCTGCAAAACAAGCCAATTTCGTTACGTTTCCATGTACCAATCCGGCCTTCTCGAACGCCCTGCGGCACTCGCTCTGTGACAACATGTCGCACACTTGTCGCACCCTTGATTGCCACCCGTCACAGTCTTTTTACCCAGCCTCTGAAATGTGCTCTGCAAGACAAAAAAAGCCCCGGCCCTCTCTTCGAGGACCGGGGCTTTTTTGTCCGACAATGGGAGGCGGCAGTTGACCTCAGCGCAGCGCTTTGCGGTTACGCGAGGTGAGCAACGGCACCAGCACCACAATCAGCACGAAGGCAACCAGCGCCCACTGTGCCAGCGACAGACCAAGGATCGGCGGGTATGGCGTGGAGCAGAAACCATCGACCTGGAAACCCAGCGGGAAGATCTTCGCCAGCGGCAAGTCATCGACAATCGGTTGCAGCACATCGATGCCGCAGCTGACCGCCGGATAGAACTGCGTATAGACGTGATGCCCGGCAACGCCTGCACCTGCCACTGCACAGATCACCACCAGGGTTTCAAACACCGTGATGCTGCGACGGCCGCGCATGGCCGCGCCGATGAAGGCAAAGATCGCGATCAGCAGCAACGCGTAACGTTGCAGGATGCACAGCGGGCAAGGGGCCTCGCCCAGAACAATTTGCATGTACAGCGCGCCGCCGATCAGCGCCAGGCAAATGATGCCCAAAAACACCAGGTAGCGCCGTTCACGCCCCAACCGCATGGATTCATCGCTCATTGCGTTTCCCTTCAATATTTCGATTGCCCGTCAGTCTACACGCTGGCCCGGACCTTTGAGAGTCTGGAGCATGTGAGGGGGATTCGGGGGGAATAGACGATAAGGCGGTTAAGAAGGGATTAACTTTCTGACTTTTTTCAGTTCAGGACCGAGGTGTGGCATTCGCGAGCAAGCCCGCTCCCACATTGGATCTGTGAACGACACGGACCAATGTGGGAGCGGCGGTGCGGCGATCCGACTTGCTCGCGAAGCAGGCGACTCGGTCCCCCGAGCCGCCGCAACCCCTTACTCCAGCGCCGCCGCCGGCCCGAAGAACTCATAACGGCTTTGCTTCTCCGGTACACCCAATGCCTTGAGGTGGCGTTTGATCGCGACCATGAAGCCTTTTGGCCCCAGGAAATAGGCATCCAGATCGCGCTCTTGCGGCAGCCATTGATGCAACTGCTGCTGGCTCAACAACCCCATCTTGTGCGCCGCCGGGCTCACGCCGTCGTCCTCGGAATAGCAGTAAAAGCGTTTGAGTTGCGGATGACGCTCAGCCAGGCCATCGATCCAGTCGCGGAAGGCATGGACGCTGCCGTTGCGCGCGCAGTGGATGAAATGCACCGGCCGCCGGGTTTCCAGCGCCGCTTCGAGCATCGCCAGGGTCGGGGTGATGCCCACGCCACCGCTGATCAGTACCAGTGGCTTGTCGCTGGCGGTCAGGACGAACTCGCCCGATGGCGGGAACAACTGGATGCTGGCGCCGACATGCAACTGGTCGTGCAGGAAGTTGGAAGCGCGGCCACCGGCCTCGCGCTTGACGCTGATGCGGTACTGGCCTTTGTTTGCCAGCGCCGACAGCGAGTAGTTACGACGGATCTCTTCACCGTCGAGGATCAGTTTCATGCCGATGTACTGGCCGGGTTCTGCCAGCAGGATCGGGCCTTTGTCCGCGGGTTCGAAGTAGAACGAAGTGATCTCGGCGCTCTCCTCGACCTTGTCTGCCACGATGAATTCCCGCGCCCCGCGCCAACCGCCCGGTGCCTGTTCCTTCTGGTCGTAGATGCTGGTTTCGGCACCGATCAGGATGTCCGCCAGTTGACCGTAGGCCGCGCCCCAGGCCGCGATCACTTCAGGAGTGGCGATCTCTTCGCCCAATACTTCGGCGATGGCCCGCAGCAGGCAGCTGCCGACAATCGGATAGTGTTCCGGCAAGATCTGCAGGGCCACGTGCTTGTTGATGATCTTGGCCACCAGGTCGCCCAACTGGTCGAGTTGGTCGATATGGCGCGCATACATCAATACGCCGTTGGCCAGGGCACGCGGCTGATCACCGCTGGCCTGGTGGGCCTGGTTGAACAGCGGGCGGACTTCCGGGTATTCGGAGAGCATCATGCGGTAGAAGTGCGTGATCAGCGCCTCACCACCGCTTTCGAGCAGCGGCACGGTGGATTTGACGATGGCACGGTCTTGAGCGCTCAGCATAAGGTGACTCCTGGTCTTCTTGGGTTGCTAACGGACTACCCTATGCTTATCAGCTTTCGTGCCAACTATTTAATCGTTATAAATCAATAACTTGATAACTAAATAGTCATTTAGACACTGCCTGATTTATAGTCATACCGACTACACGGAGTCACTATGACTGCAAAACCCCTGCTCACTGCTCTGCTGCCCCTGGTCGCCGACCTGTCCCGCGAACTGCCCGAGGGCGAACGTTATCGACGCCTGCTGGAAGCCATGCGCGCCCTGCTCCCGTGCGACGCCGCCGCCCTGCTGCGTCTTGATGGTGAATGGCTGGTGCCGCTGGCCGTCGACGGCTTGAGTACCGACACCCTCGGCCGGCGCTTCAAGGTCAGCGAGCACCCGCGTTTCGAAGCGCTGCTCAGCGGCCCCGGCCCGACCCGGTTCGCTGCCGACAGCGACTTGCCTGACCCCTATGACGGCTTGGTCGATGGCCTGGATGATCATCTGGAAGTCCACGACTGCATGGGTTGCCCGTTGTTCATCGACGAGCGCCCATGGGGCCTGCTGACCCTCGATGCCCTCGACCCGGAGCGCTTCGAACCGATCGAACTGGATGCCCTGCAAGCCTTCGCCAGCCTCGCGGCCGCTACGGTCAACGCCGCCGAGCGCATCGAGCGGTTGAACAACCGGGTCGAAGATGAGCATCAGCGCGCCGAGGTCTACCGCCAGGCCAGCGGCCAGCAGAATCGCGAGATGATTGGCCAGAGCAAGGCCCACAAGCGCCTGGTCGAAGAAATAAGCCTGGTGGGCGGCAGCGACCTGACCGTGTTGATCACCGGCGAAACCGGGGTCGGCAAGGAGTTGGTGGCCCAAGCCATCCATGCCGCCTCGCCCCGCGCCGACAAACCGATCATCAGCCTCAACTGCGCCGCGCTGCCCGACACCCTGGTGGAAAGCGAGTTGTTCGGCCATGTTCGCGGCGCCTTCACCGGGGCGATGAACGACCGCCGTGGCAAGTTCGAACTGGCCAATGGCGGCACGCTGTTCCTTGATGAAGTCGGCGAGTTGTCGCTGACCGTGCAGGCCAAGTTGCTGCGGGTGCTGCAAAGCGGTCAACTGCAGCGACTGGGTTCGGACCAGGAGCATCAGGTCGACGTGCGCCTGATCGCGGCGACCAACCGCGACCTCGCCGAAGAAGTACGCAGCGGCCGTTACCGCGCCGACTTCTACCATCGCCTCAGCGTGTATCCGCTGCTGGTGCCGGCCCTGCGCGATCGCGGGCGCGATGTGCTGCTGCTCAGCGGTTACTTCCTGGAGCAGAACCGCTCGCGCATGGGACTCAACAGCCTGCGCCTGAACAGCGACGCCCAGGCCGCGTTATTGGCCTACGACTGGCCCGGCAATGTGCGCGAGCTTGAACATTTGATCGGCCGCAGCGCCTTGAAAGCCCTGGGCAATTGCAAGGAGCGGCCAAAGATTCTCAGCTTGAGCGCAGCCGACCTCGACTTGCCCAGCGCCAGCGTTGAAACCGCTGCCGAGCAACCCGCCATCGCCGCTGTGGCGTTGGTAGCAGGTGATTTGCGCGAGGCGACCGAAAACTATCAGCGCCAGTTGATCGGTGCCTGCCTGGAGCGGCACAACAACAACTGGGCAAGCGCGGCCCGTGAGCTAGGCTTGGATCGGGCGAATCTGGGGCGGATGGCCAAAAGGCTCGGCATGAAGTGATGACCCCATCGCGAGCAAGCTCGCTCCCACAGGATGAGTGAACGACGACGATCTAATGTGGGGGCGAGCTTGCTCGCGATGGCGTCTTACTGTTCACCGCAATTGTTAAAGCCTGCCCCAAACAAGTCGATAACCCGGCATCGAAGTCATTGGCGATCCCTGGATTGCCCGTCACCTTTTTCCAGAGAAGGTTTATATGTCCTCCACCAAAGCCCGCGCAGACTCACTTTCGCTTCTGCTGTTTACCTTGCGCAGCGGCAAGCTGATGGCGATCAACCTGCTCAAGGTCAGTGAAATCATTCCCTGCCCGCCGCTGACCAGGCTGCCGGAGTCACATCCCCACGTCAAAGGCATCGCCACCCTGCGCGGTGCCTCGCTGTCGGTGATCGACCTCAGCCGAGCCATTGGCGAGCGTCCGCTGGAAGACCCGAACGGCGGCTGCCTGATCGTCACCGACGTCAGCCGCTCCAAGCAGGGCCTGCACGTACAGGCCGTGAGCAAGATCGTCCATTGCCTGACCACCGACATCCGCCCGCCGCCCTTCGGCTCCGGTGGTTCGCGTGCCTACATCACTGGCGTGACGTCGGTCGATGGCACCCTGGTACAAGTGCTGGACATCGAAAAAGTCATCCATGGCATCGCCCCGGCACAAATCGAAATGGCGCCGACCGAACTGAGCATGGAAGACGCCGAACTGCTCGGCAACGCGCGCATCCTGGTGGTCGATGACAGCCAGGTCGCCTTGCAGCAATCGGTGCACACCCTGCGTAACCTCGGCCTGCAGTGCCATACGGCCCGCAGCGCCAAGGAAGCCATCGACTGCCTGCTGGACCTGCAAGGCACCGCGCAGCAGATCAACCTGATCGTCTCGGACATCGAGATGTCGGAGATGGACGGTTACGCCTTCACCCGCACCTTGCGGGAAACCCCGGATTTCGCGCATCTTTATGTGCTGCTGCACACCTCGCTGGACAGTGCGATGAACGCCGAGAAAGCACGACTGGCGGGGGCGAACGCTGTGCTGACCAAGTTTTCTTCGCCGGAATTGACCCAGTGTCTGATCACCGCGGCCAAGGCTGTCGCCGAACAGGGTTATTGAGTGTTGACCGAAGAATTCTGCTGGCTGATGCGGCGTGACCTCTCTGTCGTCGTGCCGCCCCCTGATTGGCCAACCGGCCTGCAACTGAGCGAATACCGCCCCGAACTGGGCGCCGCCGTGCACCGGTTGATGGAGTTCGGTTATCTCGACGGCGGTGGTCGCGTAGCCGCGCTGGACATGTGGCAACGGCAGTTCGAAACCGATCCGGAATATGACCCGGCCCTGTGCTTCATTGCCCTGGATGCCGAGGAAGTGGTCGGCGTTTGCCAGTGCTGGACCAGTGCCTATATCAAGAACCTGGTGGTGCACCCGCGGTTTCAGGGTCGGGGGTTGGGGCGTGCGCTGTTGTTGCAGGCGTTCAAGATGTTCCAGCAGCGGCATGAAGGTTTCGTGGACCTGAAGGTACGTGAAGACAACCTTCGGGCGCGGCGCTTGTATGAAAGCGTCGGGATGCGCGCGGTTCGCCGGGAGCCGGTTCCGCTCTGACACACCGCCATCGCGAGCAGGCTCGCTTGTATGCTTAGACTTGAAGGGGTGGGCTTGCTCGCGAAGAGGCCAGCAAAGTCTCCATCTAGCTTTCAGGCATACTCCTGCCTTGGTCACTGAGCCCAAGGAAGCCTGAACCATGAAAGCTGCGCCCCTGATTCTATTCTGCCTCACCGCCCTCACCTCCCAGGCCCACGCCTCCAGCCCCGACGCCTGGGCCACCTACGACAAAGCCGTACTCACCAGTTGCACCAAGGCCAGCGGCCTGAAGGACAGCAAACCGGTCGGCAACGCCGCGCAGTTCGATGACCGGGTCGGCTACACCGCGCTCCTGCTTCAGGGCCAGTACCCGCAAAAGCACATGAAAGGCGCACAAGGCACCGAGTTGTGCCTGTACAACAAAAAGAGCAAAACCGCATACGTCACCGAATGGGACTCCATCCGCCCGGCCGGCAAGGCACACTGAGTGGCGCATAATTTGCTTCGACAGCGGCCTTTGCGGCGGCATTCTGTCGCCGTTTCATGCCCTGTGACGCGAACGAACGCTCGATGAATACAACGTTTTCCTGTGTAGGCTGCGGCAAATGCTGTAACGACCACCATGTGCCCCTGACTCTGGGCGAAGCCCGGATGTGGGCAGCCGATGGCGGTCAGGTGATCGTGCTGGTGGAAGCGTTTCTGGGCAATGGCCTGGGTCTGCCGGTGCACCAACGGGAACACGCCGAACGCCGTTCGGCGGCAGTGCGCAGCGGTGAATCCGAGGCGTACGTGGCCATCACCTTCGCCGCCTACAATGTCGGTCCCTGCCGAAATCTTGACGAAGACAACCTCTGTCGCATCTACGAACGCCGGCCGCTGGTGTGCCGTATCTATCCGATGGAAATCAATCCACACATACCTCTGAACACCGCCATGAAGGAATGTCCGCCTGAGTCGTGGGAAAAAGGACCGGAGCTGATTGTTGGTGGTGAGCTGGTCGACCGGGGATTGTCGGAAGTGATCCAGCGCTCCCGTCAGGCGGATCGTGATGAGATTCTGATGAAGGATGCAATTTGTGCGTTGCTGGGGATTCGCACGACGGCCCTGAAGGGCGACGGGTTTACTGCTTATCTGCCGGATATGGCGGAATTTGCCGCGATCATCGACGACCTGGACGGGCAAACGTTGCCGCAGTGGAGCAGCGAATGGCGGTTTCATGTGTCGGGGGATGATATTGCCGGGCAAGTGCTGGCCGTAGGTGCGCAAGTGACGGCGGATGCGCTGACGAATTACTCGTTTATTTCGTTGCGGGCGACTTGATTCGGAATTTGCAGTGTTTGTACCGGCCCCTTCGCGAGCAAGCCCGCTCCCACTGGAGGAATGCATTCCAAATGTGGGAGCGGGCTTGCTCGCGAAGACGGCAGATCAGTCACTGCAGACTTAAGAACTCAGCGCTTACCCATCGACCGGCGAGTCCCTGGCGGTGCCATGCCCGGCGTTTTGGTGTGGCCGTTCTTGGCGCCGTTCTTGTACCACGGCTGGTTGGAACCCTTGGCGGCCGCCAGCTCACCCGGCTTGAACGGGAATTTGAAGGCCGGGATCCCGGCTTTGGATTCGCTGTCGGCGCTGGAGTCGACGCTGTCTGGCAGCTCTGCCTGCACGTCGTTCAGGGCGTCGGCGACCGGCGGTTGTTTCGGGGAAGTCATGAAAGCTCCGGGTGGTGCATGAAATGTCGGGCCCGGTGAGCGGGCCGCATGCCACAGTATAAGAAGTGCGGCAGTATAACTGGATGGAGCACGACAAGCTGCAAGCTTGCATAGACCGCCTGACGACTCGCACAAATCCCGCGAAGAATGTTAGCGTGCTCATCATTCTTCACCGCCCGACGAGCCCGCCCGCCCATGAAAAAGACCGTCCTTGCATTCAGCCGCGTCACTCCACCAATGATCGAACGCCTGCAACAGGATTTCGACGTCATCGTGCCGAATCCGAAAAACGGCGACATCAACGCCCAATTCAACGAAGCCCTGCCCCACGCCCACGGCTTGATCGGCGTCGGTCGCAAACTCGGCCGCGCTCAATTGGAAAACGCCACCACGCTGGAAGTGGTATCCAGTGTCTCGGTGGGCTACGACAACTATGACCTGGCCTACTTCAACGAACGCGGGATCATGCTGACCAACACGCCGGATGTGCTCACCGAAAGCACCGCCGACCTGGCGTTTGCCCTGTTGATGAGCAGCGCGCGCCGCGTCGCCGAACTGGATGCCTGGACCAAGGCCGGGCAATGGCAGGCCACTGTCGGTGCGCAGCTGTTCGGTTGCGATGTGCATGGCAAGACGCTGGGCATTGTCGGCATGGGCAACATCGGTGCGGCCATCGCCCGACGCGGTCGCCTGGGGTTCAACATGCCGGTCATCTACAGCGGCAACAGCCGCAAGACCGAACTGGAACAGGAGCTCGGCGCGCAGTTCCGCAGCCTTGATCAACTGCTGGCCGAGGCCGATTTCGTGTGCCTGGTGGTGCCGCTCAGCGAGAAAACCAAACACTTGATCAGCCATCGCGAACTGGCGCTGATGAAACCAGGCGCCATCCTGGTGAACATTGCCCGCGGCCCGGTGGTGGATGAGCCGGCACTGATCGAAGCGCTGCAAAACAACCGCATTCGTGGTGCCGGACTGGACGTTTACGAAAAAGAACCGCTGGCCGAGTCCCCACTGTTCCAGTTGAAAAATGCCGTGACCTTGCCGCACATTGGCTCGGCCACCCATGAGACCCGCGATGCCATGGCCAACCGTGCCCTGGCCAACCTGCGCAGTGCGCTGTTGGGGGAACGCCCACAGGACCTGGTCAACCCGCAAGTCTGGAAGGGTTGAAAAAAGGGCAGGCGTTAAAAGCGCCTGCCCTTAAATACAAAAAACAAAAACAATATCACTCTAAACCTGTAAAAAAACTGTCTGAATACACACCCTGCAATTCAGTCAACAAACAAACAACAAAACCACCCACTAGACTCTCCTTACTTTTCCAGGCACAACGGAAACAATAAAGGAGATCACCACCTTGAATCAACTTACGACAAATAGAGTCATACGCTTCAGCAAAGCCACATTAATGTTATTCATAAGCATTTTTGGATTGCTGGTGATGTACAGCAACTTCACAGACTACGCAACCAACTACGAAAACATCAGTAACATCCTGAGCATGGAGAGCACGGGTGACGACGAGAAGTACAGCTACAGGGCCATTACCTCGCACATACTCCATCACCGTATCTACTGGCTCATCATTACACTCGAGGTTATCTACACGCTCTTTTTCATGATCGGAACCTGTTATCTTTATAAAAACCTGAATAGCAGCGCAGAAGAATTCCATGAAGCCAAGAAGCCCGCGATTATTGGACTGCTCATTGCGCTCTTGCTTTACTATGTCGGCTTTCAAGTTATCGGCGTGGAATGGTTCAACATGGACCAGTCACAAGCCTGGAATTACAAAGACTGGACCCGGCATATTGTCGATTTCATACTACCGCTGCTGATTTATATTGCGATCAAAGTCGAGCACTGAGGACTTCAGCGCTCGATGAACGTCATCTCAAGCGAGCTTGCTACTCCCCTGTACCAAGCGTGGTTTGGGCTTGCGAAACACCAGTACGTTACCCGACATCACCAATACCAGCCCCAACAGCGCCGGCATCGTCCACTGATACCCCTCGGCGAACGCCGACACGTTGAGTGCCACCACTGGAAACAGCACTGTGCAGTACGCAGCCCGCTCTGGCCCCATGCGGCCGACCAGGGTCAGGTAGGCGGTGAAACCGATCACCGATCCCGGAATCACCAGGTACAACAGTGACCCGATGTAACGCGTGCTCATCTCCATGTCGAAGGGAATGCCTTTGACCAGGCACCACACGGTTAGCATCGCTGCCCCGTAAGCCATGCCCCAGGCATTGGTGGTCAGCGGTTTGAGACCGGCCTTCTGTTGCAGGCTCGAAAGCATGTTGCCCGCCGAGAAACACAAGGTGCCGCACAGGGCCAGACCAAGGCCGAGCAAGGTTTCCGGGCTGGCGGTATGCCCGGCCAGCTCCGGCCAGAACAGCAGCCCCAGCCCAAGCAGGCCCAACGCACCGCCCATCAGCACATTGCGGGCAATTCTCTGACCGAAGAACACCCGCGCGTTAAGGGCATTCCACAGAGTGGCGGTGGAAAACACCACGGCCACCAGACCGCTGGGGATCCACTGGCTCGCGGTGAGGAAGCACATGAAGTTGACGCAGAACAGGCACAAGCCTTGAGCCAGGCAGATCAGATGCCCGCGACGGTTCATCACTTGCAGGCGTCGGCTGAGCAGCAGGATCACGAACAGCACCAGTGCGGCGAGGCCGAAGCGATACACGATCGACACGGGAATGGCCACCACGCCCAGTTGCCATTTCAAGGCAATCCAGGTGGTACCCCAGATCAGCACGGTCAGCAGGTACAAAGAAAGGTTCATGACTAAGGCTCCTCGCTAGGTGCCCAGTGTCCGGCGCCACACCTGGGCGCACTTGCATAAACTTGCGCTTTTGTCTGGCGACAGGCTGGCAGGCGCACGTCTACGGAGTAGGATGCGAGGCGTTGGATGCAGGTGTTAGAGAGCAACGATCATGGCGGCACTGGATACCCTACAAGTCTTTCAAGCCCTCAACCGCTCGCCGAATGCTCGCCTTGAGCACAGCGCCGAGCTCGGTGACGGCTTGTCTGCAGCCTTGTGGAGCAATCACCATGACGCTCAGGAATACGAAGCGCCCAGCCACCACACGTTGTCCTGTTACCTTGCCGGCGGCACCGGCACCTTTCGCCGCGACCAGCCCGGCAACAAGGGTGGTCCGGACAAACTGTGCATCCTCCCCGCCGATCACCAGTCAGGCTGGGTGATCAATGGCGATATTCGCCTGGCACACCTGTATTTCAGCCCCGAACAATTTGCCCTTGGCTGCGTCACCCTGCTCGATCGCGAGCCCCGGGAAATGCAGCTGCGCGAGCAGACCTTTCTCGATGATCCGCAGCAGGCGCTGCGCTTTCGGCAGTTGGTCGCCTTGAACTGGGGCGAGCCGGGCGAGCGCCTGCTCACCAGCAGCCTGGCGCACGAACTGCTCAGCCATGCCCTGCTCAGCCAGGTCAACGTGCGTCAGGGCTTGCGCCTTAAAGGCGGGCTGGCCGCGCACCAGCGCCGGCATCTGGTGGAGTTCATCGACAGCCATCTGGACGAGGCCATCAGCCTCGGTCAATTGGCGGCGTTGTGCGCGTTGTCCGAATACCACTTCGCGCGGATGTTCCGCGAAAGCTTCGGCTTGCCACCCCATCAGTATGTGCTGGCGCGGCGCCTTGAACGGGCGCGGGAGTTGCTGCGCACGACCTCGCAACCATTGGGGGAGATTGCACTGGCTTGCGGTTTTGCCAGCGCCAGCCATTTCACCAACCGGTTTCGCCAGTCACTTGGCGGGACGCCCGGTGAATATCGACAGGCGTTTTTGCGCTAGGCCCGATTTTTTATCGCCTGTACTGCCACCTTCGCGAGCAAGCCCGCTCCCACAAGGTTTGGTGGTGCTTACCTGTTTTGTGGCTACCCTATTCCCCTGTGGGAGCGAGCTTGCTCGCGATGAACGATGACACGGTCTATCGTCAGAACTCCAAGGTGCTCGACAACGTCACCTGCCGCGAATCCCCCATCGACACAAAGAACCGACTCGCCGCCGAGGTGTAGTAGGTGCGATCGAACAGGTTCTTCACGTTGAGCTGGAACTTGACCTTCTGCCCTTCGACCCTGGTGTCGTAGGTGGCGAACGCATCGGCCACGGTGTAGCTCGGCAGGTCGAAATCGTTCACCGCGTTGCCCGCGCGCTCACCCACATAACGCGCCCCGGCGCCGACCCGCAGTTGATCACCGCCAATGACGCTGCCGAAGTCATAGACGGCCGACAACGAGCCGCTGTTCTTCGCCACGTTCTGCAACTGATTGCCTTTGTAATCCGGGTCTTCGGTGACTTCGGCATCGGTATAGGCGTAGCTACCGATCATGCTCCAGCGATCGGTGAGCCGACCGCTCAGGTCCACCTCCAGGCCACGGGAACGCACTTCACCGGCGGCACTGTAAATCGTGGTCGGACCTTCGGCGTTGGCCACCAGCACATTGCGCTTCTTGATGTCGAACAGTGCGATATTGCCAGTAACGCGGCCCGGCAGATCAAGCTTGGCACCCAGCTCCCAGGACTTGGCTTCTTCCGGCGCGATACCGCCGTCAAGCACGGTACTGCTGCCGCTCAATGGCGCGATGGTCGAGTTGGGTTTGAACGACTCGGTGTAGCTGCCGTAGAACGACAAGGCATCGGTGTATTTGTACACAAGGCCCGCGCGCGGTACCCATTTCTGCCCGTTGCTGTCGGTGTTGGCGTGGAACGGTACGCCTTTGCCGGCGTACTGGTCGTACGCCTGGAAACGCGCGCCGGCCACCAGAATCCACTGGTCGGTGAGGTGGATGGAGTCCTGAAGGAAGACCGAATTGCTGCGCAGTTCATCGGTTTGTGCGCTGTCGGGCGCACTGACGGTGGTGCCCGGCACTTCCCGACCATAAACAGGGTTCACGTAACTGAATGTGGTCAGGCTTTTCTGGCGGATCAGGTCTTCGCGGTAGATCTTGCGGTACTCATCATCGATACCGAACAGCAGGTCATGCTGCATGCCGAGCACATTCACGTAGCCTTCGAGGCTGGCGGTGGTGAACCGGTCGGTGCTGATCGCATTCTGGGTGCCGTCCATGTTGCGGGTCAGGGTGCCCTTTTTGGTGTCGATGGCGGTCACGCGCACCTGGCTGGCATCGTAGGTTTCGCGGTTCCAGCTGTAGCCGAAATGGGCTTTCCAGTTGTCGTTGAGTTCGTGATCGGCCTCGAAGTGATAGAGGTCCGAGCGCCCTTCCATGTTGTTGAACGGTTCGTCGAGACGCTCGTTGCGCGAGATGTCCAGCGGATGGTTGGTCCGTGGATCGATCAGCGTGCCGCGGTCGAACGGTGTGAGGAATTCGCGGTGCTCATAGGAGAACAGCAACTTGGTGCTTTCGCCGTACCAGGCCAGCGACGGCGCGATCAGGCTCTCGCGATGCACACCGAAGTTACGCCAGTAATCTTCGTCTTCGTAGTCCAGCACCATGCGGTAGGCCAGTCCGGAATCGCCGAGGGCCCCGGTGCTGTCGAGGCTGCCACCGCTGCCGTTCTTGCCGTCGTCATAGCTCGAACCGCGCGCGGTCAGCGCATTGTACCGCTCAAGCTCGGGCTTCTTGCTGACCATATTGACCACGCCACCCGGATCCTGGATGCCATAGAGCAACGAGGCCGGGCCCTTGAGCACTTCGACCCGGTCCACGCTGGCGTTGAGGCCACGCCCCTGCACGATCGGCATGCCGTCGCGCATGATCGAGCCGTTACGGTTGTCGCCAAAGCCACGGACCATCACCGAGTCCTGGGTGCTGCCCAGGGTGTTGGCCTGGGTGATGCCGCTGACATTGGCCAGCGCGTCATCGAGATTGCGCGGCGCCTGGTCGCGGATCACCTGGGCCGGAACGACGTTGATCGTCTGCGGGATCTCCTGTACGGGGGCCGAGGAGCGCATCACTGACGTGATGGGTGGCGGTTGATAGCTCATGGAGTCATCCATCACCGAGGTGATGGTGGTCGCACCCAGGTTCAACGCCCCTTCAGTCGGCCGTGGTTCCAGTGCAATGGTGTGGCCGTCGGTGCGACGGAACGTCAAGCCCGAACCAGTGAGCAGACGTTGCAGAGCCTGTTCGGCGCTCATCTGGCCATTGATGGCCGGCGCATTGAGACCGTACGGCGCCTCATCGGTGTAGACGACGCTGATGCCGGTCACTCGGCTGAAATCGCTCAGGGCCTGGGGCAACGGTTTGGCGGCCAGCGCGAAATTGAATTGCCCACGCGGCTGACTGCTGCCTGCCTCTGCGGCCAGCGCTACGCTCAGCGGCAACAAGGCCAATGCCGAAAAGCTCAACGCAGACACACCCAACCATTGTTTGACCGAACCCGATTTTGCCCTGGACTTCATGACTCATGACCTGTGTAGAACCGCAACGGATGCGAATGACTCGCAGTTTCAGTCACTACACGGATGGCAATCGGGTTTACCTCAGCAAAAACTTTAAAATATTTTTACTTGAGTGGTTGGGTGTCTGATCTGCCGTCTTCGCGAGCAAGCTCGCTCCCACAGGTATTGAGTCGGCCACAATATTGGGGCAACACATAACCCCGTGGGAGCGAGCTTGCTCGCGATGAGGCCGGTCGCCTCAACGCAAAATAATCAGATGCCCCAAAACCTGATGCTGCTCAAACCCCAACACCCCCTGCAACGAACTCAACACCGCCTGCGGGTTCCTGCTCGGAAAGCTGCCACTGACCCGACGCCTCGCCAGTTCATCATTGAGCAACACGATCCGTCCGGGGTAATAGCGCGCCAAATCCTGTACCACATCGGCTAACGTCGCCTTGTAGTAATTGAGCCAGCCCTGGCGCCATGCCAACTGCGCTTCGCTGTCCACCGAGTGGAGTGTTTGCGCCGAGCCTTCGCCATAGGCCACTTGCTGGCCGGCGGTGAGCACTTGCTGATCGGCTTTCTGGTGCGCCGTCACGCCAACCCGTCCCGACAGCACCGTGACCTGTGCACCGTGGGGCTGCAACCGGACTTCGAACTGCGTGCCCAGGACCCGCGTCTGGCCTTTCTCGGCGTCCACCACAAACGGCTCGCCGGTGTGGGTAACGCTGAAAAAGCCGGCGCCGCGACGCAATTGCACATGCCGCTCACCGCGACTGAAATCCACGGCGATGGCGCTGTCGGCATCCAGTGTCACCTGCGACTGATCGGCCAGGGTAACGGTGCGAATTTCCCCCGGTGCCGAGACGTAATCCGCCCCCAGGTCATCAATCCAACGCATAGGCTGCCAGCCTGTACCGACACTGATCATCAACAGCAGACACGCGGCCATCGCCAGCGCACCGGACCAGCGCCCGAGCGTGCTGCGCCGCGGCTTGTCCATGGCGTTGAGATAGCCCTGCAAGGCAAAAGCGTCTTCATCGGCGAGTGTGCGCGCCGGTCCTTCGCTCAATTCCCACAGGACCTGCGCCCGGGCATAGGCCTCGGCATGGGCGGGGTCGGCCCGCAACCATTGGCTGAACGTCGCCTGGTCACCGCTGTTGGGCTGGTCATGCAACAGGCTCAGCCAGGCCAGCGCGGCCTGCTCCTGCGCCGGCGTCGGGGTGACGCGTTTGAAGTCGTTCACGGTGCTGTCCCTGGCGTACGCGGTTCGGGTTCCCGAAGGCTGGCCTTGCAGGCTTCGAGGGCGCGCATCATATGTTTTTCCACGGCACTTTGGGACAAGCCCATGGCCTTGGCGATCTCGGCGTATTTGCGGCCGTGAATGCGATTGAGCAAGAAGATCTGCCGCGTACGCTCCGGCAAGGCGCGCAACGCGGCTTCGACATGGCGCAGATCGTTGCCCGCCTCCAGCGCCGCTTGCGGTCCGCTGCCATGGCTGTCTGGTGATTCCACCATCAAACCTTCGCTGGCCCGGACCCGCGTGCCTTCACTGCGCAAGTGATCGATGGCGATGTTGCCGGCGCAGCGCAGCAGGTAGGTGCTGAGTTCCTCGACTTGCACCAACGGCCGCCGCCAGAATCGCAGGAACAAATCCTGTACCAGGTCAGCCGCCGTCGCCCGACAACCGACACGCCGGCTCACCAGTGCTTCCATTTGCGAACGCTGGGAGAGAAACACCTGGAGAAAATGCGCACGGTCCCCGCGCTGTGGATCGCGCTCGATATCGCGGGGTTCGGGAGCAGAGTGATCATCGTTCATGATTCGACCTGAAAACCGGGGAGGCCACGACAGCGTCGGGGGACCGGAAAGGTCGCAATATTAATGATAAATATTCTCATATGCAAAAGGATCGGGTGCAGCCCTTTATTACGCCCGTTGGTTGCACCAATGGCATAGCCATCGAATCCAAAAGCCACCGAAAACAAAACGGGCCTGCAATGCAGGCCCGTTTTCATGGGAAGGTAAAAAAGTGAATCAGGTGTCAGCCGTTAAGCGCTGCCTGTTCGTTCTCAAGAAACTCTTCTTCCAGCAGATGGTCGGCATGGGCGGCACTCTCGATGGGCACCACATTGGCTCGTTTGCCGCGTAATTTGCCGAACATATGCTCCAGCGCATGTTCAAGTTTGGTAGCCGCTCCGTCGATCGCCTGCTCCATGGTGGAGGCTTTATGGGTGACGGAAATCGGTTGATGGCCTTTTGGCCGCGCCTCCAGCTGGCAGCGCATGTCGTGGGGACCCGGCTTGTCGCCGTTCTCGTCCCGCAGGTGAACCTCGACTCGTGTCAGGTCCTCTTCGTAGCGTTCGAGCGTGCTCTCAATGGTCGTACGTACCCACTCCTCCAGTCGTTTACTGCCTTGAATATGGTTATCGCTATTGACTTGGATTTGCATAGTTCATCCCTTATTTCAGCTAGCTCGCGAGAGGCCGGTCAGCTAAGCCCTTGGGCGTCATCACCGTGACCTCTTGCTTACACAATCGGTCTGTACGCTGAACAATTCAACCCCCTAAAAAAGATAAATTTTCAATCGCAAAAAAAGCCGGACAACCGGTAAAAGCGCTGTTAAGGTCGGGAGTTGGGTCGCCCTGCTCTTACGTAATAATTGCTCACATTTGCCGCTCCCCCAACGGGTGCAGGCTGCGAAAAGCACCCGCCTCCTCCACCAACCAATCGTGCACCGCGCGCACACCCGGATGGCTCAACGCCCCGGGTGCGTAAAGCAGCATGTAGCGCTTGTGATTGGGCACCGCCAGGCCGAACGGCACGATCAACGCCCCGCGCTCCAGCTCATCGTTGAGCAGTGTCCGTCGGGCAATCGCCACTCCCATCCCGGCGATGGCCGCTTCGATCGTCAGGTGATTGCGATTGAAGGTATGCCCGCGTCGCACATCCGCCCCCTCGAAGCCGATGGCATTGAGGTAAAACTCCCATTCCGCGTACTCGTAGCTGCCGCGCCAGGCGGTGATGTCGTGCAGCAAGGGAAAGTGCATCAGGTCCGCCGGACCATGCAGTGGTGGACGACCACGCAAGAGGCTCGGCGCGCACACCGGAAAAATCTGTTCATCAAGCAAGGCTGTGGATAACAGGCCCGGATAACTGCCGTCGTTCAGGTCGATCGCCAGGTCGAAGTCACCTTCATGCAACGGCACGCTGCTGTCCTCGGCCACCAGGCGCAACTGGATGTCCGGAAAACGCTGCTGCAAACGCGGCAGTCGCGGCGTCAGCCATTTGCTCAGGAACGACGGAATCGAACGCACCCGCAAAATCCCGCTGATCATGCCCGCGTCCAGTCGCCGCAATTCCGAGTCGATGCTGCCAAAGGCCTCGTTGACGGTAATGGCCAGGCGCTGGCCCTCTGCGCTCAGCTCCACTCCGCGGGCGCGGCGGTGAAACAGGCGAAAGCCCAGGCGCTCTTCCAACTGGCGGATCTGCTGGCTGACCGCCCCCGGTGTGATGTGCAGTTCTTCGGCGCAGCGGGTGAACGACAGGTGCCGCGCGGCACAGGCAAACACGTTCAGCCAGACATACGTCTGGGCGTGTAATTGACGGCTCATCGTTTAGTCCTGCTAAAGGATGTCTTAGGAATTTTCGTTGGTCACGCAGGCTCGTGACAGGCAGTATCGCCCAAATTGCGCTTGTCCTACAGAAATGGCAGCGATTTCCCTTCCATTACGTGTACAGGCTTTAGCATGGCTATCAGTGTTTTCGATCTCTTCAAAGTGGGTATCGGCCCGTCCAGTTCCCATACCGTCGGTCCGATGCGCGCTGCCGCAACCTTTGCCCAAGCGCTGGTCGATCACGGTTTTCTGGCCGACGTGCGACGCGTGGAAATCCGTCTCTATGGTTCTCTTTCAGCGACCGGCGTCGGCCACGCGACGGACCGCGCCTGCGTCATGGGCCTGATGGGCGAATGGCCCGACCGCATCGATCCAACCACCATCGACAGCCGCATTCACACCCTGCGCGAAACCGGCAAATTGTGCCTGGCAGGCGTTGCGCAAATTGCCTTCGACTGGCAACGCGATCTCCTGCTGCTGGACGAAAGCCTGCCCTACCACCCCAACGCCATGTCCCTGACAGCCTTCGGTGAAACCGGCGAGCTGTTCGAGCAGACCTACTACTCGGTGGGCGGCGGTTTTATCATCGAAGCAGCCGAAGCCGAATCCGGGATCGCGCCGGCCGGCGACGTGGTGCTGCCTTACGATTTCTCCAGCGCCGCCGAACTGCTCAAACTCTGCAACGAGCACGGGCTGCGGGTGGGCGAACTGATGATGGCCAACGAACGGGCATGGCGCAGTGACGCAGAAATCCGCCAGGGTCTGTTGCATATCTGGTCGGTGATGCGCGAATGCGTCGAGCAGGGTTTGCGCCACGAAGGCATCTTGCCCGGTGGCCTGAGTGTTCCGCGTCGAGCGGCGAAACTGCATCGCAGCCTGCAGGAAATCGGCAAGCCGAATGTCATTACGTCCACCTTGTCAGCGATGGAATGGGTCAACCTGTACGCCCTTGCCGTGAACGAAGAAAACGCGGCCGGCGGGCGCATGGTCACGGCGCCGACCAACGGCGCGGCGGGGATCATTCCGGCGGTGCTGCATTACTACATGAAATTCAATGCCGATGCGTCTGACGATGACGTGGTCGCATTTTTCCTGGGTGCAGCTGCCGTCGGCATCCTGTGCAAGAAAAACGCTTCGATCTCCGGGGCCGAAGTTGGCTGCCAGGGCGAAGTCGGCTCCGCTTGCGCCATGGCCGCCGCTGGCCTGGCAGAGGTGCTTGGCGCCACCCCGGAGCAGCTGGAAAACGCCGCCGAAATCGGCCTGGAACACAACCTCGGCCTCACCTGCGACCCGGTTGGCGGACTGGTGCAAGTGCCGTGTATCGAGCGCAACGCGATCGCCGCGGTCAAGGCCATCAATGCCACGCAAATGGCCCTGCGCGGCGACGGCAAACACTTCATTTCCCTGGACCGGGTGATCCGCACCATGCGCGACACCGGGGCCGACATGCACGACAAGTACAAAGAGACGTCGCGGGGCGGACTGGCGGTGAACTGGGTGGAATGTTGACCGTTTTGGAGGCACGTCGAGGTTAATTGCCCTGAAACGTGCAGAAAACGCGGCCCCCCCGCAGGAGCGAGCTTGCTCGCGAAAAACCCTCAGGTGCCGCGAACCATCTGGTTTGACGCGTTATCGTTCACGACCATCGCGAGCAGGCTCGCTCCTACAGAACATGTTTTTTGTCCGACAATTTTCCGGCATGGGCCTTGCTACTTCCATGCTGGAACAATGATGGCGAGATGGCCGGTGGTCTGGCGTTGCGAACCAACCCGATCATGGCCGGTCAACAACTGCACGTTCAATCAGGCGGTGACGCATCATGGACAACCCTTTCCAGCTCATTACCGATGCCTTTGCAGCGGATTACCAGATCAACCTGAGCATTCAGGGCCTGGACGGCCGCATCATGCTGACCCTGTCCAACAGTGGCCGCGTGGTGGCCAAACGCATGATCAGCGCCGAACAACGCAATGACCCCGAGCGCCTGAAACGATTGGTGCAAAGCATTCAGTTCGGCATTGCCATCGAGCAGGGCCACTGCGCCGTGGCCATCCTCGAATCAATGACCGACGGCGGCACGCGCAGCCTGCCCCCACCAGCCAGTGACCGCCACCGACCCGCCATGGGGCTTTAAAGCTCACCCTTTTCTACTTCCGGATGTTCACTGGAGCCCGTACCTGTTTTGCGGTGCGGGTTCTCAATCTTCACCGAAGGAAATTGCGACGAAGCGTAACGCACCACCAGAATCGCAAACGCCAACAGCAGAATCCCGCCGCACAGGTAGATGATCCCCAGGTCCGGCGGGTTGTGGTGCGATACGTTGGAAATCAGCAGCCGCGTCAGCGCGGTGATCGCCACGTAGATCAGGAAGCGCACGGGCATGTGGTTGGTCTTGAAGTAAATCCCGACCATCGCCCCCAGTTCCAGATAGATGAACAGCAGCAAGATGTCATCGATCTTGATGTGCCCCTCTTCGATCATCCCGAGAAATTCCATCACCGCCGCCCATGCGGTCACCGCACCAATGGCGAACAACGCCAGGTAGTGAAAGGTTTCGACAAACAGATTGCCCAGGGACTCGGCCAGTTCATGCACGTTCTGCCGCAGTTTTTCGGCCCAGTTGATTTTCACGATGATGCTTCCTTAGGTCGGCTCGACCGGATGATGCGGGTTGGACGTGACGGTTTTTCTGCATGCAGAAAAAAGGCCAGCCCATGATGGCGAGCCACTCGGGATTGTGCGCCGTGGCGTTTGGTCGCACCTGTGCAGCGCCTCGCCTGACAAATCTCGAATCCGGTCTACATTAAAAAGCCACTACCCAAAAGACAGGGATTCGCTTATCCTTTAGCTGTATATAGATACAGTAGTCGAAATCGACAACCAATGTGAAGGCATGTGAGGTGGTGAATGGCCGTCGAAGTGGTATACCGCAGCAGCCGAGATCTGGAGCGCTTGTTCATGGATAAAGCCGAAGCTGACCGTCATGACAAAATGCTCGAACTGGCCGAATTGCTGGCTGAAGTGTTGCAAAAAGCCGTTCCGTCCCTGACCGAGCAGCAAGTGGAAGAAGCCGGGATCTACATGGCGAAAAATCGCGACGTGTTCGCCAAGGCGTTCAAGAGCCAGCCGGACGCCCTGTCCGAACTGCTCAGCGCACCGGTTGAAGTCGCACAACCTGTTGCGGCAACCGAGGTCGTTGAGGCCGCTGAGCCGGTCACCCCGGCCAAGCCTGCCAAGGCCCCAAAAGCCGCCAAATAGGCAAAGCCCGAATTGAACAGGCCCTGAGTCGAATGACCCAGGGCCTTTTTCATGCCTGTGGAAAACTCATGCCAGTTTCACCGGTACAACACCTTCTCCGCCAACTCGTCGGCCACCCGCGCGGGGGAGCGTTTTTCCGCCTGGGCGTGGGCGAACACTTCAGTCAGGCGCGAGCTGATTTTCGACAGGTGCGCGGTGATGGTCGACAGTTCTTCGCCGCGGTGCTTGAGCGACACGTAAATCAGTCCGCCGGCGTTAATCACGTAATCCGGTGCGTACAGGATGCCGCGACGTTCCAGTTGGTCGGCAACATCCAGATGGGTCAGCTGATTGTTCGCCGAACCGGCCACTGCCGAGCAGCGCAGTTGCGTCACGCTGTGGCTGTTGAGCACCCCGCCCAAACCGCATGGCGCAAGAATATCGCAAGGCGTGCTGAGCAGTGCGTCGTTGGCGATGGGGTGAGCCCCGAGTTGCTCCATTGCCAGCTGCACCTTGCCGTGATCGATATCGCTGACCAGCAGTTCGGCCCCGGCAGCGTGCAACTGTTCTGCCAGGGCATAACCAACGTTGCCCAAGCCTTGAATGGCAACGCGCAGGCCTTCGAGGTTATCGCTGCCCAGTCGCGCCATCGCAGTGGCGCGAATGCCGGTGAATACGCCCATCGCCGCGTGTGGCGCAGGGTCACCCGCCGCGGTGGTGCTGGTGACATGCTGGGTCTGCTGGGCGATGCAATCCATGTCCGCCACTGAGGTGCCACTGTCGATGGCTGTGATGTAGCGCCCGTCGAGCTGATTGATACAGCGCCCGAAGGCTTCGAACAGCGCGGCGCGGTTGGCCACATGAACGGGGCGAATGATCACCGCCACGCCGCCGCCCTGGGCCAGGCCGGCCAGTGCCGCCTTGTAACTCATGCCTTGGGCAAGGCGCACCGCATCCTCGACCGCAGACTCGTCGCTGGGATAGGCAAGGTAACGACAACCACCCAGAGCTGGCCCCAGCCGGCTGTTATGAATGGCAATGACCGCCTTCAACCCGGTGACCGAGTCGACGCTCAGATGCAGCGATTCAAGGCGAGTGCTTTGCATGAGAGCGAACATCGTAAGGCTCCCGAATCACTTCTTGTAGACGCCAGTATAGGCTTGCGCCCAAAAATTGCAGAAGCGCACCGGAATAAGCACGGCCCCGATGCAGGCTTTCGGAAATAACCCGTGGTCGCTCTTGTACGGTACTGGACGAATGCCGGAGAGGGGGCTAAAACGAGGCATTGCTCGGAGATTTTGATGACCCCGCGCCAATCGTTCTTCGCCTGCCTGCAACGTTCACCGCCCGCGCTGTTCGAGGCGGCACTGTGGATTGCGGCCGAGCACGACAGCGAGGTGGAGCCGCAAGCGCTGCTGGCCGATTTCCAGGCGTTGCAACAACGGGTCAGCGGTGGCTTGCCGATGCTGCCAGTCAGTGAACTGGCCCAGCCGCTGTTGCGGCGCATGAACGACCTTGGCTTCGCCCAGGACGACTTCACACCCTTGCGCCCGCAAGTGGCACTGATGGACAAAGTACTGGAACGCCGACGTGGACAACCCTTGACGCTGGGGCTGATTGCGCTGGAGTTGGCCAGGGGGCTGGAGATTCCCATGGTCGGGGTCAACTTCCCCGGGCATTTCCTGCTGCGGGTGCCGGGCGCCGATCATTTGCTCGATCCCTGCGGCGGCCGTCGCCTTTACCCCAACGATTGTCGGGAATTGTTGCACCGCCAGTACGGCCCTAACATCAAGCTCAGCGCCGAGCACCTGGAAACCGCCGAGCCGGTGCAGATGCTGCAACGGCTGTCGCGCAACCTGCGCCAGTTGTACCTGTCCCACGACGATGTCATCAATGCCTTGATCGACGCCGATCGCGTCCTGGAACTGGGCAACTCCAGTGCCACCGACTACCTGTCCCGGGCCAGCCTGTACCAGCGGCTGGACTGCCCGAACGCCGAGCGTTTTGACCTGGAGCATGCGCTGCTGCTCAGCGACGATCCGATCCAGCGGATTCGCCTGACGGAGCGGCTGGGGCATTTGCCGCCCAACTCCATCGTTCACTGATCACAAAACCTTGTGGGAGCGGGCTTGCTCGCGAAAGCGGACAGTCAGTCGACATCATTGTTGGCTGACACGACGCCTTCGCGAACAAGCCCGCTCCCACATGGGGCTGGTGCAGGGGCTTTAAGGAGTGTCTGGCTGGTTCGCCGGATGCGCCTTGATGAACGCCGGGTGAGTGGCCGCCAATGCCGCCACTCGCCGAATTCGCGGATAAGCCTCAAGAGAAACATTGAAACGCTCGGCCGCGTACAGCTGCGGGATCAGGTAGACGTCCGCCAGCCCGGGTTCGGAGCCGAAGCAGTAACCGTCATCACCGATCAACTGCTCCACCGTGGCCAGCCCTTGGCCGATCCAGTGACCGATCCACTCCACCACCTGCGGTTCGTCGTGGCCCGACTGGCGCAGCCGATTGAGCACGCTGACGTTGTGCAGCGGGTGCACATCGCAGCCGATCACTGCCGCCACGCCGCGCTCGTGAGCACGGGCAGCCAGGTCTTTGGACAGCAGCGGGACCTGTGGATAACGTTCCTCCAGGTACTCGATGATCGCGGGAGACTGGATCAGCAACTCGCCTTCATCGGTGCGCAAGGCCGGCACGCGGCCCTGCGGGTTGATGCCCAGATAAGGCGGCTGACGATGCTCGCCACCCTGCGGTGCAATCAGGTTGACTGGCAAGGATTGATAATCCAGGCCCTTGAGCGCCAACGCGATACGCACCCGGTACGAAGATGTCGAACGGTAGTAGGTATAGAGTTCCATGCCCCGCTCCTGTTAGCGCGCCGGCAGCACTTTGCCGCGGCATTCGCCGAAACCGATGGAAGCAAAACCGTCGCGGCGGCAACGGCCGCGCAGGATGATTTCGTCACCGTCCTCGAGGAATTTACGCACTTCGCCCGAGGCCAGTTCGATCGGCTTTTTACCGCCTTCGGTGATTTCCAGCAGGCTGCCGAACTGACCGCTCTGCGGCCCCGACAACGTGCCCGAGCCGAACAAGTCACCCGCCTGCAATTGGCAACCATTGACGCTGTGGTGCGCGACCATTTGTGCCACGGTCCAGTACATGTGCCCGGTGTTGCTCAGGGTCAGGCGATGGGCTGGCAGGTTCTGTTCACGCATGGCCTCGGTGAGCAGCAATACTTCCAGTTCGATGTCGAACGCGCCAGCGGCCTGGTCGCGCTTGTCGAGCAGGTACGGCAGCGGCTGCGGATCGCCTTGGGGACGTGCAGGCTGGGCACGACGGAACGGCTCCAGCGCTTCGGCGGTGACCACCCACGGCGAGATGCTGGTGATGAAGCTTTTCGACAGGAACGGCCCCAGCGGCTGGTATTCCCAGGCCTGGATGTCCCGTGCCGACCAGTCGTTGAGCAGGCAGAAACCGGCGATGTGATCGGCAGCGTCGCCAATGGCAATCGAGTCGCCCATGTCGTTACCCTGGCCGATCCAGATACCCAGTTCCAGTTCGTAGTCCAGGCGCGCGCAAGGGCCGAACGTCGGTTCGCTCTGACCGGCCGGCAGCGTCTGGCCTTTCGGGCGGCGCACATCGGTACCGGACGGGCGAATGGTCGACGCACGACCGTGGTAGCCGATTGGCACGTACTTGTAGTTCGGCAGCAACGGGTTGTCCGGGCGGAACAGTTTGCCGACGTTCTGCGCGTGTTCGATACCGACATAGAAGTCCGTGTAATCGTTGATTTTCGCCGGCAGGTGCATCTCGCAATCCGCCGCCAGTGGCAGCAGTTTTGCGCCCTGGGCTTCGATCTTGCCGTGCAGGGTGCTGCCCTCGGCGAACAGTTCCAGCAAACGCTCGCGCAACGCGACGCGAGCCTCGCGGCCCAGTTCGAAGAACGCATTCAACTGGCCGCCACAGGTGGCCTCGACGGCAGCCTTCGCGGCGCCATCGAACAATCCGGCCTCCAGGGCCGCTTGCAGATCAAAGATATGCTCGCCAATCGCCACGCCACTGCGCGGTGCCGAGCCGTTGAGGCTGAACACGCCCAGCGGCAGGTTTTGCAGGGGGAAGTCCGCGTGGCCGTTGGCGGATGCAACCCAGCTGCGAGTGATGAAAGTCTGCGTCATGGGTTATCTCCGGGTCGGGTCGAAAGTGGCGGGCAGCGTAGCCCAGCAGGCGTCGTAGGTGTTTTGCAGTTGCGGGCAATCAAGGGCGAAACTGCTTGGGCGCAACACCTGGCTGGTCTCGAACATGAACGCCATGGTGTTGTCGATTTTCGCCGGCTTTAGCTCAGCGTTGATCGCTTTGGTGCAGGTCTCGCCGTCCGGACCGTGGGCGCTCATGCAGCTGTGCAACGAAGCACCGCCGGGCACAAAGCCTTCGGCCTTGGCGTCGTATTCGCCCTGGATCAACCCCATGAATTCGTTCATCAGGTTGCGATGGAACCACGGCGGACGGAAGGTTTTCTCGGCCACCATCCAGCGCGGCGGGAAGATCACGAAGTCGAGGTTGGCCAGGCCGTGAACGCTGGTCGGCGACGTCAGCACGGTGAAGATCGACGGATCGGGGTGATCGAAACTGACGGTGCCGATAGTGTTGAATCGGCGCAGGTCATATTTGTACGGCACGTTGTTACCGTGCCAGGCGACCACGTTGAGCGGCGAATGATTGAGCTCGCAGGCCCACAACTGGCCGAGGAATTTCTGCACCAGCGTGGTGGGTTGTTGCAGGTTTTCGTAGGCCGCCACCGGGGTCAAAAAGTCCCTCGGATTGGCCAGGCCATTGCTGCCAATCGGTCCCAGGTCCGGCAGACGCAGCGGTGCGCCATGGTTTTCGGCGACGTAACCGCGGGCTTGCGGGTCGAGCAGTTCGATGCGGAATTTAAGGCCGCGAGGCAGTACGGCAATTTCCAGCGGCTCCAGTTCAAGCACGCCCAGTTCGGTGGCGATGCGCAGGCGCCCCAGTTCAGGCACCAGCAACATCTCGCCGTCAGCATTGAAGAACGCGCGCTCCATGGAACGGTTGGCGCGATAGTTGTAGATGCTGATCCCGGCCGGTTTTTCTGCGCCCGAGTTGGCGGCCATGCTCACCAGGCCGTCGATGAAATCGGTCGGCTCGGCGGGAATGTCCAGCGGGTTCCAGCGCAGGCGGTTGGGGGTCACCTCACCCAGCGGGCCGCCGGCCAGTTGCCGGTCCAGTTTGACGAATGCCGGGTGATTGGCCGACGGCTGAATGCGGTACATCCAGGTCCGCCGCGCTTCGCTGCGCGCCATGGTGAACGCCGTGCCGGAGAACAGTTCGGTGTAAAGGCCGTACGGGGCTTTTTGCGGGGAGTTCTGGCCGACAGGCAGTGCGCCGGGCAACGCTTCGCTGCTGAATTCGTTGCCGAAGCCTGACTGGTAGGCCAGCGCTGGCGTCGTTGAATCGGGGTTCATGGAGCCTCCTGAACAGGGAGTCGGCAGTGGCCGCTCGCTCTGTTGCAGAGGTCGAGGCACGCCTGGGTTGTTTTTATCGTAATTTGATTACGCATAACGTAATTTGATTGGTATTGACCGTCAAGCTATAAAGACGCCCATTCGTCCCGGGATCACAGCACCACCATGGAAAAGACCAGCGACAGCAACGGCAAACAGAAAGTCCGCTCGGCCGAGGTTGGCACCGACATCCTCAAGGCCCTGGCCGAGTTGTCGCCTTCGACTTCGCTGTCGCGCCTGGCCGAACACGTGCAGATGCCGGCGAGCAAGGTTCACCGCTATTTGCAGGCCTTGATCGCCAGCGGATTCGCCGAACAGAACGCCGCCACCAACCATTACGGCCTGGGCCGCGAAGCCCTGCGCGTAGGGTTGGCGGCACTCAACAGTATGGACGTGCTGAAAGTCGCCGCCCTGCCCCTGGCTGAACTGCGCGATGACTTGAACGAAACCTGTTTCCTGGCGGTGTGGGGCAATCAGGGCGCGACCGTGGTGCATATCGAACCGGCGGTGCGTGCGGTGACGGTGGTGACACAACTGGGCTCGGTGTTGCCCTTGCTCAGTTCCTCGACGGGACTGGTGTTTGGCGCCTACCTGCCTGCGCGTGAAACCGTGGATCTGCGTGAACAGGAACTGCAAAACGTTACCGCCCACGCCTTGGCGGATGATCAGGCCTACGCAACGATGTGCGATCAGATCCGCCATCGGGGCCTGCATCATGTGCATGGACTCTTGATGCCCGGAGTGGATGCCTTGTCGGCGCCGGTGTTCAACGCCATGGGCAGGATCACGGCAGTACTGACCGTGGTCGGGCCGACCTCACTGTTTCATGCCGATGAAAACGGCCCGGCGGCGCAGCGGTTACTGGCTGCGACGCGGGCCGTCAGTTGGAGAATGGGCTACGAAAGTCCCTGAGTATCAGATCAGAAAATCCGGAGCAATTTCGATTACAAGGTCACTGATGTCCTTGATCGTGAGTTGCGGATGCAAATCAGATTCCCGGGAACTGTAGGCGATCGAGTAAACACCCAGTCCTTCGCCGTGATAGTAAGGAATTTCATCATGTTGAAAATGAGCAAAGATATCTTCGGCCAGACTTCTGGACTGAAGTATCTTTCGCCCGTCCGACTCAGTCACAAAGCTGGTCAAGTACACATTATCAATATTGATTTCCGGGATCTGATACTTTAACGCTGCGTGGACCTGCTCGATACCAGAAACCTTGATCGAGCGTTTTGAAAGGTTGATTGAGGGCGCATCGGTCACCCAACGGACGATATCCATTACTATTTTTTCAAACTCTATCAGATCCAGCCCTTCAACCTTATGCTCCGGCTCGAAAGAATACCGCCGATTGAAGATTCCATTGATAGCCTGAACATAATTAGGCGGCGACTCTTTCTCAACCCATTCCAGCGTCTCATCGAATAACGTCCTGGACTCGCTGACATCAGTACCAAGAATATCAACCAGCGTATTCAGATAGGTCGTGAACGGGTTGATCCCGAGTTTCCCCAAGCGTTCAACCAACAGCACCTCGACGGCGAAATCCGCACGAATACGCTTCAATAGAACAATTTTACTGGTAGTAAAAAAACTGTCACTCATACAGACTTCCTGTCACGTTAAAGAACCGAGCATCCTGCTCGATCTGTCGTTCAACATACTGACATCGCAAGCACTTGCTTGTTTGTCAGCGCCGACGACCATACTAATCAACACAGTTATTTATGCACGCGACCATATGTTTTAATTCATTTCCCGACTAAAAACCAACAACTACCAGGCCTGCATTATCAATCCCAACTTCTTCGCCATGGCAACTGCCTGTGTACGCCGTTCCACACCCAACTTGCTGTGAATGCGCCGGGCATGGGTTTTCACCGTATGCAGCGAAATGAACAGCTGCTCGGCAATTTGCTGATTGGAATTACCTTGGGCAATCAGGCCGAGCACTTCCAGCTCCCGACAACTTAGCAGGCTGGCATCCAGGGCCAGCGCGGTCACCGTCTCCTCTCCTTGCAAACGACAGATCAGGTTCGGCTGTCGCAAGTTCAAATCACGCAATGCCTGTTGTCCCTGACAACGCTTGACCAACGCCAGCCCGGCCTCCAGTGCTGCGTGAGCCGTGTCCGGCTCACCCGTCAGGTCCGCCACTTCGCAGATTGCCAATTGCAGCTCCGTTTCCAGCGCCAGCATGGCGTGTTGTTGCGCGTGTTCGAGTAACGCCTTGAGTCGATCCAGTGGACGTTGCACCAGTTGCAGTTGAGTCTCGGCCAACACCAACTGGTATTCGATACGCGCAATCAGTTGCAGCGTGGCCGGCGGTGCCTGGCGCGCGTTGGCCCCACGATAATGACGCAAGACCCGGGTCAGTGCTTCCCGGGCCAACTCCGGGCGCCCTTGTTGCAGCCAGAAATGACTGCTGATTTGCAGCAGCACGCCGCGATAAACCGTGTCGGGGATCTGCCGTTGCTGCATCAACCGTTCGGCCTCGCGCAGACGATCAAATGCATGGGCGTAATCACGTTGGTTGGCCGCCAGTTGCGCCTGCCCGAGAAACCCGTACAGGACATGCTTGTCCTGACTGTGGAGGCAGTCATCAAGGCCCGCCTGGAAACATTCACCGGCCAATTCATCCTGGCCCTGGCACAAGGCCAAGCGCCCACGCCGCAGGGCGATTCGTCCCAGCAGCGGCGTCGGTCGATCAGCCTGCCGTCCGAGCATTTCATGGATGTCGGCCAGCAACTGCCCTGCTCGCCGCGGTGCGCCACGCTGCTCCAGCAACTGCGCATGATCGAGTTCGAGCAAGCCTTCAAACAGCAACGAGCCTTGCGCCCGCGCCAGGCACAGGGCATCACGATTGAAGGCCTGGGCGGCATCGAGGTCGGCGTTGAGCAGCGCTTGCTGGGTCAGCCCGGACAGACACAACAACCGTGCGGGCCACGCCTCGGCCGCCAGTTCGTCCAGCGCCTCGATAAAATGCGCCCGTGCCGCCGGCAGGCGTCCCTGCAAATGCAGCAACCAACCCTGTTGCGCCTGCCAACGCGCCAGCAGTTGGCGTTGCAAGGATGCCGTCGGTTGCGGGGCAAATCGGGACAGTTGCCCAATGCAGGCAGCCGCCTGCTCGAAACGCCCGGCAAACAGCAACGCCGCGGTGATCAACCCCACCCGTTGCGGCGTGCCCAGGGTCAACTGTTCACCCAGCTGCTCGTGCAGTTTGAGTAACCAGCTGACGTTCTGACGCTTGAACAGATGCTCAAAACTGAAGTGTTGCAACAGGCTGACCGCGACCTCGTGCTCTTGCGCCAGCAACGCCTGCTCGAAGGCGCCCTGCCAGTCTTCTTCGGCGCTGAACCATTGGCACGCGCGGCGATGCCAGGATCGCCCGGCCGGGGTCGGTTCTTCACGCATCTCCCGGGCCAGTGGCTCGAAGACCCGCAACCACTCGACGGAGTCTTCCCAGGGCTCAATGAAGCAGCCCATGTCCTGCAACGCGTGCAACCACTGCGCGCCCTCACCCGTGCCGAAAAGATGCTCGCACAAGCTGGCGTTGAAGCGTGGCAGATGAACCAACACCTTCCAGACCTCAACCAACTCCGATGGCAAGGTGTTGAACAACTCGTGTTGCAGATAATCGAGCAATGTCGCCGAACGCCCCTGCTCACCCGACCACGGACAACCATTGAGCAATGCGATCCGCACGCCAGCGCACCAGCCACCACTGCGCTGAGCCACCCTTTTGGCGGTTTGTGCCGCCAGGCTCGGCTCGACATGACCGAGCAACTGCCCGACCTCGGCCTCGGTAAACGCCAGCGTCCGGCCTTCGCACTCGTACAACTCATCATCGAGCAGCAGCCGCGGCCAGTTGCAGGGTGGTCGTCGACGGGAGCTCAGCCACCAGGTCAGCGCCGGGCTGTCGACGGCCAACAGGCGATCGAGCATCCGGTCGAGTTCTGGATTGGGTGCTCGACAGTAATCATCGATAAACAGCCAGGTCGGTGCCTGTAATCGGGCCAGATGTGCCAGCAGCCCGGGCTCATCCGTCGAAGGCAGACCCAGCGCTTGCGTCAGGCGCAATAGTAAATCGGCTGCACTCAACGACGCCCCCGCCAGCGGCAGCCAACAGATCCGAGCGTGCTCCGGCGCCCGCAGCAGGCATTCGGTGAGCAGCGCGCTCTTGCCACTACCGGCCGGTGCGCAAAGCAACTTCACCCGCGCGGTCGAAACCAGCATGGGCTCGATCAGTCGCTCGCGGGACAGATGATGGGACGACAGTCGGGGCAGGAAGCCAGGGCGGTCCAGACAGTGCGTCATTGCAGTCATTGTGGTGCGCCTTTTTTATAATTCTGGCGCCACCCTAGCCCCCTCCCGAGCGCTTGTTGAAGAAGTATTCAACACACTGATCGACCGCTATAAAAAAGGTGACCGCAAAGTCACCCTTTTGTGTAAGACCCTGTAGGAAACCTACCTGACTCCCGTGCTCCGCAAGGCTGCTGGCGTGTAGTCCCCCGCTTTTGCATCGATGTTGAATTCGAAGCTGCGCTTCTCTTCGTTCTTCATTCCCAGGGCGATATAGCGACCGGCGATCAGGTCATAGAGCGCTTCGACGGTGTAGGCCGGCACCTGGTGATCGTAGTAGAACTGGGCATGCCCTTCAGCGACGCGCCAGAGTTGCCCACGCCCGTCGTAGTGGTCGGCCAGCGCCACTTGCCAGCTGTCTTCGTCGATGTACATGTGGCGCTTGGCGTACACGTGACGCTCGCTCGGCTTGACCGTGGCGACGACTTCCCAGACACGGTGCAACTCGTAGCGGGTCAGGTCCTGATTGATGTGCCCGGCCTTGATCACATCGGTGTACTTGAGGTTGGGCGAGTCGAGCTTGTAGCTGTTGTAGGGAATGTACATCTCCTTCTTGCCGATCAGTTTCCAATCGTAGCGATCCGGCGCGCCGGAAAACATGTCGAAGTTATCGGTAGTGCGCAGGCCGTCGGATGAGGTGCCGACACCGTCATAAGCGACCTGCGGCGCACGCCGTACCCGGCGCTGGCCAGCGTTGTAGATCCAGGCCTTGCGCGGTTCCTTGACCTGGTCGAGGGTCTCGTGGACCAGCAACACGTTGCCCGCCAACCGAGCCGGCGCGGTCACTTCCTGCTTGAAGTAGTTGAGGACGTTATCGTCGCTGCCCGGTTTCAGATCGCTGAGCAACGACGGCACGGCGACTTCGTCCTTGAAGCGGATCACCGTGAAGTCGCCATTGGACTGCGGTGTTGCCTGGGTGATGGTGCGGCGCAGATTGCCGCCGTGGTAACGAGTGACATGGTTCCAGATCACTTCCACGCCATTCTTCGGAATCGGGAATGCGTAGTAGCGATTGCCAGTGAAGTTGGCCAGACCGTTACCCTCGTTGATCGGTGTTACGTTCAGCGCACTGCGCTTGGCCGACTCATAGATTTCTGCCGGTAACGCCACGGTGCGATGGCTCGGGTAGACCGGAATCCTGTAGGTCTCTGGGTAGCGCTTGAACATTGCGATCTGGCCGTCGGAGAGTTTGTCCTTGTACTTGTCGACAGTCGCCGCGGTGATCACGAACAACGGCTTTTCGTTGGCGAACGGGTCGGCCAGGAAACCTTTACTGTCCACCGCGCCAGCGTTTTTCGGGATGCCGCCGGTCCAGGCCGGAATCGAGCCATCGGCATTGCCGGCCTTCTCGGCACCGAGCGGTGTAAGGCTGGTGCCGAGAAGGCCGGCTTCTTGCGGCGACACCGCCGCCATCACGTTGGCGGCCAGCAGACTCAGGGCCAGAACGGTGCCCAATTGCAGAATCATCTTGCGCATTGAATTCATCCTTTTCAGCCAGATCAGAAGTTCACACCAAAGCTCAACGCCACGAAGTCACGGTCGGTGAGGACGTTGTAGTCGCCGCCGAAAAAGTCGGTGTAACTGAGGCTGGCGGTATAGGTGTTGCGATAGTCCGCATCGACACCGAGGCTGATGGCCTTGGCGCCTTCGTTGAACAGACCGTTGGGACCAAAGCCTGCGACGTCGTGGGACCACGAGAGGTTGGGCCTGAAGTTGATCCCGGCCATGAGGTTGTTGTAGTCGAGGATGGCCCGGGCGCGATAACCCCATGAAGTCGAAGTCACGAAGCCGTCGGTATCGCCACCGAATCCATACTGGCCATACACCGAGTCGCGGCCGTAGCGCAGTTTGGTGCGTGCTTCCAGACCACCGACCCGAACCACCGCCGCCTCGCCTACCAGGGTCAGGCGATCTGCACCCGCGACCTGATCGATGAAGTGCGTCAGGGTGCTCTGGATCTGCGTCACCTCCTTGCGGCGGTAGCCTTTGTTGTCGGCCCCCGGTGACGTGGCAATGGGCGATGCTGCTCCGCCCGCGATAGGGTTGAGCAAGGCCAGGGTCAGGTCATTGGTGTTGACCTGCACCGGGGCGTTGGGACGGTAGCTGATTTCCCCGCTCCACGCGGTGCCGGTGGATAACGTGGTGGCGAAGCTGGCGCCGTAGAGGCGGATGTCCTCCGGGTATTCGAGGTAATACTGGCCGCGACCGAGCATCACACTTTGGGCCAGGCCTGAACCGGTGCCGGGCGCGATGCGGTTGGCGGTGGCAACGATTCCCGGAATGCTTGCCAGCGTACCGGGGCCGGCGGTGGTGGTCCCGACATTCGGTGAACGACTGTGGTAGTTCATGAAGTACAGGCCGTACTCGGTGTCGTCCCCCAGCCAGCGCAGCGCCGTACCCCACTGCCCGGAATCCCGGGCATCGCGGTCACCGCCACGGGGAACGATCACCCCCTCCTTGCTGACCTCGAAGCCCTGGCCAAAGGCAGCTGCAATCGGCTGCAAGGGTGCAATGGCCGGGTTGGCAACGGTGTAGCCCTTGTTGCAGCCGTCCGCCACCACGTCGACACCAAAGAAAGTGCCGCAGTTATCGACGACCGTCTGGTCCCACTCCAGTTGATAGAAGCCTTCCACGGTCAGCTTTTCCGTCAGCCCCTGGGAGGCGAACAACATGTTGACCGGGATCAGGCCTTCCTTGATCTCGGCGCCAGGACGACGGAACGCGGACACGTCGACCGGATTGATGCTGTTGATCGAGTTGCCGATGAACGTGCTCTCCCCCCAACTGACCACCTGCTTGCCAGCGCGGACCGTGCCCGGCAAATCGGCGAGGGAGTAGTTGTGATAGACGAAAGCGTCGAGGATTTGTCCGCCTGAAGACTTGGCGCCTTCTTTGCGATTGTGATCGCTGATGTCCTTGAAGGGGCGGCTTTCATCCTTGAGTTCAAAGTCGTACCAGTACTTGCCACGCACAAACGCACCGGTGTCGCCGTACTTCAGTTCGAGGTCGTGAATACCCTTGAAGATCTTCGAGAAGGTTTCACCCTTCTTGAAATTCAATCGCCCGTCGTCACCGGTCGAAGACTGGCCGGAGCCGCCGTTGACGATGCCCACCAGGGATTTATCCGCATCACGCATGCCCCAGCTCGCGCCGACCGACAACGAGGAGTCGAACGTCCCCTCGATCTCCCCGATGTTGAATGAAAGGGCCTGCGCCTGGGCGCAACAGCCTAATGCGACCGCAACCGCCAGCGCCTGCGGTGTGAAGATGGCGCGCATTGTTGTTTTTGTCATGCGTCTTCCCCGGTGAGTGACAGAAGGCCACACCCTACTGCCGGGCACCGGGGTCGATAAGCGCACCAAGGAGGTATTCGTGGTGTACCTCTTAAGGATGACTGGCACAGACGACGAGCACCCGAATCCCGACTGTTGCCGGGGCTGCAACAGTGCATGTCGGGAATTGGTATTTTTCCTACAGCGCCGAGGGCTTACTCTTACCTCACTGTCACAGTAAACCACCGCAGGCACCCTGTACCGGCCTGCGCCGTGACTGAAAGATTTCAGATGAATCGAGGATTCGGTTCGTCACCCTGTGTTCACTGACGTTGATTTGTAGCTCCTGATCCAACGTCTTACTTTGGCCGCTGCGTTTGCAGCGGCCTTTTTTATGGGCGATGGTTTTTGATAATTAACAGCTGCCAGTCAGTGCCCCCCGGAGCATCCAGGTAAAACTTCGCATGCCTACATTTCTTTCAGAAAGTACCTACAAGCATAGGTAAACACCAAAAGCACTCGAGTCTTTAAGTTGAACAGCAAGTCGGCGAACGCCTTTTTTATCTTCGTCCGACTTCAAACCTACTTATTGCGAGTGCAACCATGAAACCCATCAACTACAACCGGTATCGCTCAACCAGAAGTTTCAACAGTCGAATACGCTTTCTGATTCTTCACTACACGGCCGCTGACTTTTCAAGTTCTGTCAGTGCCCTGACTGGCCCCAATGTCAGCGCGCATTATCTGGTTCCAGATATCACGGACCCCAGTTACCTGAAGGCCGGCCATACCGGGCAGGAAGTTTTCAGCCTGGTGGATGAAACCTATCGCGCGTGGCACGCAGGTGTCAGTCAGTGGGGTAGCCACAGCAATCTGAACGATACGTCCATCGGCATTGAAATCGTCAACCTGGCGACCGACAACAAGGGCGAATTCACCTTTCCGCCGTATCACCCCGAGCAGATTGCTGCGATTGAACAACTGGCGCTGAATATCCTCATGCGCTACCCGGATATCACGCCGACGCAGGTTCTGGGCCACTCCGATGTTTCGATCGGCCGCAAAAGTGACCCGGGGCCGATGTTTCCCTGGCGGGAACTGTACTTGAAAGGCGTCGGCGCCTGGTTCGATGAAACCACTCGGGACGAGTATCTGCGCCAATACAACACATCGGGGGTTCCAGCCCGAAGCGAATTGCTGGGGCTGTTCAAATCCTATGGGTACGATGTTTCGGGAGCGTCTACGGAAGGCGGTATTCAACAATTGGTGCGGGCATTCCAGATGCATTTTCGCCCGGAAAACTTCGATGGAAAAATGGACGCGCAAACAGCCGCCAACCTGAAAGCGCTGGTCGTCAAATACTTTCCCGGCTGACCATTGGCAAACGGCTTTGCAGCCGACAAATGCAACAACCGGCAAGGTCAGTCAATGTGACCTTGCCGGTGGTATCAAAGCGTATATTTCTGCAAATTCCCCATCATTTCCTTCAGTGCTTCGATGTTGTCCTTCGGATGCGCCGCACCCTCGAAGTCGCAGATCTGCTGCCAGTGCGCCGCCACGTCTTCCGGGGAGAAGCCGGCCCGTGGATCGAAACCGATGCCGAGGCTGCGCTCCCAACGGACCTTGCCCATCCAGCCGCCGCCGACTTCGAACAGACCGGAGGTTTCCTGACAGTTCTCGCTTGCCAGGTACACCACCAGCGGGCTGACCAGTTCGGGTTTGAGCTGTTCGAAGACTTGCGGCGGGATCAGGCCTTCGGTCATGCGCGTGCCGCCGGTGGGGGCGATGGCGTTGACCAGGATGTTGTTCTTGCGGCCTTCGATGGCCAGGGTGCGGGTCAGGCCATAGAGACCGAGCTTGGCCATGCCGTAGTTGGACTGGCCGAAGTTGCCATAGATGCCCGAGGTCGACGCGGTGAAAATCACCCGGCCGTAATTCTGCTCGCGCATGTGCGGCCAGGCGGCGCGGGTGACTTTGTAGGCACCTTCGACGTGGACGCGGTAAACCAGGTCCCAGTCGGCGTCATCCATTTTGTGGAAGGTCTTGTCCCGCAGGATCCCGGCATTGTTGACCACCACGTCGACGCGACCGAAGACGTCCAGGGCGTGCTGGACCAGTTTGTCACCGTCAGTGACCGAGTCGTGGTTGGCTTCGGCAATGCCGCCGGCCTCGCGAATCTCCGCGACCACGCGGTCGGCGGCCGAGGCATTGGCGCCTTCGCCCTGGGCCGAGCCGCCAAGATCGTTGACCAGCACCCTGGCGCCCTGTTTGGCGAACAACAGTGCATGCGTCCGTCCCAGGCCGCCACCGGCTCCGGTGATGATCACGACTTTATCTTCGAAGCGCACAGACTCATTCATGGGGGGACTCCAGCAGGCCAAGGGACAGTGAGTCCGAGTTTCAGGCACGGCGCAGCAGGTCACAATGAACACGGGAGAGGCTGAATGGTGCGCGATAAGGCAGGGGGATGATTGAAAGCGAAACAGGCATGAACCCTGTGGCGAGGGGGCTTGTCGGATCGCCGCATCGCCCCGTTCGGCTGCGAAGCAGTCGTAAACCGGCTAAACGCGTTATACCTGAATCACTGCGCCGTATGGTTTGGGGCCGCTGCGCAGCCCAACGGGGGCAAGCCCCCTCGCCACAACAGTTCACCTTAAGGTTCAGGAACACGCCACCTTGCGCGGCGGCAAGAGCAATTGATCGCGAAACGCCAGGTAGTGCTTGAGCACCTCGCAGGGCGCCTCGATCTGCGGGTAGTGGCCAATGTCGGGCAACACTACCGTGTCCGCCTCCGGGATCAACTCCCGGTAACGCTCGACCATGTGCACTCCGGAGACCGGATCGACCCCGCCATCGATCACTCGCAGCGGCACTTCACCGCGTTGCATCGCGCTCACCCAGCGGTCGCGCCAGACGCGTCGCTCCGGGATGTAGCCGATCAATTTGTGCATGATCCGTGGCCCCTGATGGCTTTCGACCAGGCTCCAGAAATCATCCATCTGGCTTTCACTGGGACGGGTTTGCGGACCGAAAATCTGCCGAAAGCTTCTTACCAGGCCATCACGGCTGAAGGCGCGGCCTATCATCCAGCCCAAAGGGCTGAGCAAGAGTTTTTGCATCAGTACCGGGCGGTGGGTTTCCGGAAACAACCCGCCATTGAGAAACACGCAACTGGCCAGTTCCACCCGCGACTCGTAATGCCGGGCCAGCAGTTCCTGAGCCACGCTGTCGCCGTAATCGTGGGCGAGCAAGTGCACTGGCTGCTCGACATTCAGGTGTTCAAGCAGTGCCTGTTGCAGATCCGCTTGCTCCAGCAGGCTGTATTCGTGATTCGCCGGTTTGGCCGAATCGCCGAAGCCCAGCATGTCGCAAGCGATCACGCGAAAGCGCTGGGCCAATGGCTGCCACAGGTAATGCCAGTCCCAACTGGCGGATGGAAAGCCGTGAATGAGCAACAGCGGCTCACCCTGGCCTGCTGCCCAGTAGCGGATGCTCTGGCCACGGAATACGAACGTCTGGCTGCGTTTGCGCCAGACACACAAGGGGATCTCGGCGAGCTCCATCAGAGTTTATAACCCGGGTCCAGTTTATCGAGTTTGCGCAGCAGTGCCGGCCAGGCCAGCGCTCCGCCCATTCCTTGAGCACTTCGGGTGACACCCGCGATCATGGCTTTGGCGCCGGCCAGAATCTGCGGTTCGATGGCGATCAGTTCAGCGGCACCGTTTTGCGCCATGACCTGAATGTCGCAGGCACGCTGAAAGGTGAACATCATCAGGAACGTATCGGCGATGGTGCTGCCGCAGGTCAGCAGACCGTGGTTATGCAACATCAGGAAATTGTTTTCACCGAGGTCGGCCTGTAGCCGCACTTTCTCTTCATGGTTGAGCGCCACGCCTTCATAGGCGTGGTAGGCCAGACTGGAAAGCACGAACAACGACTGTTGGCTGATCGGCAAAACACCCTGCTTCTGCGCCGACACCGCCACCCCCGAAGCCGTGTGGGTGTGGAGCACGCAGACGACATCGTGACGGGCTTCATGCACAGCACTGTGGATGGTGTAACCCGCCGGATTGATCTCGTGAGGACTGTCCATCAACTTGTTGCCGGCCTGATCCACCTTGACCAGGCTCGACGCGGTAATTTCGTGAAACATCAACCCGAACGGGTTGATCAGGAAATCTTCGGTGCCGGGCACCTTGGCGGAGATATGGGTGAAGATCAGGTCATCCCAGCCATGTTGGGCGACCAGGCGATAACAGGCTGCCAGGTCGATGCGGGTCTGCCACTCGGCAGCACTGACCTGGTCTTTGACACTGGGTGGCGATTGGACGGGAGCGACAGTCACGGCAAGGAGCCTCGGTGTTTTTATTATGGAGTGTTTCCTATGTTCACCGAGTCTAGTCAGCCCTTGAGGTTCGTGTAGTTGCATTGGCAGCCAGCTTGATGGCCCAGCGAGTCAGCCGCCCCGCTGTCCTGGATCCATGTCAAATGACCGGCGCCAGCAAGGGTCTGACAGGCATGGGGCCAGGGCAACGCTCAGCCGCGCAGTGCGCTGATCAGGTCCGCCAGCCAAGGCTCGGCGTCCGTCTCTGGGGTCACCGTTTCGCTGGCATCCAGGCGCAGCATCGGCAGCACTTCGCGAATGCCAAGTTCAGCGAACAATTCGCGCAACTGCTCGCCGCCGCCACAAAAAGTATCGCCATAACTCGCATCGCCCAATCCGATCACCGCGCCCGGCAAACCGCGCCAGGCTGCTGGCAATTGGTCACGAATGGTCGAGTACAGCGGCTGCAGGTTGTCCGGCAGCTCACCCATGCCGGTGGTCGAGGTCACAGCCAGAAAGGCTTCAGGGCCAAACGCCTGGATGTCGGCGAGGGTCGCACGCGGGTTGTGCCAGGTTTCGAAACCGGCGGCGTTCAACAGGCTGGCGGCGTGGCGGGCAACTTCTTCGGCCGTGCCGTACACCGAGCCGGAAATGATGGCGACTTTCATCGATCTGATCCTGAATCCGAGTGAAAGACCCGGATATTAACACCACGGTTGTGATTATCTTTTAGAATGCAATTGACAATCAATCAGGAAAGGATACTCCGATGATTAATGCACAACTGCTGCAAATGGTGATCAACGCCTCCAACGACGGTATCGTGATTGCCGAAAAGGAAGGCGATCAGGACAAGATCCTCATTTACGTCAACCCCGCGTTCGAACGCCTGACGGGGTACTCCAGTGAAGAAATCCTCTATCAGGATTGTCGCTTCCTGCAGTCGGGGGACCGCGATCAGCAAGCGCTGCCGCTGATTCGCGATGCATTGAACCGTGAAGGAACCTGCCGGGAAATACTGCGCAACTACCGCAAGGACGGCACGCCGTTCTGGAACGAGCTGTCCCTTTCAACGGTGAAAAATCCAGCGGACGGGCAGACCTATTTTGTCGGCGTGCAGAAAGACGTCACCGTGCAGGTCAAGGCGCAACAGCGCGTGGCACAGCTGGAGAGGCAGTTGGCTGAACTCCAGGCCGAGCTTGCTGCGCTCAAGGCGACGAACGGTGCAAACGAAACCCGGAATTAATGGTCAGTAATTACAATCACCAATGACTTTGTAACTACATCTTTCGAGCTGGCCATGCAACGCGACGCGCTCCTGACCCAGGATGAGCTGGATTTCATCCAGACCATGCAACACAACCCGCAACTCAATGTGCGGGACGCGACGTCGAGCCTGCTCGTCAACGGTGGGTCGCAAATCCGTGACCTGCTCACCCGCCTGGCGGCCCATGAGCAGGTCACCATTCAAGCCAGCTTCGAAAACCAGCAAATGACCTTCCCCCTGCACTTGGTGGAAGACGAGTTCCATGCGCTGCATTTGCGCCTCGGCGTGCCCAGCATCTATGAAGGCGGGCCGATGGTGCGGCCTTGGCGCCTGGTACTGGATGAACCGGTAGCGCTGGAAAACGCCAAGGGTCAACCCGGCACCCTGTGGGTACACGAAGTGTCGTGCAAAGGGGTTTTGCTGGAAGCTCGCAACAAGACCAAACCACCGAAGCATTTCGCCTTGTGGTTCAGCCCCTCAGGCTACGAGCGGATTGCCTTGCGCGGTACTTTCGAGAAAGAAAACGAACAGGGCTTCTACGCCTATCAACTGAGCCTGAGCGATACCGATGAAGCCGAGCGTCTGCGCCAGTTCATCCTGCAACAGCATCGTTTGACTCATCCCGCGCTGCATCTCTGAACGTCAAGTATCCAGAGTATCCGCCAGGAACTGCTTCAGACGCTGGCTCATGACCTCCCCTTCATTGCCCAGGCAACCGATCGATGACCCGGCCAGGCTTTCCTGTGCCAGGTCAGAAGCATCGCCGGCCAACAACAATCGGCACTCCAGACTCATGGCCAGGCGATTCAGACGCCGCGGCAACTCGGGAGCCGGCACATGATTGGAAAACAGCACCAGAGCCAGGGGCTTGATCCTTTCACACATCAGCGCCAGTTCCTCGAATGGCTGGCCCATGTTCAGTACGCGAACGGCCAATGGCCCGGAACTCAGGAACAGGGCGGCGACCAACAGTTCCAGTTCCCGGCAATTGCCATCCAGGGCACAGATGACCACGCGACGCGGCTGTTTTTCGCGCATCAACAACAGACGCTGCAACACCCGGGAACGCAAAAAACCATCCAGGAACAGCCACTCGCTGGTGCCGCCGAACTGGTCCTGGCGTTGCAACAACCGCTTCCAGACGGGCATCAGAATGCCCTGGAACACCACCGGCAGGGAGTAGCTGGAAAAGACTTGCCCGTAGAGCTCCTCCAGCCGAAGCTCGTCAAACCCGTTGACCGCAACATGAATCTGCTGCCGCCACTGCGCGTAATCGGCTTCCACGAGGTTGTTGGGGATGATATGCGACAACGCCTGAAGTGGCTCGGTCCTGGCCAGGATCTTGCCGATCCTGCTGACGGCAACCCCGCGCTCGATCCAGCCGAGAATGCTATGGACACGCTCAATATCGGACATCGAATACAGTCGATGCCCACTGTCGGTGCGTGTTGGAACAATCAGGCCATATCGTCGCTCCCAGGCTCGAAGCGTGACCGGGTTGACACCTGTCAGTCGCGCCACCTCGCGAATGGGAAAGAGCTCTTCCTGTTCGAGAGCGACAGCCTGCGTGGAGCCTGAAGCGACGTCTGTAAATATGGGCATCCTGTTGAAACATCCTTGTATCGTCCAAGGCGTATTCTAACGCCCCTGCCCCGTAAAGTTTCCGTAAAAAATCGATACCGCGAATGAACGGATAAACGTCACAGACGCCACGGGCGGAATCAGGAATAATCCTTGCTTGTTTCGAGTCGCAGCCCACCACCCCGGCGCTGCGCCTGGCGAAGTTCCTATCCGGAGCGACGCAAATGCCTTACGGAGATACACAATGTCTACCCCTCCCGTCACGCTGATGGTTGCGCGCCGCGTTGCCAATGGACGCTACCAGGACCTGATCGCCTGGCTGCGCGAAGGCGAACAACTGGCCACCGATTTTCCCGGTTATCTCGGCTCCGGTGTGCTTGCTCCGCCGCCCGGCGATGACGAATTCCAGATCATTTTCCGCTTCGCCAACGAGCAGACCCTGCACGCCTGGGAACATTCCGCTTCGCGCAGCGCCTGGCTCGGACGTGGCGGCGACCTGTTCGCCCACCCGACAGAACACCGGGTCAGCGGCATCGAGGGCTGGTTCGGTGCCGTCGGTCAACGCCCGCCACGCTGGAAACAGGCCGTGGCGATCTGGCTGGCGTTCTTTCCGGTTTCGCTGCTGTTCAACTTTGTGCTGGGGCCGCTGTTGAGTGACATGAGCCTGCTGCCGCGGGTGTTCATCAGCACCCTGTGCCTGACGCCGCTGATGGTTTACCTGTTCATTCCATTGTCGACCCGTTTGCTGGCCAATTGGCTGAACAGCACACCGGCACGACCATTGCCCGTCGAACCCACCGTCCAAAATCGCTGATGATCTCCTGTGGGAGCGGGCTTGCTCGCGAAGGTGGCATATCAGTCAACACTTGTACTGTCTGACACCACGCTTTCGCGAGCAAGCCCGCTCCCACACAGGCCCGTTTTGCACAATAGGTAGAGCGCTCCCGTCGCTGGTATAGTTTTGCTCTCACCGCGATGCGAGCCGTTCATGACTTCTTCCGCAGCCCCTGTCCTCATTACCGGCGCCGGCCAGCGTGTCGGCCTGCACTGCGCCCGACGATTGCTGGAAGATGGCCATCGGGTGATTTTCAGCTACCGCAGCGAGCGTCCCGGCGTACAAGCCCTGCGCGACCTGGGGGCCACCGCGGTGTTCGCGGACTTCGCCAGCGAGGCCGGGATCTTCGCCTTCATCAACGAGTTGAAAACCCATACCGACAGCCTGCGGGCAATCGTCCACAATGCCTCCGAATGGCTGGCTGAAACACCGGACACCGACGCCGCGGCATTCACCCGCATGTTCAGCGTGCACATGCTGGCGCCCTACCTGATCAACCTGCATTGCGCCGACCTGCTGCATCGCTCGAGCCCCGCCGATATCGTGCACATCAGCGATGACGTGACCCGCAAGGGCAGCAGCAGGCACATCGGTTATTGCGCCAGCAAAGCCGGGCTCGACAGCCTGACCCTGTCCTTCGCCGCCCGGTACGCGCCGGCCATCAAGGTCAACGGGATCGCACCGGCCCTGCTACTGTTCAACCCTGAAGACGACGCGGCCTACCGCGCCAAGGCGCTGGCCAAGTCCGCGCTGGGCATCGAACCCGGTTGTGAAGTGATCTACCAGAGCCTGCGCTATCTGCTCGACAACCCTTATGTCACCGGCACCACCCTGACCGTCAATGGCGGAAGGCACATCAAATAGTGTCCCGCGAGGATTTTCCATGACGTTATCCCTGCCCCAGAATTATCGTGAGATCCTCATCGGTCTCGGTGAAAACCCCGACCGCGAGGGTTTGCTCGATACGCCGACGCGTGCAGCCAAAGCCATGCAGTACCTTTGCCATGGCTATGAGCAAAGTGTCGAAGATATCGTCAATGGCGCGCTGTTCGCCTCCGACAATGATGAAATGGTCATCGTCGACAACATCGAGCTGTACTCGCTGTGCGAACACCACATACTGCCCTTCATCGGCAAGGCGCATGTGGCTTATATTCCAACCGGCAAGGTGCTGGGCCTGTCGAAGATCGCGCGGCTGGTGGACATGTTCGCCCGGCGCCTGCAAATCCAGGAAAACCTCACCCGGCAAATCGCCGACGCGGTGCAGCAAGTGACCGGCGCGGCAGGCGTCGCAGTGGTCATCGAGGCGCAGCACATGTGCATGATGATGCGCGGCGTCGAGAAACAGAATTCGACCATGAACACCTCGGTGATGCTCGGTGCCTTCCGCGAGTCGAGCAATACCCGCCAGGAGTTCCTGCAATTGATTGGACGGAGCAAGTAGCAATGCCACAACTTCAGCCAGGCATGGCACGCATCCGGGTCAAAGACCTGTGCCTGCGTACCTTCATCGGCATCAACGAGGATGAAATCCTCAACAAGCAGGATGTGCTGATCAACCTCACCATTCTGTACGCAGCCCAGGAAGCGGTACGGGACAACGACATCGATCACGCGTTGAACTACCGGACCATTACCAAGGCAATCATCGCCCATGTGGAAGGCAACCGCTTTGCGCTGCTCGAACGCCTGACCCAGGAAATTCTCGACCTGGTGATGGCCAACGCATCGGTGCTGTACGCCGAGGTCGAGGTCGACAAGCCCCACGCACTGCGATTCGCCGAGTCGGTGTCGATAACACTCGCGGCAAGCCGCTGAGCTTCAAGCTTCAAGCCGCAAGCGGTAGACTTCAAGCCACCGCCATCCAACTTGCAGCTTCAAGCGTGCCGCTTGAAGCTGTCTCGCAGAGACCGCCATGACCGATCAACAACGCCTGGAACTCGAAGCCGCCGCCTTTCGTCGGCTGGTGGCCCACCTGGACAGCCGCAAGGATGTGCAGAACATCGACCTGATGAACCTCTCGGGCTTTTGCCGCAACTGCCTGTCCAAGTGGTACAAGGCCGCGGCCGACGACCGCCAGATCGAGGTCAGCCTCGACGAAGCCCGCGAAGTGGTTTACGGCATGCCGTACGCCGAATGGAAAGCCCAATATCAGCAAGAAGCCAGCGCCGACCAGCAAGCGGCGTTCGCCAAAGGAAAACCCAATGAGTGATTTGAACACCCTGCGCGCCAGCCTCAAGACCGGCGAACACGCCTTCGCCGACACCCTTGCGTTCATTGCCGCCGGTTACGACTACCAGCCTCAGGCCTTCAACAACGGTGGTGTGGAAAACGCGGCCGGGCAGAACGAAGGCTCGTGCAAGACCCTGGGCCTGGCGCAGCTCGAAGGCTTGAGCGATGAAGAAGCCCTGCTGGCGTTCGGCGAGCATTACCGCTCGGTGCTGGCGACGCCTGAAGGCAGCGATCACGGCAATATCCGCGCGTTGATTGCCCATGGTCTGGCCGGGGTGAAGTTCGCTCAACAGCCGCTGACACGCCGCTGATTTGATTTGTAGGAGCGAGCCCGCTCGCGATGGACTGAAGAACGCCACGGGGTGTCAGGCTCCCAGCGTCATCGTTCACCACCATCGCGAGCAAGCTCGCTCCTACAGGTTTTGCGTTCATGGCGCGCAATTGATCACAAGCACAACCCGACTTTTAAGATTGACCCGGCAACTTTATTTCGTTTGCCCCGTACCACCGCTCACGGCTTAGATAAAAAGAAGTCCTTCTTCTTCCGAGCCGGTCATTCATGCGCAGCGAAACCATCAGCCAGTCGATCAACATCGTTCACCCTGTCACGCTCAGCCACGGCAAGAATGCCGAGGTCTGGGACACCGATGGCAAACGCTACATCGACTTTGTCGGCGGCATCGGTGTGTTGAACCTCGGCCATTGCCATCCGCGCATCGTCGAAGCCATTCGCGAACAAGCCACCCGTCTGACCCACTACGCGTTCAACGCTGCGCCCCATGAGCCTTACCTCGAACTGATGGATTGCCTCAGCGCATTCATGCCTGTGGGTTACCCGGTCAGCGGCATGCTCACCAACAGCGGCGCGGAAGCGGCGGAAAACGCCCTGAAGATCGTCCGTGGCGCCACCGGCCGCAGCGCGGTCATCGCCTTCGACGGCGCTTTCCACGGCCGCACACTGGCCACCCTCAACCTCAATGGCAAAGTCGCGCCGTACAAACAAAAAGTCGGCGTGTTGCCGGGGCCGGTGTTTCACCTGCCCTTCCCCAGCCAGGACAACGGCGTCACCTGTGCCGAGGCCCTCAAAGCCATGGAGCGCCTGTTCAGCGTCGAGATCGATGTCGAAGACGTCGCCTGCTTTATCGTCGAACCGGTGCAGGGTGAAGCGGGTTTCCTGGCCATGGACGTCGAGTTCGCCCAGGCGCTGCGCAAGTTCTGCGACGACAAGGGCATTGTGCTGATCGCCGATGAAATCCAGTCCGGTTTCGGCCGTACCGGGGAGCGTTTCGCCTTCTCGCGGTTGGGCATCGAGCCCGATCTGATCCTGCTCGGCAAAAGCATCGCCGGCGGCGTGCCGCTGGGTGCGGTGGTCGGGCGCAAGTCGCTGCTCGACAATTTGCCCAAGGGCGGACTCGGTGGCACTTACTCCGGCAATCCCATCGCCTGTGCAGCGGCACTGGCAACCCTGGACGAAATGACCGATGCCAACCTGCATGCCTGGGGCACCCAACAGGAAGAAGCGATTGTCGGTCGCCACGCGACCTGGCGCGCGAACAACCTGACGCCGTACCTGGGACGCCTGACCGGCGTCGGCGCCATGCGTGGTATCGAGCTGATCAACGCCGATGGCTCGCCCGCACCGACACAATTGACCCAACTGCTGGCACTGGCGCGCGACGCCGGTTTGCTGCTGATGCCCAGCGGCAAGTCGCGGCACATCATTCGCTTGCTGGCGCCGCTGACCATCGAGGCGGCGGTGCTTGAAGAAGGTTTGGATATCCTGGAGGCGTGCCTGAAGAAATTGGCCTGAACCTACGCCCCCCCTGCGGGAGCGGGCTTGCTCGCGAAAGCGTAGTGTCAGTCGACATAAAAACTGAATGACACACCGCATTCGCGAGCAAGCCCGCTCCCACATTGGAATGTGTTCGGCATTAAATCGCGGGCACAAAAAAACCGGCCGAAGCCGGTTTTTTCATTTCGACGAAAACAGAATCAAGCGTTCTGCAGATTGTCGAGGTAACGCTCGGCATCCAGTGCCGCCATGCAACCTGCGCCAGCCGAGGTGATGGCCTGACGGTACACGTGGTCAGCCACGTCACCAGCGGCGAAGATACCTTCGAGGCTGGTGGCAGTGGCGTTGCCGTCACGGCCGCCCTGCACAACCAGGTAGCCGTCTTTGAGGGTCAACTGGCCTTCGAACAGCGAAGTGTTCGGGGTATGGCCGATGGCGATGAACACGCCGTCGACTTTCACTTCGTCGAAGCTGCCGTCGTTGTTCTTCAGGCGGGCACCGGTCACGCCCATGTTGTCGCCCAGCACTTCGTCCAGGGTCGCGTTCAGCTTCAGCTCGATCTTGCCTTCGGCGACACGGGCGTTCAGCTTGTCGATCAGGATCTTCTCGGCGCGGAAGGTTTCACGACGGTGGATCAGGGTGACTTTGCTGGCGATGTTGGCCAGATACAGGGCTTCCTCAACAGCGGTGTTGCCGCCGCCGACCACGGCCACCGGCTTGTTGCGATAGAAGAAACCGTCGCAGGTCGCACAGGCCGAAACGCCTTTGCCCATGAAGGTTTCTTCCGATGGCAGGCCCAGGTAACGAGCGCTGGCGCCGGTGGCGATGATCAGGGCGTCACAGGTGTAAGTCGCGCTGTCGCCGGTCAGGGTGTATGGCTTGGCGGCGAAGTCGACGGCATTGATGTGATCGAAAACGATCTCGGTTTCAAAGCGCTCGGCGTGCTCACGCATCCGCTCCATCAGCGCCGGGCCGGTCAGGCCGTGGACGTCGCCCGGCCAGTTGTCGACTTCGGTGGTGGTGGTCAGTTGACCGCCGGCCTGCATGCCGGTGATCAGCAGTGGCTTGAGGTTGGCACGGGCGGCATAGACCGCAGCGCTGTAACCGGCAGGGCCGGAACCGAGAATAATCACTCGCGAATGACGGACTTCAGACATGACCTGCTCCTGTTGACCGGCCCGGAATACCTGGCACGGAACGCCGGATTGCCGGCTGGAATAAAAAAGAACGGTTGAAAGCACTTGGGGAAGGCTTGACCCGACCGTCCTGTAAAAAGATTGGGTGCAGCGTATCGAGGGGGCGAAGATTAAGGAAATACGGTTTAACAATCCAGCTCATAGGTGGTCTCTATGGCATCTGACCGACGATATCGACGTCTTTGTTACAGTGAATGTCGATACCGCCACCGCGCTTTCGTCTGCGAAGCAAAGCCGGTAAGGTCGGCGCGTTTTCCCTCTGCTCGGAGCACTTTATGCCCGCCCCTGTACTGTCCGGCCCGCAATACCTGCGCGAAGGCCTCAAGCTGGTGTTGAGCCCCAGCCTGCGTTTGTTTGTGCTGTTGCCGTTGGCAATCAACCTGGTGCTGTTCGTCGGATTGATCTACCTGGCCAGCCATCAATTCAGCCTGTGGGTCGACACCTTGATGCCATCGCTGCCCGACTGGCTGAGTTTTCTCAGCTACATCCTCTGGCCATTGTTCGTGGTGCTGGTGGTGTTGATGGTGTTCTTCTCCTTCACCATGCTCGCCAACGTCATTGCCGCGCCGTTCAACGGCTTCCTCGCGGAGAAAGTCGAAGTGGTGGTGCGCGGCACCGACGACTTCCCGGCCTTCAGTTGGGGCGAGTTGATCGCCATGATTCCGCGTACCCTGGCCCGGGAAATGCGCAAGCTCGGCTATTTTCTGCCCCGGGCGATCGGGCTGTTCATCCTCTCGTTCATCCCGGTGGTGAACATCATCGCCGCGCCGCTGTGGCTGTTGTTCGGGGTGTGGATGATGGCGATCCAGTACATCGACTACCCGGCGGACAACCACAAGCTGGGCTGGAACGAGATGCTCGCCTGGCTGCGCGAGAAGCGCTGGCAGAGCATGAGCTTCGGCGGCAGCGTGTACCTGGTGCTGCTGATCCCGGTGGTGAACATCCTGATGATGCCGGCGGCCGTGGCCGGGGCGACGCTGTTCTGGGTGCGTGAACGCGGGGCAGAAAACCTGGTAACCCAGCGCTGAGTCACAAATCCATCATCCCGACGTCACACTGACGACATGGCCCCAGCCGACACTGGGGTCATGACGACAGCTCTGCATATCACCCTGATCACCGAAACCTTCCCACCGGAAATCAACGGCGTGGCCAATACCCTTGGTCGCTTGTGCGACGGTTTGCGCGCGCGCGGGCATCAAGTGGAACTGGTGCGGCCGCGTCAGGGCTGCGACCAGCAACTGGGCAGCGACGATGAATTGCTGCTGTGCCGCGGCTGGCCACTGCCGGGCTATCCCGGCCTGCAATGGGGTCAGTCGTCGATGCACAAGCTGCTGCGGCGCTGGACGCGTCACCGCCCGGATGTGCTCTACATCGCCACCGAGGGCCCGCTGGGTCTCTCTGCGTTGCGTGCGGCACGGCGACTGGGAATTTCCGTGGTCAGCGGTTTCCACACCAATTTCCAGCAGTACTCCAACCAGTACGGGCTTGGTTTGCTCACGCGCCTGCTGACTCACTACCTGCGCTGGTTCCACAACCGCTCGACCATGACCCTGGTGCCCAGCGTCAGCCAACGCATGGAACTTGAGCGGCGGCATTTCGAGCGCCTGGCGCTGCTGTCCCGAGGGGTCGACAGCGAATTGTTTCACCCGGCCAAACGCTTGAATGCCCTGCGCGAGCAATGGGGGCTGGCCGAGGCAGACATCGCCGTCATTCATGTCGGACGCCTGGCCCCGGAAAAAAACCTTGGCCTGCTCAAGCGCACCTTCAATACCCTCAAGGCGAGTTATCCCCAGCGCACGCTGAAACTGATCGTGGTCGGCGATGGCCCGCAGCGCCAGGAACTGGAAAACGAAATGCCCGAGGCGGTTTTCTGCGGCACCCAACGGGGTGAAGCCCTGGCGTGTCATTACGCGTCGGGCGACGTGTTTCTGTTCCCCAGTCTGACCGAAACCTTTGGCAATGTGGTGCTTGAAGCACTTGCCTCCGGGCTCGGCGTGGTGGCCTACGACCAGGCGGCGGCCGCCCAGCATATTCGTCATGGCTACAACGGCGTATTGGCGATGCCGGGGGATGAAGAAGCGTTCTGCGATGCAGCGGCATGGCTGCTGGAGGAAAGGGAAGCCTTGCGCAATGTCAGGCTCAATGCGCGCCAGCATGCCAGTCGCCAGGGTTGGGCGACGATTATCGAGCAGTTCGAGGGACAGTTGCGCGGGGCCTGTGCCGGGGAGATGGTGGTGCCGAATGCGCCGACTGTTCCCTGATTTTGCAGTGCTCTTTAGTCAGTCTTCGCGAGCAAGCCCGCTCCTACATTGGTTCTGTGTCGTACACAAATCCCCTGTGGGAGCGAGCTTGCTCGCGATGAGGCCTTCCCGGTCGCCGCTTAAACCAGCGTCATCAACGCCTCACGGCTGAACGGCAGAATGTCTTCCTCGCGGCCGTCACGCACTTTCTGCGCCCAGTCCGGGTCCACCAGCAAGGCACGACCGACCGCCACCAGGTCGAACTCATCGTTGTTCAGGCGCTCCAGCAGTTTTTCCAGGCTGGCCGGCTGTGCGACCTTGTCGGTATTGACCATGAACTGCAGGAACTCGCCGTCCAGGCCGACGCTGCCCACGGTGATGGTCGGCTTGCCGGTGAGTTGGCGGGTCCAGCCAGCCAGGTTCAGCTCGGAACCGTCGAACTCCGGCTCCCAGAAGCGGCGGGTCGAACAGTGGAAAATGTCCACGCCCGCGTCGGCCAACGGCTTGAGGAACTCGCCCAAGGCTTCAGGGGTTTGCACCAGACGTGCGGTGTAGTCCTGCTGCTTCCACTGGGAGAAACGGAAGATGATCGGGAAACCTTCACCGACCGCGGCACGCACGGCCTGAATCAATTCAATGGCGAAGCGCGAACGGTTGGCCAGGCTGCCGCCGTATTCGTCGGTACGCTGGTTGCTGCCTTCCCAGAAGAACTGGTCCACCAGATAACCGTGGGCACCGTGGATTTCCACGCCGTCCATACCGATGCTCTGGGCATCCCTGGCAGCCTGGGCGAACGCGGAGATCACGTCCTGGATATCCTGTTTGGTCATGCCGTGAACCACGACCTGGCCTTCCTTCACTTTTTCAGACGGACCATAACCCGGCACGCTGGCGTCCGGCTCGGTGCCGATACGGCGCACGCTGCCCACGTGCCACAACTGCGGAACAATCTTGCCGCCTTCGGCGTGAACGGCGTCGACGACTTTCTTCCAACCGGCCAGGGCTGCTTCGCCATAGAAATGCGGAACGTTCGGGTAGCCGTTGGAAGCCTTGTGACCGACGGTAGTGCCTTCGGTGATGATCAGGCCGACGCCGGCTGCGGCGCGGCGACGGTAGTACTCGATCACTTTGGAATTAGGCACGCCGCCTGGGGAAAAGGAGCGAGTCATCGGCGCCATGACGACGCGGGTCGGCAGTTCGAGGGTGCCGAGGTGGAACGGTTTGAACAGGGCTTTGACGGGCATGGGACGCTCCACAGGAATGACTTTATGACGGCGATAATATGGAGGTTCGCGCGTACTGAACAGCACTATTGATTTGGGTGATGTAGGAGCGAGCTTGCTCGCGATGGTGGTCAACGATAACGCTGGCGGTCTGATGCCCCGCGGTGTTGCTACAACCATCGCGAGCGAGCTCGCTCTTATAGGGGGGGATATCAGCTCAGGGCTTTTTCAATCGCGTGAACGATGGTCGGATCATCCGGCGCCGTGCGTGGCGAGAACCGAGCCAGCACACGCCCGTCCTTGCCCAGCAGGAACTTCTCGAAGTTCCAGGTGATGTCGCCGGGAAACTCCGCGCCCTCTCCCGCCAGCAGGCGATACAACTGATGACGTTCATGCCCGTTGACTTCCAGCTTGCTGGACAACGGAAAGGTCACGCCATAGTTGAGGCTGCAGAAATCCTTGATTTCCTGCTCGGTCCCCGGTTCCTGCCCGGCAAACTGGTTGCACGGCAAGCCCAGGACGCTGAAGCCCTTGGCCTTGAATTGCTGATGGAGGTTTTCCAGCGCCGCGTACTGCGGGGTCAGGCCGCATTTGGAGGCGACGTTGACCACCAATACGACTTGGCCTTTGAAAGGCGCCAGAGGTAGCTCCTGTCCATCCAGGGCTGTCAATTTAAGGTCGTGAAAAGCACTCATGGCGTACTCCAGATTCCCGTGTTCTTCTCGAAACAGCCACTTGGCGGTGTCATCAGGGACGGCCGCAGACTAAAAAGGCGCCCACAAGGCGCCTCTCCAGTTATCTGAGCTTAGCGCAGAAATCAGTGGTGATGGCCACCTTCGCCATGGACGTGACCATGAGCGATTTCTTCCTGGCTGGCGTCACGGATGGCAACGATCTTGACCTGGAAATTCAGGCGCTGACCGGCCAACGGGTGGTTGCCGTCAACGGTGACGTCGTCGCCGTCCAGATCACGGATGGTCACGATCTGCATCTGGCCGTCCGGAGCGGAAGCGTGGAACTGCATGCCCACTTCCAGCTCGTCGACGCCTTCGAACATGCTGCGGCTCAGGGTGCTGACCAGTTCGGCGGCGTATTCGCCGTAAGCGTCTTCCGGTTCAACGGCTACGGTCAGCTCGTCGCCGACAGCCTTGCCTTCCAGAGCCTTTTCCAAGCCCGGGATGATGTTGCCTGCACCTTGCAGGTAGACCAGCGGCGCGCCGCCGGCGGAGCTGTCGATGACCTCACCAGCGTCGTTGGTCAGGGTATAGTCGATGGAGACAGCCTTATTGGCGGCGATCAGCATGGGGCGAGACCTTTTGCATAGGAAAATTGAAAGGCCAAGTTTAGCGAAGCAATCGTCCGAAAGCGAACACAACCCGGACAGACGGGATTCGACGATCACAGGCTTCCATCAGGACGAGGACGGACACTGGGTGGCCGAGCTTTCCTGCGGCCACACCCAGCACCTGCGGCACCAGCCCCCCTGGCAATCCCGCGCCTGGGTCATGGACCCTGTGCAACGCCTTGAAAAAATAGGCCAGCCCTTTGCTTGCGGTTGGTGCGCACAGGGCTCGGTTAGCGATAACCTTGGCGACTGAATTTCGGTAGATCGTCAGATATAGATGATCACCTTTGCCATGCTCCTTCAGAGAATCCGCATGCAAACTTTTTTTATCGCACCCACCGATTTTGGTGTGGGTCTGACCTCCATCAGCCTCGGGCTGGTGCGCACCCTTGAGCGGGCCGGGCTCAAGGTCGGTTTTTTCAAACCGATTGCCCAGCCGCATCCGGGCGACACGGGCCCGGAACGCTCCACCGAACTGGTGGCGCGTACCCACGGCTTGAAACCGCCGCAGCCTCTGGGCCTGGCCCATGTCGAGCGCATGCTCGGCGACGGCCAGCTCGATGAGTTGCTCGAAGAAATCATCACCCTTTATCAGCAGGCTGCCATCGGCAAGGACGTGCTGATCGTCGAAGGCATGGTGCCGACCCGCAGCGCCAGTTATGCCGCGCGGGTCAACCTGCACCTGGCCAAGAGCCTCGATGCCGAGGTGATCCTGGTCTCGGCACCGGAAAACGAAGTGCTGATCGAGCTCTCCGGTCGCGTCGAGTTGCAGGCGCAGTTGTTCGGCGGCCCGAAAGACCCGAAAGTCCTCGGTGTGATCCTCAACAAGGTCAAGACCGAAGAAAGCATGGAGGCCTTCGCCACGCGCCTGAAAGAGCATTCGCCGTTGCTGCGCAGCGGTGATTTCCGCTTGCTCGGCTGCATTCCGTTCCAGCCGGAACTGAACGCCCCGCGCACCCGCGACGTCGCCGACCTGATGGGCGCGCAAGTGCTCAACGCCGGTGATTACGAAACCCGGCGCATGACCAAGATCATCATTTGCGCCCGCACCATGCGCAACACCGTGGAGTTGCTCAAGCCCGGCGTGCTGGTGGTGACCCCCGGCGACCGCGACGACATCATCCTCGCCGTCAGCCTCGCGGCCTTGAACGGCGTGCCGCTCGCCGGCCTGCTGCTGACCAGCGACACCCTGCCCGACCCACGCATCATGGACCTGTGCCGTGGCGCCCTGCAGGCTGGTTTGCCGGTGCTGTCGGTGAGTACCGGCTCCTACGACACCGCCAACCTGCTCAATGGCCTGAACAAGGAAATCCCCATCGATGACCGCGAGCGCGCCGAAATCATCACCGATTTCATCGCCGGCCATCTCGATGCCAACTGGCTGCACCAGCGCTGCGGTACGCCACGGGAAATGCGCCTGTCGCCAGCGGTTTTCCGCTATCAATTGATCCAGCGCGCCCAGGCGGCCAACAAGCGCATCGTACTGCCCGAAGGCAGCGAGCCGCTGACCGTGCAGGCCGCCGCGATCTGCCAGGCCCGTGGCATCGCTCGCTGTGTGTTGCTGGCCAAGCCCGAGGACGTGCAGGCCGTCGCCCGTGCCCAGGGCATCGAGCTGCCACCGGGCCTGGAAATCATTGATCCGGACTCGATCCGCGAACGCTATGTCGAGCCGATGGTCGCGCTGCGCAAAAGCAAAAGCCTCAATGCGCCGATGGCCGAGCAACAACTGGAAGACACCGTGGTGATCGGCACCATGATGCTGGCCCTGGATGAAGTCGACGGCCTCGTATCGGGCGTGATCAACACCACCGCCAACACCATCCGCCCGGCCCTGCAGCTGATTAAAACCGCGCCAGGCTGCACCCTGGTGTCGTCGGTGTTCTTCATGCTGTTTCCGGAAGAGGTGCTGGTCTACGGCGACTGCGTGATGAACCCGCACCCGAGCGCCAGTGAACTGGCCGAGATCGCCCTGCAAAGCGCTGATTCGGCCGCCGCGTTCGGCATCACGCCACGGGTGGCGATGATCAGCTACTCCAGCGGCGAGTCGGCCAGCGGTGAAGAAGTCGAGAAGGTCCGCGAAGCAACCCTGCTCGCCCACGAACAACAGCACTCGCTGCTGATCGACGGCCCCTTGCAGTACGACGCCGCCGCCAACGAAAGCGTGGCCCGGCAACTGGCGCCGAACAGTCAGGTGGCCGGTCGTGCCACGGTTTACGTATTCCCCGACCTCAACACCGGCAATACCACGCACAAGGCCGTACAGCGCAGCGCCGACTGCGTCAGCCTCGGGCCGATGCTGCAAGGCCTGCGCAAACCGGTGAACGATTTGCCGCGCGGCGCGCAGGTCGATGACATCGTCTACACCATCGCCCTGACCGCGATTCAAGCCGCCAACCGACCTATGGATGTGTAAATGCTGGATTTCTTACCTGCTGCGCTGCGGGGCGTGATCGCCTCGCTGCTGTTGGCATTGAACACGATTCTGCTCTGCTCGTTCCTGTTCTGCGTGGCACTCGTCAAGGTATTGCCGTTCGCCCTCACCCAGCGCCTCGCGGGCTGGCTGATGAGCCATACCCACGAAGCCTGGATCAGCATCAACAAAGGCTGGATGAACCTGGTGCGCCGCACACGCTGGCACGTCAGCGGCCTGCAAGGCCTCGACTATCAGCATTCGTACCTGATCACCAGCAACCACCAGAGCTGGGTCGACATCCTGGTGCTGCAATACGTGCTAAACCGGCGCATTCAGCCGCTGAAGTTCTTTCTCAAGCAGGAGCTGATCTGGGTTCCGGTGATCGGTCTGGCCTGGTGGGCGCTGGGCTTTCCGTTCATGAAGCGTTACTCCAAGGCCTATCTGGAAAAGCACCCGGAGAAGAAAGGCAAGGACCTGGAAACCACCCGTAAGACCTGTGCGAAATTCCGCGACAACCCGGTGGGCATTTTCAACTTCGTCGAAGGCACGCGCTTCACCGAGGGCAAGCACAAGCAACAGCAGTCACCCTTCAAGTACCTGCTCAAGGCCAAGGCCGGCGGCATTGCCTTTGTGCTGGATGCGATGGGTGAGCAGCTTGAATCCCTCGTCAACGTGACCATCCACTACCCCGCCGGGCGCCCGGGTTTCTGGGATTTGCTGTGCGGGAACGTTGCGGACGTGGTGGTGCACTTTGAGGAGCTGAAGATCCCGCCGCAGTTCATCGGCAAGAACTACGACCAGGATGGTGAGTACCGCCTGCAGTTTCAGGGCTGGATCAATCAGTTGTGGCAGGACAAGGATGCGTTGCTGGACCAGATGCACCACGAATTCCCAGACCGCCGCTGAACCAATGTGGGAGCGGGCTTGCTCGCGAATACGGACTGACATTCAACATGGATGCTGACTGATCCACCGCTTTCGCGAGCAAGCCCGCTCCCACATTTGACCGAGTTGACCAAAAAAAACCCGCCGATGATCACTCATCGGCGGGTTTCTTTTTTCTGGCTAAGGCTTAGATCGCGCCACGCTCACGCAGCAGACCCAGCACTTGCTTGACGCCTTCCTCCAGCGACACGGACTGGGTGTCGATCACCAGGTCGGCATCCAGCGGCACATCGTACGGGAAGGACTCGCCCGGGATGTTATCCCCGGCCGCCGCGTACAAACCTTGCGGATCACGCTCGGCGCAGACCGTTGGCGAAGCCTGGACGTAGACCGTCAGCAGACGCTCCTTGCCGATCAGTTCCCGGGCCTGTTCGCGCCCTTCGGCACTAGGGGCAACGAACGCAGCGAGGGTCAGCAGGCCAGCCTCGTTGAACTGACGCGCCACGTGCGCGGCACGACGCCAGTTCTCGGTACGCCCGGCGCGATCCTGTGGCAGACCTTTGTTCAGGTCGTGACGCAGGTTCTGGCCATCGAGCACGAACACCGCACGGCCCATGTCGAACAGCTTGCGTTCAACCGCATACGCCAGGGTGCTTTTGCCTGCGCCCGACAAGCCGCTGAACAACACGGTGGCCGGTTGCTGGCCGAAGCGCTGTGCGCGTTCTTCGGTGGCAACGTGGGCCAGTTTGCCGTGGTGCGTGCTGGTGCCATGGGCCAAAGGCTGGGCGACGATCATGCCCGCGCCAACGGTGCCGTTGGTCAAGCGGTCGATGATGATGAAGGCGCCGGTGGTGCGGTTGCTGTCGTAACCGTCAAGGGCAATCGGCGCATCGAGCGCGATCTTGACCTTGCCGATTTCGTTCAGCTGCAACGCGCTGGCCGGACCTTCTTCCAGGGTGTTCACGTCGACCTTGTTGACGATGCTGGCGATGGAGCCCGGCACGTAACTGGTGGCGCGTTTGATGTCGTACTTCTTGCCCGGCAGCATCGGTTCCTCAGCCATCCACACCAGCATCGCTTCGAAGCTGTCGGTGACTGGTGGCACGTTGTCGGCATGCACCAACAGGTCGCCACGGGAAATATCGATTTCGTCTTCCATGGTCAGCGTTACAGCCTGACCAGGACCTGCGTGCTCCAGCTCACCTTCGAAGGTGACGATGGATTTCACGCGGCTGCTCTTGCCCGACGGCAGGACCACGACTTCGTCGCCTTTCTTGACGATGCCGCTGGCCAGGGTGCCGGCGAAGCCACGGAAGTTCAGGTTCGGACGGTTGACGTACTGCACCGGGAAACGCAGGTCGGTGAAGTTGCGATCGCCCGCCACTTCCACGGTCTCGAGGATCTCCATCAGCGACTGGCCGGTGTACCACGGAGAGCGCTCGGATTTGTTCACCACGTTGTCGCCTTTCAGCGCAGACATCGGCACGAAGTGCATCGTGGTGGGCTTCATCTTCAAGCCTTCGGCGAACTGCAGGTAGTCGGCCTTGATCGACTCGAACACACCCTGGTCGAAGTCCTTGAGGTCCATCTTGTTGATGGCCACGACTATGTGCTTGATGCCCAGCAACGAGGCGATGAAGCTGTGGCGACGGGTCTGGGTCTGCACGCCGTAACGGGCGTCGACCAGGATGATCGCCAGGTCACAGGTGGAGGCACCGGTGGCCATGTTGCGGGTGTACTGCTCGTGGCCTGGGGTGTCGGCGATGATGAATTTGCGCTTGGCGGTGGAGAAGTAGCGGTACGCGACATCGATGGTGATGCCTTGTTCACGCTCGGCCTGCAGGCCGTCGACCAGCAGCGCCAGGTCGATGTCTTCGCCGGTGGTGCCGACTTTTTTCGAATCGCGGGTAATGGCTTCCAGGTGATCTTCGTAGATCATCTTGGAGTCGTGCAGCAGGCGCCCGATCAGGGTGCTCTTGCCGTCGTCGACGTTACCGCAGGTCAGAAAGCGCAGCAGCTCTTTACGTTCGTGCTGGCCCAGGTAGGCGAGGATGTCCTCGCTGATCAAATCAGATGCGTGCGACATGACAACCCCTTAGAAATAACCCTGACGTTTTTTGTCTTCCATCGAGCCTGCGCCATCGTGGTCGATGACACGGCCCTGGCGCTCGGAAGTTCGCGTCAGGAGCATTTCCTGAATGATGTCCGTGAGGCTTTCGGCCTCGGACTCCACCGCGCCCGTCAACGGGTAGCAACCAAGGGTACGGAAACGCACTTTCTTTTTGACGATGCGCGCTTTGTCTTCGTCGCTCAGGTGTTCGAGGATGCGCTCGTCGTCGATCATGATCAGCGTGCCGTTCTTCTCGATGACTTCACGCTCGGCGGCGAAATACAGCGGAACGATCGGAATGCCTTCCAGGTAGATGTACTGCCAGATGTCCAGCTCGGTCCAGTTCGACAGCGGGAAGACGCGGATCGACTCGCCCTTGTTGACCTTGCCGTTGTAGACGTTCCACAGCTCGGGGCGCTGGTTTTTCGGATCCCAGCGGTGCTTGCTGTCGCGGAACGAGTACACGCGCTCTTTGGCGCGGGATTTCTCTTCATCGCGACGGGCGCCGCCGAATGCTGCGTCGAAACCATACTTGTCGAGTGCCTGCTTGAGGCCCTCGGTCTTCATGATGTCGGTGTGCTTGGCGCTGCCGTGGGTGAACGGGTTGATGTCCTGCGCCACGCCGTCCGGGTTGACGTGGGTGATCAGGTCGAGGCCCAGCTCGGCGACCATCTTGTCGCGGAAGCTGTACATCTCCTTGAATTTCCAGCGAGTGTCGACGTGCATCACCGGAAACGGCAGCTTGCCCGGGAAGAACGCCTTGCGTGCCAGATGCAGCATCACGGCGGAGTCTTTACCGATGGAGTACAGCATCACCGGGTTATCGAACTCGGCGGCCACCTCGCGGATGATGTGGATGCTTTCCGCCTCCAGCTGTTTCAGATGCGTCAGTTTGTCGACCATGGCTACTCACGAAAACTTTCTTATGAACGGCCACCGGGCCGTGTTCGAGCGGGGATCCTAGCACAGCGCCCCCTTCTAATCAGGACGCCAACTAGATCGAAAGAGCATATGAATATGCCTGCCCGTTTGGGCAGAACGGCGCTCTGTAGGAGCGAGCCTGCTCGCGATGGGCGTCAACGATAACGCTGGGAGTCTGACACCCCGCGGTGTTCTCGGGTACATCGCGAGCAAGGCTCGCTCCTACAGGGATAGCGTTTCGTCAGATCGGATTCGGGCAATCGATGAAGATGTGCTCCAGCGCAAACCGACGGGCCAGATAATCCCCCAGCGCCTGAACGCCGTAGCGCTCGGTCGCATGGTGACCGGCGGCGATGAAGCTGATGTCGTTTTCCCTGGCGCTGTGGAAGGTTTGCTCGGAAGCCTCACCGCTGAGGTACAGATCGACACCCGCCAGAATGGCTTGATCGATGTAACCCTGGCCACCACCGGTGCACCAGCCGACGCGGCGGATCATGGCGCTGCCTTCGATCAACAGTGGCTCACGCCCCATCACTTCCTGGACGCGGCGGGCGAAATCCCGGGGCATCATTGGCTCGTTCAGCGAGCCGACCAGGCCGACAATCTTCAGGTTGTCCGGATCCAGCGGTCCTTCGACGGTGATGTCGAGCTGTCGCGCGAGCTGCGCGTTATTACCGACGTCCGGGTGCAGGTCCAGCGGCAGGTGATAGGACAACAGGCTGATATCGTGCTTGAGCAGGGTCTTCAAGCGACGCTGCTTCATGCCGGTGATGCACGGGTTTTCACCCTTCCAGAAGTAGCCATGATGCACCAGCACCAGGTCTGCGTTGGCCTCCACGGCCGCATCGAGCAGGGCCTGGCTGGCGGTGACGCCACTGACAATGCGCATCACTTGTGGCCGCCCCTCGACCTGCAGGCCGTTGGGGCAATAATCGGCGATTTTGGCGCTGTTGAGGTAGCGGTCAGCTTCTTCGACCAGGGTGCTCAGGGCGACGGCCATAAAAGACTCCTAAATATCCCGTTCAGAGGCGCGCGCGGCCTCGTATAATGCGCGTCATTATGAGCGGTCTCAGACCGCCTGCAACTCTCTCAGGAACTGCTTAATGCTCAAGGCGCTGCGTTTTTCCGGCTGGCCGCTGTTGGCCGGCGTGCTTGTCGCTCTTTTGATAATCCAGCGTTACCCGCAGTGGGTCGGGCTCCCGAGCCTCGACGTCAATCTGCAACAAGCGCCGCAAACCACCAGCATGCAGCAGGGTCCGGTGTCTTATGCCGAAGCGGTATCCACCGCCGCGCCATCGGTGGTGAACCTGTACACCACCAAAGTCATCAACAAACCCAACCATCCGCTGTTCGAAGATCCGCAGTTTCGTCGCTTCTTCGGCGATAACTCGCCCAAGCAGAAACGCATGGAGTCGAGCCTCGGTTCCGGCGTGATCATGAGCCCGGAAGGCTACATCCTGACCAACAACCACGTGACCAGCGGTGCCGACCAGATCGTGGTGGCGCTCAAGGACGGCCGGGAAACCCTGGCGCGAGTGATCGGCAGCGACCCGGAGACTGACCTCGCGGTTCTGAAAATCGACTTGAAAAACTTGCCGGCGATCACCGTGGGGCGTTCCGACAACATCCGCATCGGCGATGTCGCGCTGGCCATCGGCAACCCGTTCGGCGTCGGCCAGACCGTAACCATGGGCATCATCAGCGCCACCGGGCGCAATCAATTGGGCCTGAACAACTACGAAGACTTCATCCAGACAGATGCGGCGATCAACCCGGGCAACTCAGGCGGTGCGCTGGTGGATGCCATCGGCAACCTGACCGGTATCAACACGGCGATCTTTTCCAAGTCCGGGGGCTCCCAGGGCATTGGGTTCGCAATCCCCGTGAAGCTGGCGATGGAAGTGATGAAGTCGATCATCGAGCACGGCCAGGTGATTCGTGGCTGGCTGGGTATCGAGGTGCAGCCGCTGACCCAGGAACTGGCCGAGTCGTTCGGCTTGTCCGGTCGCCCAGGCATTGTCGTGGCGGGAATTTTCCGCGATGGCCCGGCACAGAAGGCCGGTCTGCAACTGGGTGATGTGATTCTTGCCATCGATGGCGAACCGGCCGGTGATGGCCGTCGCTCGATGAATCAGGTAGCGCGGATCAAGCCGACCGACAAGGTCGCGATCGAGGTGATGCGCAACGGCAAGGAGCTCAAGCTGATGGCTGAAATCGGCCTGCGTCCGCCGCCGGCTCCGATCAAGGAAAAAGAAGAAGAGTAAGCGGACAACCCAAAAACCTGTGGGAGCGAGCTTGCTCCGGGCGGCGCTCCGACGATGAGGCAATAACATTCAACATACTCGTTGACTGTAAATCCGCTATCGCGAGCAAGCTCGCTCCCACAGGTTCGGGGGTTGGTTTAGAGATCGCCTAAACCGTCGATCAGCGCCTGATTCTGCTCTGGCGTGCCAATGGAGATCCGCAGGAACTGGGCAATCCGCTCCTGCTTGAAGTGCCGAACGATCACGCCTTGCTCGCGCAGCTTCGCCGCAAGCCCCGCCGCATCGTGCCGGGGGTGACGGGCAAAAATGAAGTTCGCCGCCGATGGCAGCACTTCAAAACCCTTCTCCTCCAGCTGTGCAACGACCTTCTCGCGATTCTCGATCACCAACCGGCAGGTCTTGTCGAAATACTCGCGATCCTCGAACGCGGCGGCAGCGCCGACATTCGCCATGCGATCCAGCGGATAGGAGTTGAAGCTGTTCTTGATCCGCTCCAGCGCCTCGATCAGGTCCGGATGGCCGACCGCCAATCCAACCCGCAGGCCCGCCAGGGAACGGGACTTGGACAGGGTCTGGGTCACCAGCAGGTTCGGATAACGGTCCACTAGGGTGATTGCCGTCTCGCCACCGAAGTCGATGTAGGCCTCGTCGACCACCACCACCGAATCCGGGCTTGCCTTGAGAATCTGCTCGACCGCTTCCAGCGCCAACAGGCAGCCGGTCGGCGCGTTCGGGTTGGGGAAGATGATCCCGCCGTTCGGCCTGGCATAGTCCGCCGGGTTGATCTGGAACTGCTCGTCCAGCGGCACCGCGTCGAACTTGATGCCGTACAAACCGCAGTAGACCGGGTAGAAGCTGTAGCTGATGTCCGGGAACAACAGCGGCTGATCGTGCTGCAGCAAACCGTGGAAGATGTGCGCCAGCACTTCATCGGAACCGTTGCCGAGGAACACTTGATTGCTTTGCACACCGTAGTACCTGGCGACCGCGTTCTTCAGCAGATCGCTGTTCGGGTCCGGGTACAGACGCAGGTTGTCGTTCAGTTCGGTTTGCATCGCGGCCAAGGCTTTGGGCGATGGACCGTACGGATTTTCATTGGTGTTGAGCTTCACCAGTTTTGCCAGCTTCGGCTGCTCGCCCGGGACGTAAGGCACCAGATTCTTGACGAACGGGCTCCAGAATTTACTCATGTTCAGTTCCCCTGCCCTTGTGGAAAGTCTTCGTCGACGATGCGGTACTCGGCGCTACGCGCGTGGGCGGTCAGCGATTCGCCACGGGCCAGCACGGAAGCGGTTTTGCCCAACTCGGAAGCGCCCTGCTCGGAACAGAAGATGATCGACGAGCGTTTCTGGAAGTCGTACACACCCAGCGGCGAGGAGAAACGCGCGGTGCCGGAGGTCGGCAACACGTGGTTGGGACCTGCGCAGTAGTCGCCCAAGGCTTCAGAGGTGTGGCGGCCCATGAAGATCGCGCCGGCGTGGCGGATCTGCGGCAGCCAGGCTTGTGGATCGGCAACGGACAATTCGAGGTGCTCCGGCGCGATGCGGTTGGCCACTTCGATGGCTTGCTCCATGTCGCGCACCTTGATCAGTGCACCACGGCCATTGATCGAGGTTTCGATGATCGCGGCGCGCTCCATGGTCGGCATCAGCTTGGCGATGCTGGCGGCGACCTTGTCGAGGAATTCGGCGTCGGGGCTGACCAGAATCGCCTGGGCGTCTTCGTCGTGCTCGGCCTGGGAGAACAGGTCCATGGCGATCCAGTCCGGATCGGTCTGGCCGTCGCACACCACGAGGATCTCGGAGGGACCGGCGATCATGTCGATTCCGACCTGGCCGAACACGTGGCGCTTGGCGGTGGCGACATAGATGTTGCCCGGGCCGACCACTTTATCGACCTTCGGCACGCTTTCGGTGCCGTAAGCCAATGCGGCAACGGCTTGAGCACCACCGATGGTGAACACACGGTCGACGCCGGCGATGCAGGCAGCGGCCAGCACCAGTTCATTGATTTCACCGCGCGGGGTCGGTACGACCATGACCACTTCGGTGACGCCGGCGACCTTGGCCGGAATCGCGTTCATCAACACCGACGACGGGTACGACGCCTTACCACCGGGTACGTACAGGCCGGCACGGTCCAGCGGCGTGACTTTCTGGCCCAGCACGGTGCCGTCGGCCTCGGTGTAGCTCCAGGAGTCCTGCTTCTGTTTTTCGTGGTAGCTGCGCACACGGGCGGCGGCGACTTCCAGCGCTTCGCGCTGAGCCACGGTAATGCGCGTCAGTGCCAATTCCAGACGCTCACGCGGCAGGATCAGGTCGGCCATGGACTTCACGTCCAGGCCGTCGAACTGGCGGGTAAAGTCCACCAGTGCTGCGTCACCACGTTCACGCACAGCCTTGATGATGTCCAGCACCCGCTGATTGACCGAGTCGTCAGACACACTTTCCCAGCTCAGCAGATGATCCAGATGATGCGCGAAATCCGGGTCAGCAGCGTTGAGTCGGCGAATTGCAGTCGGTGCGGTCATAGCGAGAGCCTCATAGGAATGGCAAAAACTCAGGCGCCCGAAGCTAGCACTCCATCCGCTTGGGCACCTGAGAATTCTGGCTATGAGGCGGATAGACGGGCGCGACTTAACGTCGCGCAGGTGAATCAGCCGCGGTGTCGAGACTCCACTGCCTTGCGCAGGGTGTCGATCAACGCCTGGATACGGGCGTGCTGCATCTTCATCGAAGCTTTGTTGACGATCAGCCGGGAGCTGATGGCAGCAATGAAATCCTGTGGCTCCAGACCGTTGGCCCGCAGCGTGTTACCCGTGTCGACCACGTCGATGATCTTGTCCGCCAGGCCGATCAGCGGCGCCAGCTCCATCGAACCGTAGAGCTTGATGATGTCGACCTGACGGCCCTGCTCGGCGTAGTAGCGCTTGGCAACGTTGACGAACTTGGTGGCGATACGCAGGCGGCCCTTGGGCTCGACCGCGCCGACCTTGCCGGCGGTCATCAGCTTGCACTGGGCAATTTGCAGGTCCAGCGGCTCGTACAGGCCCTGGCCGCCGTACTCCATCAGCACATCTTTACCGGCGACACCGAGGTCGGCGGCACCATGCTCGACGTAAGTCGGCACATCGGTGGCACGCACGATCAGCAGGCGTACATCTTCCTGGGTCGTGGGAATGATCAGCTTGCGGCTCTTGTCCGGATTCTCGGTCGGCACGATGCCCGCTTCAGCCAGAAGCGGCAGGGTGTCGTCAAGGATGCGGCCCTTGGACAGTGCGATGGTCAACATGGGAAACGTCAGTCCTTATCAAGGTACTCATGCCCGGTCGCAAATGGCGCCGGACACACATCGAGCCGAAAACGGCTCGACTTCAACAAATCAACGGGCATGTCCTTATGCCCATACAGCAGGGACTAGCCCGGAACGCGACGGATCTTGGCGCCCAGCATCTGCAGTTTTTCTTCGATGCACTCGTAGCCACGGTCTATGTGGTAGATGCGGTCGATCAGCGTGTCGCCTTCGGCGATCAGGGCCGAGATCACCAGGCTGGCCGAAGCACGCAGGTCGGTCGCCATTACTGGCGCGCCCTTGAGCTTTTCGGTGCCGGTGACGATGGCGGTGTTGCCTTCGACCTGGATCTTGGCGCCCATGCGGTGCAGCTCGTAGACGTGCATGAAGCGGTTTTCGAAGATCGTCTCGATCACAGCGCCGGTGCCTTCGGCAATGGCGTTGAGGGAGATGAACTGCGCCTGCATGTCGGTCGGGAACGCCGGGTACGGAGCGGTCCGCACGTTGACGGCTTTCGGACGCTTACCGTGCATGTTCAGCTCGATCCAGTCTTCGCCACAGGTGATTTCGGCACCGGACTCACGGAGTTTTTCCAGAACGGCTTCGAGGATGGTCGGATCCGTATCCTTGACCTTCACACGACCACCGGTCACCGCCGCCGCCACCAGATAGGTGCCGGTTTCGATGCGGTCAGGCATTACTTTATAAGTGGTGGTGTGCAGACGCTCGACGCCATCGATGGTGATGGTATCGGTACCGGCGCCGGAAACCTTGGCGCCCATGGCGTTCAGGAAGTTCGCCAGGTCGACCACTTCAGGCTCGCGAGCGGCGTTTTGCAAGACGCTACGGCCCTTGGCCAAGGCTGCGGCCATCATGATGTTTTCGGTACCGGTCACACTGACGGTATCGAAGAAGAAGTGCGCACCGCGCAGGCCGCCTTCAGGCGCCTTGGCCTTGATGTAGCCGCCTTCGACGTCGATGACGGCGCCCATGGCTTCCAGGCCACGGATGTGCAGGTCAACCGGACGCGAACCGATAGCGCAACCGCCAGGCAAGGCGACTTCGGCTTCACCGAAACGAGCAACCATCGGACCGAGCACCAGAATCGACGCACGCATGGTTTTAACCAGTTCGTAAGGTGCGACCAGGGTCTTGATGGTGCGCGGGTCGATTTCGACGGCCAGCTTCTCGTCGATCACAGGTTCGATACCCATGCGCCCGAACAGCTCGATCATGGTGGTGATGTCGTGCAGGTGCGGCAGGTTGGCCACAGTCACCGGGCCATCGCACAGCAGGGTAGCCGCCAGGATCGGCAGGGCAGAGTTCTTTGCCCCGGAGATGCGGATCTCGCCGTCAAGACGAGCACCGCCAGTAATAATCAATTTATCCATAAGAATCTCGACGCCCTTGGGCTCAGGTGCGCTCGGCCCAGGCCGCGCTGCTGAAAAATTTCATAGTGACCGCATGGATGCTGCCATCGGTGATCCATGGGTTCAAATGGGCATAGACCTGCTGCTGACGCTTGACCGGGCTCAACGCCGCCAGTTCATCGCTAATCACGTTCAGCTGGAAATTGCAGCCTTCGCCCTCGACTTCTACTTTCGTTCCGGGCAGCTTTCCTTCAAGAAAGCTCTTAACTTCGTTGGCCTGCATGCTCAACCTCAATCGGCGCCCTGTGCGCGCGGGTCGGACATCATACAAAAAAGCCCCGCGCCTGCGAACCCCGCCAAGCAGGACTCAGACGGGGGGCTTCTTCATAGATGCGGGTTAGGGACGCGCCAACAGCTCGGTCAACTCGCTGACCTGAGCGATTTCACGCATGTCTTCCGGCATCCCACGGATGCTCAGGGCCTTGCCGGCCTCCTGCGCATCACGGATAAAGCACAGCAGCAACGACAAACCGACACTGCTGGACTTGGTTACCGCCGAGCAATCGACCACCAGCGCTGCAGCGTTGCTGGCCTTGATCAGCGCCTTGCCCTGCTCGCGCAGGCCAGGGCCGGTGCGGTAATCCAGCACGCCACTGAGTCGCAGCTCGCCCGCTTCGTCCATCTGGACTGCCGACTCACTCATTGGGCTGACTGCTCTGGTTTCTTGTCGGTGGCTTCCTTGGCCTTGGCGACTTCCCCGGCCCAACTATTGATGGTCTTGTCCAGGTCGTTGCCATTGCGCTGCATCGCATCGGCGAACTGATCGCGGAACAGCTTGCCGATATTGATGCCATTGATGATGACGTTGCGCAGTTTCCACTCGCCGTTGATCTTTTCCAGCGTGTAGGACACTGGATAGATCGAGCCGCTGCTGCCTTTGACAGTCATGCCTACACTGGTACGGTCGCCCGACTCGTCTTTGGCCGGTTCAACGGTGATGCCCTGGTTGTTGTACTCCAGCAAGGCATTGCCATAGAACTGGAACAGACCCTTCTTGAAGTTTTCTTCGAAGGTCTTCATCTGTGCAGGCGTAGCTTTACGCGAGTACTTGACCGTCATGATGCTCTTGGAAATACCCTCGGCATCCACGACCGGCCCGACGATGGTGTTCAGCGCCGCATAAAAGTCTTGCGGATCCTGCTTGTACTTCTCTTTGTTTGCCGCCAGGTCCGCGAGCATACGGTTGGTTGTGTCCTGCACCAGATCGTGCGCCGAAGTCGCCGCTACGGCGTGGGACACCAACGGAAACACCGCGAGCATTACCAACAGGCCACGTCGCAAGATAGAGATCATTTAACAGTTCCTCATTTAGCTTCTTTGCTAACGGTATTGAGCAGGAATTTACCGATCAGGTCTTCGAGCACCAGCGATGACTGCGTGTCATGGATGGTTCCACCATCCTTGAGCAGGGTGTCTTCCCCGCCCACGCTGATACCGATGTACTTCTCGCCCAACAGGCCAGCAGTCAGGATAGATGCAGTGGAGTCCGCCGGCAGATTATCGATGCGTTTTTCCAGCTGCATGGTCACCCGACCGGTGAAACTGTCGCGATCCAGATCGATGGCCGTGACCTTGCCGATGGTCACACCGGCCATGGTCACCTTTGCTCTGACCGTCAAACCGGCGATATTGTCGAAGTAGGCGTAAAGTTTATACGTGTCGGTGCTCGGAGTCGGAGACAGGCCGCTGACCCGCAACGCCAACAAGAGCAAAGCCAGGATGCCAGCCAGCAAGAAAAGGCCGACACCGATTTCCAGGGTGCGGTTTTGCATCAGAAATCTCCAAACATCAAGGCGGTCAGAATAAAGTCCAGGCCGAGTACTGCCAACGAGGCATATACAACGGTCTTGGTAGTGGCACGACTGATCCCCTCGGAAGTGGGTTCGCAGTCATAGCCTTGGAATACGGCGATCCAGGTCACGACAAAGGCAAAGACGATACTTTTGATGATCCCGTTGAGCACATCGTCGGCGAACGTCACGCTGTTCTGCATGTTCGACCAGTAGGAGCCCTCATAGACCCCCAGCCAGTCGACCGCTACCCACGAGCCACCCCAGATACCCACCACGCTGAAAATCATCGCCAGCACCGGCAGGGAAATGAAACCGGCCCACAGGCGTGGCGCGATGATGTACTTGAGCGGGTCGACCCCGATCATTTCCAGGCTGGACAACTGCTCGGTGGACTTCATGTTGCCGATTTCGGCGGTCAACGCCGAACCTGCGCGCCCGGCGAACAGCAAGGCGGTCACCACCGGCCCCAGCTCACGCAGCAGCGTCAGCGCCACCATCTGCCCGACAGCCTGCTCTGAACCATAGCTGGAAAGAATGTTGAAGCCCTGCAGCGCCAGCACCATGCCGATGAACACCCCGGAGACCACGATGATCACCAGGGACATCACGCCCACCGAATGCAACTGCTTGACCAGCAGCCCGAAGCCGCCACCGATACCGCCCCGGCCGAGCAAGGCATGGAACAGGAACAGGCTCGAACGCCCGAACACCGCCAGCACATCGATGCCGGCCTGGCCGAAGCGGCGAACGCGCTCCATCAATGAAATTCTGCGCATCAGCGCTTCCCCAGAAGATCTGCGCGGTAATCCGTCGCTGGAAAGTGGTACGGAACCGGGCCATCGGGTTCGCCGGTCATGAACTGACGAATGCGCGGTTCATCCGAATTCATCAACTCGTCCGGCGTCCCCTGCCCCAACACCTGACCATCGCCCACCACATAAATGTAATCGGCAATGCTCGCGGTCTCGGCCAGGTCGTGGGATACCACGATGCTGGTGATGCCCAGCGCATCGTTGAGCAACCGGATGAGGCGCACCAGAACGCCCATTGCGATGGGGTCCTGGCCGACAAAGGGCTCGTCGTACATGAGGATCTGCGGGTCGAGCGCAATCGCCCGGGCCAGCGCAACACGGCGCTTCATGCCGCCGGAAAGCTCATCGGGCATCAGCTCGATGGCACCGCGCAAGCCCACGGCCTGCAATTTGAGCAGGACAATGTCGCGGATCATTTCATCCGGCAGTTGGGTATGAACACGCAACGGAAAAGCGACGTTCTCGAAGACATCGAGGTCGGTAAACAGCGCGCCGCTCTGAAACAGCACGCCCATATGCTTGCGCGCGTCGAACAGGTCACTGCGCGACAGTTTTGGCAGGTTCTGACCGTTGACCCAGACTTCGCCCTTGGTGGGCCGCAACTGGGCGCCCATCAGACGCAAGAGCGTGGTCTTGCCACACCCGGAAGGCCCCATGATGCCGGTGACCTTGCCGCGCGGGATACGGATATCGACATTATTGAAAATGCTGCGCGCACCGCGCTTGAAGGACAGTCCCTTCAGCTCGACCGCGTAGGCGTTATCGGCACTCATCTAAACTCCTTGCGATGCAGCCTCTCACTCGGACGCCTGGCTTTCTGACAAAAGCACATACCTCCCGGGCAGGCCGAACTGGCGGCGAACTATATCACTGCAACGGCTGCGCGCCCAAGGCCAAAGCCAGGTCATGTTCAACTGCATGACAGGTTGAAGGCCCCGTTTAGAAGGTTTCCGGCAACAAGGATGGCAATGCGCGACGAACTAGCGTGAGGGTTTCGATCATAACCGTTATAATCGCCGCCTTTTCATCAGGCTATACGATTTCTGACATGAGCCAATCCAGCGACCTGATTCAATCTGCACAACGCACCATCCGCCTCGAGGTAGAAGCAGTGCAAGGCCTGCTACCCCATATCGACGCAGATTTCGTACGCGCTTGCGAGATGATTCTGGCCAGCAAAGGCCGCGTGGTCGTGGTCGGCATGGGCAAGTCGGGACACATCGGCAACAAGATTGCCGCGACCTTGGCCAGCACCGGCACCACGGCGTTTTTTGTGCACCCGGCTGAAGCCAGCCACGGTGACATGGGCATGATTACCCGCGACGACATCATTCTGGCGCTCTCGAATTCCGGCTCCACCAATGAAATCGTGACCCTGCTGCCACTGATCAAGCGCCTGGGCATTCAGTTGATCAGCGTGACCGGCAAGCCTGACTCGCCGCTAGCCAAGGCCGCCGAGGTCAACCTGAATGTTCACGTCGAGCACGAAGCCTGTCCGTTGAACCTGGCCCCCACCTCGTCGACCACCGCCGCCCTGGTCATGGGCGATGCCTTGGCAGTCGCGCTGCTGGAAGCCCGTGGCTTTACCGCCGAAGACTTCGCCTTTTCCCATCCCGGCGGCGCCCTGGGCCGACGCCTGCTGCTGAAAGTGGAAAATGTCATGCACGCCGGGCAAGAGTTACCGCAAGTACAGCGCGGCACCCTGCTGAAGGACGCACTAATGGAAATGACCCGCAAAGGCCTGGGCATGACCGTGATTCTGGAAGCCGACGGAAAGCTGGCCGGGATCTTTACTGACGGTGACTTGCGTCGCACGCTGGACCGTAGCATCGACATCCATAGCGCTACCATCGACCAGGTCATGACAGCACACGGCAAGACTGCCCGCGCCGAGATGCTCGCCGCCGAAGCGCTGAAAATCATGGAAGACCATAAAATCAACGCGCTGGTCGTAGTCGACAGTGAAGACCGCCCGGTCGGCGCCTTGAACATGCACGACTTGCTGCGTGCAGGAGTAATGTGATGAGTGCGGACCTGCTGCAACGCGGCAAACAGATCAAGCTGGCAGTGTTCGATGTCGATGGCGTGCTGACCGATGGGCGCCTGTACTTCCTCGAAGACGGCAGCGAGTTCAAGACGTTCAACACCCTCGACGGCCAGGGCATCAAGATGCTGATGGCCGCCGGCGTGCAGACCGCCATCATCAGTGGCCGCAAGACCCCGGTGGTCGAGCGGCGGGCCAAAAATCTCGGCATCCCGCACCTCTATCAGGGTCGCGAGGATAAACTGGTGGTACTCGACGAACTGCTGGCCCAACTCAACCTGAGCTATGAACAGGTGGCCTACCTCGGCGACGACCTGCCGGACCTGCCGGTGATTCGCCGCGTCGGCCTGGGCATGGCGGTGGCCAATGCCGCCAGCTTCGTGCGTGAACACGCCCACGGCATCACCCTCGCCCGTGGCGGCGAAGGTGCCGCTCGCGAATTCTGCGAATTGATCCTGCGCGCCCAGGACCGCCTCGACGCGGCCAATGCGGCGTACCTGTGAGCCCACTATGCTGAGCAAAAAATTTCGCAACACCCTGATGTTCAGTTGCATCGCGGCGATATTCGCTGCGGTTGGCTACTGGAACATCAGCCCGGAACGCTTCCTCGACAAGCCGGTAATGCCGGTCGATGAAAGCGCGATCGACTATTACGCCATCAACGCCCACAGCGTGCAGTACCTGCCCGACGGCAAGCTGCAATATGATCTGGTGTCCGACAAGGTCGAGCACGTGAAAGCGACCGAGGTGACATTGCTGACCAACCCCGACCTGAATGTTTTCCGCGGCACTGAATTCCCGTGGCACGTCCAGAGCCTGCGCGGCGAGGTCAACCCTGATGGCACACAGGTCGAACTGATCGATGACGTGCGCATCACGCGCTTCGACGAGAAAAACCGTAGAACCCTGATCACCAGCACCCGCATGACCGTGTTCCCGCAGCAGCAATATGCGCAGACCGAGCAAGACGTTAGAATCGACGGCGCTGGCGGTGTATCGACTGGCAAGGGAATGAAAGCGTATTTGAAAGAAAGCAGGATACACCTGCTATCGAACGTAAGAGGACAGTATGAGGCTCGTTAAAACCCTCCCGATTTTGCTCAGTCTGGGCGCAGCACTGGGAAGCGTGAGCGCCTGGGCTCTGCCGGAAGACCAACAGCAGCCTATCCGTATTCAGGCCGACGATGCCCAACTGGACGACAAGCAAGGTATTGCCACCTATAAAGGTGACGTGATCATCACCCAAGGCTCGATGAAGGTGACAGGCAACACCGTTACCATCACCCGCACCCCGGCTGGCGACATTGACGTAGTGACCTCGGTGGGCAACCTGGCGTACTTCGAGCAATTGCAAACGGCTGGCGACACCAAGCCTGTCCAGGGTTGGGGCGTGACGATCCAGTATCACGCTTCGCAAAATCGCGTCGTACTGATCGACAAGGCCAAAGTTGTCGACAAGGACAACAACGTCACCCAAGGTGAGAAAATTGTCTACGACACGGACAAGAAACTCGCCAGCGCCGGTCGCGCCACAGGCAGCAAAGTCACCGAGGCGCGTCCGCGTATCGACATGGTGATCCAGCCGAAGAAGAAAACCGACGAGAAAAAGGCCCAGTAATGGCAACTCTGAAAGCTCAGCATCTGGCCAAGAGCTACAAGAGCCGCCAGGTCGTGCGTGACGTCAGCCTGTCCATCGACAGCGGCCAGATCGTCGGCCTGCTTGGCCCGAACGGCGCCGGCAAGACCACCTGCTTCTACATGATCGTCGGCCTGGTGCAAGCCGACCAGGGCCGCGTCCTGATCGATGACCTGGACGTCAGCCACCAACCGATGCACGGCCGCGCAAAGGCTGGTATCGGCTACTTGCCGCAAGAAGCATCGATCTTCCGCAAACTGTCGGTGGCCGACAACATCATGGCCATCCTCGAGACCCGCAAGGAACTCGACAAGGCCGGTCGACGCAAGGAGCTGGAAAGCCTGCTGCAGGAATTCCACATCAGCCACATCCGCGACAACCTGGGCATGAGCCTGTCCGGTGGTGAGCGCCGTCGCGTGGAAATCGCCCGCGCCCTGGCCACCAACCCGAAATTCATCCTCCTCGACGAGCCCTTCGCCGGCGTGGACCCGATTTCGGTCGGCGACATCAAGCAGATCATTCACCACCTCAAGGCCAAGGGCATTGGCGTGCTGATCACGGACCACAACGTTCGTGAAACCCTGGATATCTGTGAAACCGCCTATATCGTCAATGACGGCCAACTGATTGCCGAAGGCGACGCAGAGACCATCCTGGCCAACGACCTGGTCAAGGAAGTGTATCTGGGCCATGAGTTCCGCCTGTAAGCGCTGAGCCGTGCCCAGGCAGTTGCCCGGGCACCTGAGCAGCCACTCACCAGCGCCTCCGTGCCGACAAGCGTGGTCAGCCCTCGACAAGGGCAGCGCAGCAACACCGCTTTATAGTTTTTTATTGTTACAGCGCTCTAGGCAAACCCTTTAGTTTCAGGCATATAATTTGCTTAAGTTTGGCGCCCCGGCGCCCTGTAGTGGATGGCGCATGTGCGCCGGCGAATAAGGTGTTAAGCCCCTGCCATGAAACCATCGCTAGTCTTGAGAATGGGCCAGCAGCTGACGATGACACCGCAGCTGCAACAGGCCATCCGCCTGCTCCAATTGTCGACCCTGGACCTGCAACAGGAAATCCAGGAGGCCCTGGAGTCCAATCCGATGCTCGAACGCCAGGAAGAAGGCGACGACTTCGACAATTCCGACCCCCTGGCCGATAACGCCGAACAAAAGCCCAACACCGACATCCAGGAGCCCTCCTACCAGGAAAGCGCCCCGACGGTTGATAACCTCGATGAGGGTGACTGGAACGAGCGTATCCCCAACGAACTCCCCGTCGACACCGCGTGGGAAGACGTTTACCAGACCAGCGCCAGCAGCCTGCCCAGCAATGATGATGACGAGTGGGACTTCACCACCCGCACCTCGGCCGGCGAAAGCCTGCAGAGCCACTTGCTGTGGCAACTGAACCTGGCCCCGATGTCCGACACCGATCGCCTGATCGCCGTGACCCTGATCGACTGCATCAACAATCAGGGCTACCTGGACGAAACCCTCGAGGAAATCCTCGAAGCGTTCGACCCGGAACTGGACATCGAACTGGACGAAATCGAAGCCGTCCTGCACCGCATCCAGCAATTCGAGCCCGCCGGCATCGGCGCCCGCAACCTGGGCGAATGCCTGCTGCTGCAATTGCGCCAGCTGCCTGCCAAGACCCCTTGGCTGGCCGAGGCCAAGCGCCTGGTCACCGATTACATCGACCTGCTTGGCAGCCGCGACTACAGCCAGTTGATGCGTCGCATGAAGCTCAAGGAAGATGAGCTGCGCCAGGTCATCGAGCTGGTCCAGAGCCTCAACCCGCGCCCGGGCTCGCAGATCGAGTCCACCGAAGCCGAGTACGTCGTCCCTGACGTCATCGTGCGCAAGGACAACGAGCGCTGGCTGGTGGAGCTCAATCAGGAGTCGGTGCCACGGCTGCGGGTCAATGCCCAGTACGCCGGTTTCGTGCGCCGCGCCGACACCAGCGCCGACAATACCTTCATGCGCAATCAGTTGCAGGAGGCCCGCTGGTTCATCAAGAGCCTGCAAAGCCGCAATGAAACCCTGATGAAGGTTGCCACCCAGATCGTCGAGCATCAGCGCGGCTTTCTGGAGTACGGCGACGAAGCCATGAAGCCGCTGGTCCTGCATGACATCGCCGAAGCGGTCGGCATGCATGAATCGACGATTTCACGGGTGACCACCCAGAAGTTCATGCACACCCCCCGGGGCATTTATGAACTGAAGTACTTTTTTTCCAGTCACGTAAGCACCTCCGAAGGCGGCGAATGCTCGTCCACGGCGATCCGGGCGATCATCAAAAAACTGGTTGCAGCGGAAAATCAGAAAAAGCCGTTGAGTGACAGCAAGATCGCTGGTTTACTGGAGGCACAAGGCATTCAGGTGGCTCGCCGCACCGTCGCCAAGTACCGCGAATCCCTCGGGATCGCGCCTTCGAGCGAACGCAAGCGGTTGATGTAGGGCCACGCCACAGCGTTCCAGTGGTAGATCATCTGATCTACCGCTTTATGCACTGGCAACGAAGGAGAAGCTGTATGCAAGTCAACATCAGTGGACACCAACTGGAAGTGACCGAACCTCTTCGCACCTACATCGGCGAAAAACTCGAACGATTGGAGCGACATTTCGACAAGATCACTAATGTGCAGGTCACGATGACCGTCGAAAAACTGAAGCAGAAAATCGAAGCCACGCTGCATATTCCCGGGAATGAAGTGGTCGCCAACGCGGAACATACCGATATGTATGCCGCGATCGACGCACTCACCGACAAGCTGGATAAACAACTCAAAAAGCATAAGGAAAAGACCCAGAGCCTCCTCCAGGGCGCAACCGGTCGTTAACACTCCCAACCCATGATCCGACTTGAAAGTATCCTGACCCCCGGCCGTTCCCTGGTGAACGTGCCGGGAGGCAGTAAAAAGAAAGCCCTCGAACAAATTGCCAATCTTATCGCCCGCGAAGTGCCGGCCCTGGAGATGCAAGATGTCTTCGAGGCGCTGATCGCCCGTGAAAAACTCGGCTCCACCGGGTTTGGCAATGGCATCGCTATTCCACATTGCCGTCTCAAGGGCTGTGTTTCGCCCATCAGTGCATTGATGCACCTGGACGCCCCTATCGATTTCGACGCCATCGACGGCGCGCCGGTTGACCTGCTGTTCGTGCTGTTGGTCCCGGAAGCCGCCACCGATGCGCACCTTGAGCTGCTGCGACAGATCGCCAGCATGCTCGACCGCAAGGAAGTTCGCGAAAAGCTACGTAGTGCTGCAAGCAACGAAGCCCTGTATCAGGTTGTCCTTGACGAGCAAAACGGTCAGTAATCATGCGCTTGATCATCGTCAGTGGCCGTTCCGGCTCAGGTAAAAGTACCGCCCTCGACGTTCTTGAGGACAGCGGCTACTACTGCATCGACAACCTGCCAGCCGGTCTGCTGCCGGAGCTGGCCGAACGCGCCCTGGTTCATACCGAGATGCTGCAGCCGCTGGTCGCCGTTTCCATTGACGCGCGCAATCTGCCCAGCCACCTGTCACGCTTCCCCGACCTGCTCGAGGAAGTCCGTGCCCGCCACATCCAGTGCGATGTGCTGTACCTGGACGCCGACGAAGAAACCCTGCTCAAGCGTTTCTCGGAAACCCGCCGACGTCACCCCCTGACCAACGCCAACCGCTCGCTGGCCGAAGCCATCAGCGTCGAGAGCGTCCTGCTCGGGCCGATTGCCGACCTCGCCGATCTCAAGATCAACACTACCAGCCTGAACCTGTATCAACTGCGCGATGCCATCAAACTGCGTCTGTTGAATCAGCCGGAGCCGGGGACTGCGTTCCTGGTGGAATCCTTCGGCTTCAAGCGCGGCATGCCGGTGGACGCCGACCTGGTGTTCGATGTGCGCTGCCTGCCCAACCCTTACTGGAAACCGGAGTTGCGCGAACAGTCCGGGCTCGATCAACCGGTTGCCGAATACCTGGCGGCCCAGCCGGATGTCGAAGAGATGTTCCAGGACATTTCCACATACCTGCTAAAGTGGCTGCCTCGTTTTGCCGCCAGCAACCGCGCCTACGTCACCATTGCCATTGGCTGCACTGGCGGACATCACCGTTCCGTCTACCTGACCGAGCGTCTGGGGCAAACGCTGCAACAATCCCTGAAGAACGTCCAGGTCCGCCACCGCGACCTCAGCTAAAGGATTCACATCGCGATGCCTGCTCTGGAAATCGAAATCATCAATAAACTGGGTCTGCACGCTCGCGCTTCTGCAAAATTCGTTGGGGTAGCAGGTCAGTTCCCGTGCCAGATCAGGGCCGGACGTACGCCACAGTCCATGGTCGATGGCAAAAGCATCATGGCGATGATGATGCTGGCCGCCGGCAAAGGCACCACGATCCACTTGAGCACAGAAGGCGAGCAGGAACAGGAAGCGCTGGATGCTCTGGTGGCGTTGATCAACAACTTCTTCGACGAAGGCGAGTAATACAACCACAAAAGCCCCTCACCACAAATCAAGCGAGGGCTGTATCCATCACCATCATCAAACAAAATCCCATCAGCAGCCCGAGGCTGGCAAGCTTGTCATGACCATTGCGGCGCGACTCGGGAATGACTTCGTGGGTCACCACCAGCAGCATCGCACCCGCCGCCAGCGCCAATCCCAAAGGCAGCAGCAGTTCGGCCAGGCTCACCAGCCACGCGCATAGCAGTGCGAACACCGGTTCTACCAAACCTGACGCCGCACCGATCAGGAACGCCTTGCCCCGGGACATCCCTGCCCCGACCAGCACCAAAGCGATGACCAATCCCTCCGGTACATCCTGCAAGGCAATGCCCATGGCCAGGCTGTCGGCGTCAGGCATTGCGCCACCGGCCGAAACACCTACCGCCATGCCTTCCGGAATGTTGTGGGCGATGATGGCAAATACGAACAGCCAGATCCGCGGAGCAATGCCCGGTCGTTCCAGCGTGCCGACCAGCATGTCCGGGCTGGCGCCAGAGACCTTCCGATCCACCAGGAACAACAGGAAGGCGCCGAGCATAATGCCGAAGCTGATCAACCCACTGGACGCCCAAGGTGACAGTCCAAGCCCTTCGGCGGCAGAGATGCCCGGAACGATCAGCGAAAATGCCGTCGCAGCCAGCATCACGCCAGCGCCAAAGCCAAGCAAAGTGTCGCTGAGCCTCTGCGGCATCCGCCGAATCACCAACACCGGCACAGCGCCCAGCGCGGTACCCAAGGCGCAGATCGCACCGCCCTGCAGTGCGCGCAGCAACTTCGGCTCAAGGTCGAGCCATGCCAGCCCATGGGCAACCAAAAGGCTCATTCCCGCCAGCAGCAACAGCGATCCGAACGCGTAACGAAACATCCGTCCATTTCCGATCGCCAGTGTTTCAGTGCCCATAGTCCAGCCTTGGATTGTTTTTATGGAAGACTTAAACCAGTGCGGCCTGATAGCGCGCAGAGACTTGCGGCCAATTGATCACGCGGTAGAACGCGCTGATGTATTCCGGACGACGGTTCTGATAACGCAGGTAATAGGCGTGCTCCCAGACGTCGAGGCCCAGAATCGGGGTATTGCCGTTCATCAACGGGCTGTCCTGGTTACCGCTGCTTTCCACCACCAAGGTCTTTTGCGGGGTCACGCTCAGCCAGGCCCAGCCGCTGCCGAAGCGGGTCAACGCGGCCTTGGTAAAGGCTTCCTTGAAGCTGTCGAGACCGCCCAGTTGTTCATCGATGGCCTTGGCCAGCACGCCTTCGGGCTCGCCACCACCGTCGGGCGCCATGACTTCCCAGAACAACGAATGATTGGCGTGGCCGCCGCCTTGGTTGATCACCGCCGTCCGCAGTTTTTCCGGCAGTTGCTGAACGGCGGACACCAGCTTCTCCACGGGCCACTCGGCATACTCGGTGCCTTCAACAGCCACGTTCAGGTTATTGATGTAGGTCTGGTGATGCTTGGTGTAGTGGATCTCCATGGTCTGCGCATCGATGTGCGGCTCCAGGGCATCGTAGGCGTACGGCAAGGCAGGCAAGGTAAAAGCCATGTTCAATGGACTCCATGATGATGAGGCGCAGGCGAAGCGACATCGATGTGCAGCAGCCGATGGGTACGCGGATACTCGCCGTGCTCACTGATGAAATTCAGCAGTTCGACGTAGGTCTTGCTGCTCTGGCGCAACGCGGCTTCTCGCAATGTTTGAGGTAGCCGCGGATCCTGCATGGTCTGCAAGAGCCGTTGGTGGATGGCACACAAGTATTCGGCGCTCTCCTCCGGCTGATTCAGACGCAAGTGCAGGTCCGCCAGGTTGTGATGGGAAATCACGCAGGCCGCTACCGCTTCGTCGGCATCCGCCCAGCGCTCGAACAGCACCTGGGCCAGAGCCAATGCCTGCAGGTACGCCTCGCGGGCATCGACCAGTTCACCCAGCATGAAAAAGCGATTGGCTCTTTCGATCGTGCGTTTCCAGTGCTCCATGGTGCGCCTCCAAAGCGGTAACGGGGCTTAGACGCCGCCCGCTGTGAGTTTTTCCGGGTTGAGCAATTCTTCCAGCTGGCTGCGCGACAGGTCGGTGTGTTCCAGCGCGACGTCAATCACCGGCCGACCTTGCTGATAGGCCTTCTTGGCAATCTCGGCAGCTTTCTGGTAACCGATGATCGGGTTGAGCGCGGTGACCAGAATCGGGTTGCGTGACAGTGCTTCCTTGATCCGGCCTTCGTTGACCTTGAAGCTGGCGATGGCCTTGTCTGCCAGCAGACGACTGGAATTGGCCAGCAACTCGATACTGCTCAGCAGGTTCTGGGCGATGATCGGCAGCATCACGTTCAGTTCGAAATTGCCCGACTGACCGGCGATGGTGATAACACTGTCGTTGCCGATGACCTGAGCCGCGACCATCGCGGTGGCCTCTGGAATGACCGGGTTGACCTTGCCCGGCATGATCGAAGAGCCCGGCTGCAAGGCTTGCAGTTCGATCTCGCCAAGGCCGGCCAGTGGGCCGGAGTTCATCCAGCGCAGATCGTTGGCGATTTTCATCAGCGATACGGCGGTGGCCTTTAGCTGTCCGGAGACGGCAACAGCAGTGTCCTGGGAGCCGATCAGCGCGAACAGGTCCTTGCCTGGCTGGAACTCGACCCGGGTCAATTTGCTTAGCTGCTGGCTGAAACGCGTCGCGAATTCGGGGTGGGCGTTGACACCCGTGCCCACCGCCGTGCCGCCTTGAGCCAGGGATTGCAGGCTTGGCTGCAAGTCCTGCAGATGGCCGATGTTGGCCTTGAGCTGCTGCGCCCAACCGTTGAGCACTTGGCTCATGCGCACCGGCATGGCGTCCATCAGATGCGTACGCCCGGTTTTGACGTGGTGATGAACCTGCTCGGCCTTGTGCTCGATGACCTGCACCAGATGCGTCAGCGCCGGCAGCAGTTGCTCATGGAGCGCCAGTGCTGCGCTGACGTGAATGGTGGTCGGGATGATGTCGTTGCTGCTCTGCCCGCAGTTGACGTGATCGTTGGGGTTCACCGCCTCGCCCAGCAAGCGGCTGGCCAGCGTGGCGATCACTTCGTTGGCGTTCATGTTCGAGCTGGTACCGGAACCGGTCTGGAACACATCCACCGGGAAGTGCTGCATGAAATCGCCTTCGAGCAAGCCTTGGGCTGCGTCGACGATGGCTTTGCCCTGGGCTTCGCCGATCTGCTTGAGCTCGACGTTGGCGCGGGCGGCCGCGGCCTTGGCCAGGATCAACGCGCGGATGAACTGAACCGGCATCGGTTTGCCGCTGATCGGGAAGTTATCCACCGCACGCTGGGTCTGTGCGCCGTAGAGGGCGTCTTCCGGGACCTGAAGCTCGCCCATACTGTCGCGTTCGATACGGGTATTACTCATCGGGAGATCCTTGCATCAGTTCTATGAGAGGAATCGAGGGTTGCAACTCACAGGTAGCGAGTTGCCAGGTGTAGCTCTGCCAGCGCTTGAGGCGGCATTTGCACAACGAGAGGCGTTCCAGTTCGCGCAGCGGGCGCCAGGCCTGGTCGAGACAGTAAGTGCGCCAGTGCCACGGCAGCGCGACATCGGCGGCGGTATCGAGCAACAATCGGAAGGAAGTTTCGGCGACGGTCCAGGGTGAGGTGGCCGTGCAACAAGCCAGGTACCGGCCTTCGGCCAGGTAGTGGTCGATCAGGCGAGGCTCGTCGGGGTTCATCGCGCAACGGATCTGGCGACTCATCCAGCGCCAGCTTTCGAGGTAAGGCTGCTCGTGCAAGGCAGAACTCATGATCCGGGGCTCATTCGATAATGAGATTTATTATTGTATGATAATGAGAACCAAAACAAGCTCAAGGCTTTGGTACACACTCAATGTGGGAGCGGGCTTGCTCGCGAATGCGGAGTGTCAGCCACCCTAAGCATCGACTGACACACCGTATTCGCGAGCAAGCCCGCTCCCACAGGGGGCGCGTGCAAGTCAAAAAAAAGGCGCGCCACCCAATGGGTGGCGCGCCTTTTGGTGAAGCGGCCGAGGCTTAGCTACCCGCCACCGTCATCCGCTCGATCAACACCGAGCCGGTGCGAATGTTGCTGCGCAGCTCCAGATCATTACCCACGGCAACGATCTGCTTGAACATGTCGCGCATATTGCCGGCGATGGTCACTTCCTGGACCGCGAACTGGATTTCACCGTTCTCGACCCAATAACCCGCTGCACCACGGGAGTAATCGCCGGTGACCATGTTGAGGCCCTGCCCCATCAATTCAGTCACCAGCAAGCCACGCCCCATGCGCCGCAGCAACGCCGCCTGGTCTTCGTCGCCATGGGTGACGAACAGGTTGTGCACGCCGCCGGCGTTGGCCGTGCTCGGCATACCGAGCTTGCGGCCGGAATAGGTGCCAAGGATGTAAGACACCAACTCGCCCTTTTCGACGAACGGTTTGGCGTAGGTTGCCAAACCATCACCGTCGAACGCTGCGCTGCCCATGGCACGCATCAGATGCGGACGTTCGTCGATGGTCAGCCACTCCGGAAACAGCTTCTGCCCGAGGGTACCCTCAAGGAAGGACGACTTGCGATACAGGCTGCCGCCGGAAATCGCCGACAGGAAGCTGCCGAACAGCCCCCCAGCCAACTCTGCGGAAAACAGCACCGGCACCTCGCAAGTCGGCACCGGACGCGCGCCCAGACGACTCGCCGCTCGTTGTGCAGCGCGCTGACCGATGCTTACCGGGTCGGCGAGCAGATTGCCCTGGCGGTTTACGTCGTACCAGTAATCGCGCTGCATCTGGCCATCGGCCTCGGCGATCATCACGCAGCTCAAGCTGTGCCGAGTCGATGCGTAACCGCCGATAAAGCCGTGGCTATTGCCATAAACGCGGCAGCCCTGATGGGTACTGAGGGTGGTGCCGTCGGCGTTCTTGATCCGGCTGTCGGCGGCAAACGCCGCGGCTTCGCAGGCCAGAGCCTGTTCGATGGCTTGTTCCGGAGTGATGTCCCATTGGTGGAACAGGTCGAAATCCGGAATATCGCGCGCCATCAGCGCGGCATCCGCAAGGCCCGAGGCTTCGTCTTCCGAAGTGTGTTTGGCAATGGCCAGTGCAGCGGCGACGGTTTCGCGAATCGCATCAGGACCGCTGGCCGAAGTGCTGGCCGAGCCTTTGCGTTGCCCCACGTACAAGGTGATGCCAAACCCCTGGTCGCGGTTGAACTCAACGGTTTCGACTTCACGCTGGCGCACCGAAGTCGACAACCCCTGCTCCAGCGACACCGCCACTTCACAGGCGCTGGCCCCCTGGCGCTTGGCTTCAGCGATGATCTGCTCGACTTGTTCCTGCAGTGCCGGCAACGCTTGTGGGCCGACGCTTTCAACTGCACTCATGCTGTTCTCCACTCAAATTCTGCTTTCGGTAACGGTCATCGAGCGACCGGGCCGGACAAGCGGCCCCCGACTGGTTATCATGGCGGCGTTTCTTTGCGGACGGCCACCATGGTTGATTCTTACGACGACTCCCTCGATACGGGAGAAAAAAGCAAATCCCAGGTCAAACGCGAGCTGCATGCTCTGGTTGACCTTGGCGAGCGCCTTACAACACTCAAGCCTGACTTGCTGGCAAAACTGCCCTTGACCGACGGAATGCGTCGGGCTCTGGCCGATGCGCCCAAGCACACCGCGAACATCGCGCGAAAACGGCACCTCCAGTTCATCGGCAAACTGATGCGCGATCAGGACACTACCGCCATTCTGGTTCTGCTCGATCAACTCGATGCCTCCACCCGTCAATACAACGAACGCTTCCATAACCTGGAACGCTGGCGCGATCGTCTGATTGCCGGCGACGATGCCGTACTGGAAAAATTCGTCGTCGACTACCCGGACGCGGACCGCCAGCAATTGCGTTCCCTGATCCGTCAGGCCCAGCATGAGGTTGCGCAAAACAAACCTCCTGCTTCCAGCCGTAAAATCTTCAAGTACATCCGTGAGCTGGACGAGACTCAACGCGGTCTGCGTTAATTCTCGAAGCGGGTGAGCTGCCTCGCAGCTCACCCGCAGCCTCACTTCTTACGACCCCGTGCCACCCACGGTGATCGCATCAATCTTCAGCGTTGGCTGGCCGACACCCACCGGCACCGACTGCCCATCCTTGCCACACGTACCCACGCCGCTGTCCAGCGACAGATCATTACCGACCATCGACACCTTGCTCATGGCTTCCGGCCCGTTGCCGATCAGGGTCGCGCCCTTGACCGGAGCGGTAATCTTGCCGTCCTCGATCAGGTACGCCTCGCTGGTGGAGAACACGAACTTGCCGCTGGTGATGTCCACCTGACCGCCACCCAGGTTGGCGCAGTAAATGCCGCGCTTCACCGAAGCGATGATTTCCGCCGGGTCGCTTTCGCCGGCGAGCATGTAGGTGTTGGTCATGCGCGGCATCGGCAGGTGCGCGTAGGATTCGCGACGGCCGTTACCGGTGCGTGCCACGCCCATCAGGCGGGCGTTGAGCTTGTCCTGCATGTAGCCCTTGAGTACGCCGTTTTCGATCAGCGTGGTGCACTCGGTCGGCGTGCCTTCGTCGTCGACACTCAACGAGCCACGGCGACCGGCCAGCGTGCCGTCATCGACAATGGTGCACAGCTTCGACGCAACCATCTCGCCCATGCGACCGCTGTAGGCCGAACTGCCCTTGCGGTTGAAGTCGCCTTCCAGACCATGACCGACCGCTTCGTGCAGCAACACGCCCGACCAGCCGGAACCGAGCACCACCGGCAAGGTACCGGCCGGTGCCGGAATGGCTTCGAGGTTGACCAGCGCCTGGCGCAACGCTTCACGGGCATAGCCCATGGCGCGGTCTTCGCCGAGGAAATAACGGTAATCGGTCCGACCGCCACCGCCATGACCACCGCGCTCGCGGCGACCGTTCTGCTCGACGATCACGCTGACGTTGAAGCGCACCAGCGGCCGTACATCCGCCGCCAGACCGCCGTCGGTGGAAGCCACCAGAATCCGCTCCCAGACACCGGCCATGCTCACGGTGACTTGCTGGATGCGTGGGTCGAGGGCGCGGGTCGCGGCATCGACTCGCTTGAGCAAATCGACTTTCTCGGCACGGGTCAGCACTTCCAGGGGATTGTCCGGCGCATACAACTGCGCGACATCCTGGCTGGTGAATGCCTGCACGGTGCCATTCTGGCCAGCGCGGGAAATCGAACGGGCGGCCCGCGCCGCCGCGCCAAGGGCTTCCAGGGTGATGGCATTGCTGTAGGCAAAACCGGTTTTTTCACCCGATTGCGCGCGCACGCCCACACCTTGGTCAAGGTTGAAGCTGCCTTCCTTGACGATGCCGTCTTCCAGCGCCCAGGACTCGGAGATCTGCCCCTGGAAATACAGGTCGGCCGCATCGATGCCCGGCCCGGCCAGGTCGCCGAGCACGCCTTGCAGGCTCTCGATCGTGACGCCACCGGGCGCCAGCAGGTGTTCACTGACTGAGGACAACAACTCGCTCATATGCTTTACGCCTTAAATTCGTCGTTCTGATGCAGGTCGCTGGGCGCCCTGCGAGAAAAAGCGCCGGTGACTGGACACCGGCATGCGCGCCCGGATGGACGCCTGTTCGCTGCTGTCGCGTTCGGCCAGCAGCACGGCCTCGCCTTGATCCTGTTGTGCCAGCACACGCCCCCACGGGTCGATGATGGCAGCATGACCGAAAGTTTCCCGCGGCCCCGGATGCGTCCCACCCTGGGCAGCCGCGAGCACATAACATTGTGTCTCGATGGCCCGTGCGCGAATCAGCACATCCCAATGCGCCGCGCCGGTCACCGCCGTGAAGGCCGAAGGGGCGGTAATCAGTTCCGCGCCGGCTGCGCGCAATTCGCTGTACAGCTCCGGGAAGCGCAAGTCGTAACAGACCGTCAGGCCAACCCGCCCAACCGGTGTGTCCGCCACCACGACCCCACTGCCATAAGCATAGTCATCGGATTCACGATAACGGCCGCGATTGTCAGCCACATCGACGTCGAACAGGTGCAGCTTGTCGTAGCGCGCCACCGTTTCACCCTGGTCATCGACCAGCAACGAACAGGCATGCACCTTGGCCGCCGGTTGATCCACCGGCGGCAACGGCAACGTGCCGGCCACAATCCATAACTTGAGGTCGCGTGCGGTCTGTTTCAACCAGGGCAGGATCGGGCCTTCGCCCAGTGCTTCGGCGCGCCCGATGTCGGCAATGTCGCGCCGGCCCATGGCGGCGAAGTTCTCCGGCAATACCGCGAGCTTCGCGCCACCGGCGGCCGCTTGCTCGAGCAGCCGACGGGCCTGGGCCAGATTGGCCAGCACATCGCTCTGGCTGACCATTTGAATCACCGCTATAGACATGGCCTTTTCCTTATTGAAACCAACACAGACCTTGTAGGAGCGAGCTTGCTCGCGATGAGTTTGAATGCGACGCGTTTTTTCAGACAGCCTGCGTCATCGTTCACGTCCATCGCGAGCGGGCTCGCTCCTACAGGGGGCGAGCCGCAATGGCCATGCTACTCCATAGGCCCGAAGGATGGCGTTTCAAAAAGCCTTGTCGAAGGCAATCTTTGGTTCTTTCCAAGGCCCTTTGACGGTGTACTTCACACTGGCGAAACGGGCGACCCGGTCTCCGATCAGCTTGTCGATCAGGAACAGCGCCCCGCCGACCGCGGGTGCACCGACGATCAATGCGGCAATCGGCAGGTTATTGGTCACCGGCAAGGTCACCATCAGTTTCGCATCGATCTGATCGGCCACCATGTTCAGGGTGCCGTCGAGTTCAATGGTGCTCGACGGGCCCGTCAGCTGGATCGGCTTACGGGTGACATACACACCATTGGTCCCGACCAGCAGCCCCTTGACCCGGTCATAACTCAGTCCTTTGCCGAACAGGTCGGAGAAATCCAGGCGCAGGCGCCGGCCGATGGAGTTGAAGTTGAGCAAGCCAAATACCCGCAGCGCCTGGGCACTGCCCTCAACCTCGACGAACTGACCCTGATTGAGGGTCGCATCAAGCGTGCCGGAGAAACGCTTGGTCGCCACCCAGGCCGGTGAGCCGGGCCAGCGGCCATCGACATCCATATAGAAGTCCTGGCTGGTGACGCTCGGCGCAAACCCCCAGCCCTTGAGCACATCGGCGAGGTTCTTGCCGCTGATACGACCCTTGTACCAGCTGTTGCTGGCGCCAGGCACGCCTTCCCAACCACCGCTGCCCACCAACAGCATGCCCTTGAGGCCCAGGTCCAGGGAGTTGAACTCTATGCCCTTGGGCGTCGGACGAATTTTCAGCGACCAGCCCCCCACCAGATCCTGCCCCTGGAATAGCTGATTGATGGTGATGTCCATCGCGGGGATTTTTGTCGGGTCCACCGACGCCAGCGGATCCGGCGAATTTTCATCGGCCAGCACGGTCGGGTCCGGTGCGGGCAGGCGCACAGTTTGCAGATTGATCGTGATCGGCGTGGCTTTCGCATCGGGAAGGCTGGCGCTGCCATTGATCTGCTGGCTGTCCAGTTGTAGCGCCCAGGCGGAAGGCTTGCGCGCCAGCTGGATCGAGGCCTGATCGAGGGTGGTGCCGATACCGCTGAGTTTGCCCACCTTGAAATCCGCGCCGCTGAGCAGTTGCCTGGCGCTGCCGCCGGGGTCTTGTCCGGCGTATCTGTCCACCAGATCCTTCCACGGGCCAACGTCCAGCTCCGACAGCACGCCCCGTATCCGCAAGCCTTTGGTGCCAGGCAAGACGGACTCGCCGCCACCGAGGAACAACTCCCCGCGACCGTCGGCGAAACTACTGGCCGGGGCCGCGAACGTGAAACTCGCCAAGCCCCCGTAGTTGACCCAATAACGCCGCTCGTCGCCCTGCAAGGTCATGCGGAACGTGGTGTCGCGCCCGGCCTCGGAGGTTATGCCGAACGGTGCAGGCAAATCGACGGCCACGCCCTTGAGGCTGGAATTGACCATCAACTGGCTGTCGGCGCCGTCCAGGGTCAGTTGCAGTTGATACGGGATCACACCGCTCACCGGTAGAGGCTGGGTGACCTTCAGCCAGTCAGTCAGTTTCTTGACCTCGACCTGCCCTGACGCAGCCACCCGGGTACTGTGCTTGCCTGGGCTGCCATCGGCAAATATCTGTGCGGTGACCGGTTTGTCGAACGCCCGGGCGCTGATGTTCTGCCCGGTCAGGCCTTTGCCGCTGTCAAAACGGAAATCACCTTTGAGTTGGGTCAGTTCCAGCGCAGGTTCGGCCAGTTTCAAGCGCGCCTTGGCGGTCTTGAAATCGACGAGGATTTTCGGCTCCTCGCCTTTTGCCAGGGGAATATCGAGCTTCAACTTGCCTTGCAGGTCGCCCTCGCCTTCCCAGCCGGCAAAGGTTGCTCCGGTGCCGATCGGTGCTTCCTGGAGGATTTTCAGGCCATCACCCAAACCGCCGGCAAATCCGCCATCGAGGAACAAATGAACGTTCTGTCCGGCCGGCACATGGGGAATGTCGACGTAGATATCGTTGACCTGGGTGTCGAGCAATTGGCCCGTGCTGGCCAGAATCCGCACGCCGCTGTCTTCGACAAACACATCGCCGCTGACCTTGCTGACATGGGGCCAGCCCGGCTGGAAGGCCAGTTCGGCATCGTGAACCTTGAAGTACAGGCTGATGCTGCGATCGACGTCCGCGGCACCGTGGCTGAGCGACCCTTGATACTGGAAGAAGCCTTGATCCACCGCGCCCTTGAGAATCGCCGTGCGCAGCCATTCGTCCAGTGCCGGGCTGAGGACCGTCGGCAAGTACTTGGCGGTGTAGCGACCGTCACCGTCCACCAGGCCGACCCGCAGGTCCATGTAGTCTTCCTGGGTGTGATCGAAATACAGGCGAATCAGGAAGTCGCCGGCGATCTTGCCTTCCTCGCCCAGCACTTTCAGATACGGCGCGATCAGGGTGAAACCTTCTTTATCGAGTTTCCAGGTCAGCCGCGCATTGGCCTGAATGTACTGCCATGGCTTGGCGAAAATCGGGTCCAGGTGCAGCATGAAATCCTTGCTGTCCATGCGCAGTTCGCCGCGCCCCAGGTCACCGCTGATGCTGCCGCTGACATTTCGCGCCGCCGGCGCACCGTGATAGGCGTCGAAGCCCACCTGGTCGAGGTTGGCGGCAAACCCGAACTTGCTGTCGTCAGTGGCATTGGGGCGGAAGTCGACCAGCACGTTGCGCAGGCCGCCCGTGACCTTGAGCCGCTCGACGACCGTGGCAAAACCCTCTGGTAACGGCGCCAGGGCGTTGAGCAGCGGAGTCAGCGGCGTGAGATCAACCCGGTCGGCTTGCAGGTGCCAGAGTTCTTCGGTTTTATCGGTGGCGGCGTTTTGCGTGAGCTGCAGATGCGTTTCCCAGCGGGTCTCGCCGAAGTTCATCGCCAGGGAGTCCAGAGTCACTGACGCACCTTTGGCACTGCGCTGGAAGTAACCATTGAGCGCCAGGTTATTGATCTGGACCGGCTTGCGCTCGGCGTAGGCACCCTTGAGTTGTGGCGCGTTCACGCGCACCGCAGCGCTTTGCAAGGTGCCTTTGCCCCAAGTCACCCACAGCTCGCCGCCGGCCTTGATCTCGGAAAAATTCCACTGTTGGGTCAGACGTTCAGGCAACCACTTCGACCAGTCGCTTTGCGGCAGGCTCAGGTAGACCTCGGCTTCACCGTCCTTCCATTGGCTGGCTCGAATACGGGTACGCAGGCTCATGGCCACTGGTTGCCCGTCAGGCAGGGTCAGCCGTGCGTCGAGCCGCTGCCGTGACGCCCCGGTTTTCAGATTCAGGCCGACATAAGTCAGGGTCAGCGGCGATTCGCCAAACGGCTGCAAGGTCACCTGGCTGTCGAGCACCGACAGTTGCTGGATCATCTGCATCTGATTGAGCAGTTGCTCTGGATCGGTGGGCTGGTCCTGGCGCATCGGCAGACCTTCCAGAGCCCACTGACCGTCCTCACCTTGCCTGAGGTTGATCTTGAGGCCGCTGAACTCCAGATGAGCGATGCGTACCTGGCGGGCCATCAAGCTGGCCCAAAGGTCCGGCACCGCGCGCACCTGATCCAGGTGCAAGGCATTGGCGCCGTCGCCGACCGTCACGTCGCGGGCCATCAATATAGGGGCGAATCCACTCCAGTTGCCTTCGAGCTCGCCGATCTGCAACGGCATGCCCAAGGCATCGCTGGCTTTGGTTTCGATGTCGGGGCGGTACTCGGCGACTAACGGCGTCAGCTCCCGGCCAAGGCTGACGTAGAGCGCCATCAACACCAAAACCAACGCGCACAGGCCCAGACCCCAGCGGGTCAGTGCGGCCAATATGCGTGTCAGACGGTCCATGTCAGGTGGCTCCCATGGCAAAAGTTTTGCAAAAAGCTGAGGCCAGCCATTCTCGAACAATCAAAACAAAACGCTTCAGAGCAGCACCACGTCGTATTGTTCCTGGGAATACATGGTTTCGACCTGAAAGCGGATGGTGCGCCCGATAAACCCTTCCAGTTCGGCAACGTTGCCCGACTCTTCGTCGAGCAGGCGGTCCACCACTTTCTGGTTTGCCAATACACGATAGCCTTCCGCCTGATAGGCGCGAGCCTCGCGCAGGATTTCACGGAAGATTTCGTAGCAAACGGTTTCCGGGGTCTTGAGCTTGCCCCGTCCCTGACAGGCATTGCACGGCTCGCACAACACCTGTTCAAGGCTTTCGCGGGTGCGCTTGCGGGTCATCTGCACCAGGCCCAGCTCGGTGATACCGATGATGTTGGTCTTGGCGTGATCGCGCTCCAGTTGCTTTTCGAGCGTGCGCAACACCTGGCGCTGGTGCTCTTCATCTTCCATGTCGATGAAGTCGATGATGATGATTCCGCCCAGATTACGCAGGCGCAATTGACGGGCGATGGCCGTCGCGGCTTCGAGGTTGGTCTTGAAGATGGTCTCTTCGAGATTGCGGTGGCCGACAAACGCCCCGGTATTGACGTCGATGGTGCTCATGGCTTCCGCCGGATCGACCACCAGATAACCGCCGGACTTGAGCGGGACCTTGCGTTCGAGTGCCTTCTGGATTTCGTCTTCGACGCCATACAGGTCGAAAATCGGCCGCTCGCCCGGGTAGTGCTCCAGGCGGTCAGCGATCTCGGGCATCAGTTCGGCGACGAATTGCGTGGTTTTCTGAAAGGTTTCCCGGGAGTCGATGCGGATCTTCTCGATTTTCGGGCTCACCAGGTCACGCAGGGTGCGCAGCGCCAGACCGAGGTCTTCGTAGATTACGCTAGGCGCACTGATGGTTTTGATCTGGGCGTTGATCTGATCCCAAAGACGGCGCAGATAACGGATGTCCATAAGGATTTCATCCGCGCCGGCACCTTCGGCTGCCGTGCGCAGGATGAAACCGCCAGCCTCCTTGATACCTTCCTTGGCCACGCAATCAGTGACCACCTGTTTGAGGCGTTCGCGCTCGGCTTCGTCTTCGATCTTCAGAGAAATACCGACATGGGCCGTGCGCGGCATGTACACCAGATAACGTGAAGGAATCGAAAGCTGGGTAGTCAGGCGTGCGCCTTTGGAACCGATCGGATCCTTGGTCACCTGCACCACCAGGCTCTGGCCCTCGTGCACCAGTGCACTGATGCTCTCGACCGCCGGGCCTTCTCGCACGGAAATTTCCGACGCATGAATGAACGCGGCACGGTCCAGGCCGATATCGACGAATGCCGCCTGCATTCCAGGCAATACCCGCACGACTTTGCCTTTATAGATGTTGCCGACGATCCCGCGCTTTTGCGTACGCTCGACGTGGACCTCTTGCAGGACACCGTTTTCGACCACCGCCACGCGCGACTCCATCGGCGTGATGTTGATCAGAATCTCTTCACTCATGGCAGGGTCTCGTTCAGGCATGTTCACGATAATGGCCGCATCTGTTCAGAACGTTGCTTGGTGTGCGTTCCGGGGTTGCCAACAGGGTATGCCGAAATGGCCGAGCAGTTCCGCGGTTTCGCAAAGCGGTAGTCCGACCACCGCTGAATAACTTCCATCGAGCCCGGCGACAAACACCGCACCCAGTCCTTGAATGCCATAACCGCCCGCCTTGTCCCGTGGTTCGCCGCTGGCCCAGTAGGCTGCGGCTTCCTCACGACTGATATCTCGAAAACGCACCCGGCTGGTGACAACCCGGGATTCGCAACGTTCGCCATCGAGCACGGCAATCGCGGTCAGGACTTCATGTTCACACCCAGACAGCATCGTCAGCATGGCGCACGCATCCGCTTGATCAACCGGTTTGCCGAGAATTTTCCCATCGAGCACCACGGCGGTATCGGCACCGAGCACACAAAATGGTTCATCAGACACGACGCCGCCGCGCCCGGCCTCGGCCTTGCCGCGTGCCAGGCGCTCGACGTAGGCCGATGGGGATTCTTGAGCTAAAGGGGTTTCATCGATGTCCGCATTGACGGCGCGGAACGCAACGCCGATCTGCGTGAGCAATTCACGTCGACGCGGCGAACCAGAGGCGAGGTACAACCGTTTCATCAAGACCTCTCCCTGTCCAATGCCTGAACGAATTAATTGATTTTGTAGCGTCGACGCAGTCCGCGCAAACCGAAACTGATCCAGGGCCAGAGCAGCGCACTGACCAGTGCCGGCAGCACCAGCGCCAACGTCGGCTGACGATTGCCGGTCAAGGCACTGAGCCATAGCTGTACTAGCTGGGCGAGTCCGAAGATCACCAGGATCACCAGGCTCTGCTGCCACATCGGGAACATCCGCAGGCGTTGCTGCAGCGCCAGCACCAGATAGGTGATGAGCGTCAGGATCAAGGCATTCTGACCCAGCAAGGTACCGTAGAGCACGTCTTCAGCCAGCCCCAGGCAAAACGCCGTCACCATCCCGACGGTCTGCGGCAGGTTCAACGCCCAGAATGCCAGCAACAAGGCCAGCCACAGCGGGCGCAGGATTTCCATGAATTGCGGCAGAGGCGAAACGCTCAACAGCAGACCGACGGCGAACGTCAGCCAGACTATCCAGCCGTTTCGGGATGCTTTCACACCACCCATTATTCTCTCCCCACTGGAGTGGCCGGCGCGGACACTGGCGGTTTGGCGGCAGGCTTCGCGGCAGCGGGTTGCGCCGTCGCCGGTTTAGCCACCGCAGGCTTGGCTGGCGTGGTGGTTGGCTTGGCTGGCGCGGTGGCCGCAGGCGCCGCCGTCGCAGGAATCGCCGGTGCGGCGGCCGGTGCAGCGGGGACCGCGGGGCTGACCGGTTTCGGAACCGTCGACGGAATGATCGGCCCACCGCCCTGCGCATCCAGACTTTCCTGGGCCTGGGCGGCAGCGTTGACGCGCTCTTCGGCAGTCCGGTTGTCGCTGAACACCAGCAACAGGTAACGGCTACGGTTCAAGGCGGCGGTCGGAACGGCGCGGACAATGGCAAACGGTTGGCCGGAATCGTGAATCACTTCCTTGACCGTCGCCACCGGATAACCCGCCGGGAAACGCTGACCGAGGCCGGAGCTGACCAGCAGGTCGCCCTCCTTGATGTCGGCGGTATCGGCCACATGCCGCAACTCGAGACGTTCCGGGTTACCGGTGCCGCTGGCAATCGCCCGCAAACCGTTACGGTTCACCTGCACTGGAATGCTGTGGGTGGTATCGGTCAGCAGCAAGACGCGGGAGGTGTAGGGCATCAACTCGACCACCTGCCCCATCAGGCCACGGGCATCGAGTACCGGCTGACCGAGGACCACGCCATCGCGCTCACCTTTATTGATGATGATGCGATGGGTGAAGGGGTTGGGGTCCATGCCGATCAACTCGGCCACTTCGACCTTCTCGTTGACCAGGGCCGAAGAGTTGAGCAACTCGCGCAGCCGGACGTTCTGCTCGGTCAGGGCGGCAAGCTTCTGCATGCGCCCCTGCAACAGCAGGTTCTCGGTCTTGAGTTTTTCGTTTTCGGCGACGAGCTCGGTCCGGCTGCCAAACTGACTGGCAACGCCTTCCCACAGCCGTCCGGGCAGGTCGGTGATCCAGTAGGCGTCCATCAGCACCAGCGACATCTGGCTGCGTGCAGGCTTGAGCAGACTGAAACGGGCATCGACCACCATCAGCGCGACCGATAGCACGACCAGCACCAACAGGCGCACGCCAAGTGAAGGGCCCTTGGTGAAAAGCGGTTTAATAAGCCGCTCCTCCCAGGCAAATGTTCTGTTTATTCATACGGCAGCAATCCGGCCTGGATGCAGACTGACAGAAGATAAACGCGAACAGGCAGCACTGCAAAGTGCCGCCTGCGCGCTCAACAGCATAGAGGCAACCCGGCGACTTATTCGCTGGAAAGCAGGTCCATGGTGTGTTTATCCATCATTTCCAATGCACGGCCACCGCCGCGAGCAACGCAGGTCAGCGGGTCTTCGGCAACGATCACCGGCAGACCGGTTTCCTGGGCCAGCAATTTGTCCAGGTCACGCAGCAAGGCGCCACCACCGGTCAGTACCAGGCCACGTTCGGCGATATCGGAAGCCAGCTCCGGAGGCGATTGCTCCAGGGCGCTTTTCACGGCCTGAACGATGGTTGCCAGGGACTCTTGCAGAGCTTCCAGCACTTCGTTGGAGTTCAGGGTGAATGCGCGTGGAACGCCTTCGGCCAGGTTACGGCCGCGAACGTCGACTTCGCGAACTTCGCCGCCCGGATACGCGGTACCGATTTCCTGCTTGATGCGCTCGGCGGTGGATTCACCGATCAGGCTGCCGTAGTTGCGACGTACGTAGGTGATGATCGCTTCGTCGAAGCGGTCGCCGCCCACACGTACGGATTCGGCGTAAACCACACCGTTCAGGGAGATCAGCGCGATTTCAGTGGTACCGCCACCGATATCCACGACCATCGAACCGCGAGCTTCTTCAACCGGCAGGCCGGCACCGATCGCAGCGGCCATTGGCTCTTCGATCAGGAACACTTCACGGGCACCGGCGCCAAGGGCCGACTCACGGATGGCACGACGCTCAACCTGGGTGGATTTGCATGGAACGCAGATCAACACGCGTGGGCTAGGCTGCAGGAAGCTGTTTTCGTGAACCTTGTTGATGAAGTACTGCAGCATTTTTTCGCACACGCTGAAGTCGGCGATCACACCGTCTTTCATCGGACGAATGGCAGCAATGTTGCCCGGCGTACGACCCAGCATGCGCTTGGCTTCGGTGCCGACAGCAACGACACTTTTCTGGTTACCGTGTGTCCGAATGGCCACAACGGAGGGCTCATTCAGGACGATACCGCGCTCGCGCACGTAAATAAGGGTGTTGGCAGTGCCCAGGTCAATGGAAAGATCGCTGGAAAACATGCCACGCAGTTTCTTGAACATGGGAAAGGGACCCTAGGCAACGCGTGGGTAAAAAAGTGCGGCAAACTCTAACAACGACAGGGATTTTGGGCAAGGCGCCAATATGTTAAATTGGCCGCTTTTCTGTGCACCAAGCCCCACAATCGCGGCCTTATGACCGTAGAAGTGCGGTAGTGTTCCGACAATCTAACACACGGACGCCGTCCGTTTTGTTTTCCACTGGAGAATCCCAATGGCGCTTGAACGCTCCGACGTGGAAAAAATCGCTCATCTGGCCTGCCTTGGCCTCAATGATGCCGATCTTCCACACATCACTTCGGCCCTTAACAGCATTCTCGGGCTGGTCGACGAAATGCAGGCGGTCAATACCGATGGTATCGAACCGCTGGCCCACCCACTGGAAGCCAGCCAGCGCCTGCGCGCAGACGTCGTGACCGAGACCAATCACCGCGAGGCCTACCAGTCCATCGCACCAGCGGTCGAAAACGGCCTGTACCTGGTTCCGAAAGTCATCGACTAATAGGGAAAGAGCCTGCAATGCATCAATTGACTCTGGCCGAGATCGCCCGCGGACTCGCCGATAAAAAGTTTTCCTCCGAAGAGCTGACCAAGGTCCTGCTGGCGCGCATCGCCCAGCTTGATCCGCAGCTCAACAGTTTCATCAGCCTCACCGAGGACCTGGCGCTCACGCAGGCGAAAGCCGCTGATGCACGCCGCGCCAATGGTGAGAGCGGCGCCCTGCTCGGCGCGCCGATCGCCCACAAGGACCTGTTCTGCACCCAGGGCATTCGCACCAGCTGCGGCTCGAAGATGCTCGACAACTTCAAGGCGCCGTACGACGCCACTGTCGTCGCCAAGCTGGCCGCTGCCGGCGCCGTGACCCTGGGCAAGACCAACATGGACGAATTCGCCATGGGTTCGGCCAACGAGTCGAGCTACTACGGCGCGGTGAAGAACCCGTGGAACCTGGAACACGTACCGGGCGGTTCGTCCGGCGGTTCGGCGGCGGCGGTTGCCGCTCGTCTGTTGCCTGCGGCCACCGGCACCGACACTGGCGGCTCCATTCGTCAGCCGGCCGCATTGACCAACCTCACTGGCCTGAAACCGACGTACGGTCGCGTATCGCGCTGGGGCATGATTGCCTACGCCTCCAGCCTCGATCAGGGTGGCCCGTTGGCGCGCACTGCCGAAGACTGCGCGATTTTGTTGCAAGGTATGGCCGGCTTCGATCCGAACGACTCCACCAGCATCGATGAGCCCGTGCCGGACTACAGCGCCAGCCTCAACGGCTCGCTGCAAGGCCTGCGTATCGGTGTGCCGAAAGAGTACTTCAGCGCCGGTCTCGACCCGCGCATTGCCGACCTGGTCATGGCCAGCGTCGAAGAGCTGAAAAAGCTCGGCGCCGTGGTCAAGGAAATCAGTCTGCCGAACATGCAGCACGCGATTCCTGCGTACTACGTGATCGCCCCGGCGGAAGCGTCCTCCAACCTGTCGCGTTTCGACGGCGTACGTTTCGGCTACCGTTGCGCAGACCCGAAAAACCTGGAAGACCTGTACAAGCGCTCCCGTGGCGAAGGTTTCGGGACAGAAGTGCAACGCCGGATCATGGTCGGTGCCTACGCCCTGTCCGCCGGTTACTACGACGCCTACTACCTGAAGGCGCAGAAGATTCGTCGCCTGATCAAGAACGACTTCATGGCCGCCTTCAATGAGGTCGACATCATCCTCGGCCCAACCACGCCGAACCCGGCCTGGAAGCTTGGCGCCAAGAACAGCGACCCGGTCGCTGCGTACCTGGAAGACGTCTACACCATCACCGCCAACCTCGCAGGCCTGCCCGGCCTGTCGATGCCGGCCGGTTTTGTCGACGGCCTGCCGGTCGGCGTGCAATTGCTCGCTCCGTATTTCCAGGAAGGTCGCCTGTTGAACGTTGCCCACCAGTATCAGTTGAACACTGACTGGCACACCCGCACCCCAACCGGCTTCTGAGGAGACACACATGCAATGGGAAGTCGTGATCGGGCTGGAGATTCATACCCAGCTCACCACCCGGTCGAAAATCTTTTCCGGTAGTTCCACCACCTTCGGTTCCGAGCCGAACACCCAGGCCAGCCTGGTAGACCTGGGCATGCCGGGCGTATTGCCGGTGCTGAACCAGGAAGCGGTACGCATGGCGGTGATGTTCGGTCTGGCGATTGACGCCGAGATCGGCCAGCACAACGTGTTCGCCCGTAAAAACTACTTCTACCCGGATTTGCCCAAGGGCTACCAGATCAGCCAGATGGAGCTGCCGATCGTCGGCAAGGGCCACCTGGACATCGCCCTCGAGGACGGCACGGTCAAACGTGTCGGCATCACCCGCGCGCACCTGGAAGAAGACGCCGGCAAGAGCCTGCACGAAGAATTCAGCGGCGCCACCGGCATCGACCTGAACCGTGCCGGCACACCGCTGCTGGAAATCGTCTCCGAGCCGGACATGCGCAGCGCCAAGGAAGCCGTGGCCTACGTCAAGGCGATCCACGCCCTGGTGCGTTACTTAGGGATTTGCGACGGCAACATGGCCGAAGGTTCGCTGCGTTGCGACTGCAACGTCTCGATCCGTCCGAAAGGCCAGGCCGAGTTCGGCACCCGCTGCGAGATCAAGAACGTCAACTCGTTCCGCTTCATCGAGAAGGCGATCAACAGCGAAATCCAGCGTCAGATCGAATTGATCGAAGACGGCGGCAAGGTGATCCAGCAGACCCGCCTGTACGACCCGAACAAGGACGAGACCCGTCCAATGCGCAGCAAAGAGGAAGCCAACGACTACCGTTACTTCCCCGATCCGGACCTGTTGCCGGTGGTCATCGAAAACTCGTTCCTCGACGACGTGCGCGCCACCCTGCCGGAATTGCCACCGCAAAAGCGCGAGCGCTTCCAGGAGCAGTTCGGTCTGTCGGTCTACGACGCCAGCGTACTGGCCACCAGCCGCGAGCAAGCCGATTACTTCGAGAAAGTCGCGAGCATCGGCGGCGACGCCAAACTGGCGGCGAACTGGGTGATGGTCGAGTTGGGCAGCCTGCTCAACAAGCAAGGCCTGGACATCGAAGAGTCGCCGGTTTCCGCCGAGCTTCTGGGCGGCATGCTGCTGCGCATCAAGGACAACACTATCTCCGGCAAGATCGCCAAAGTGGTGTTTGAAGCGATGGCCAACGGCGAAGGCAGCGCAGACGAGATCATCGACAAGCGCGGCCTCAAGCAAGTGACCGACACCGGCGCCATCTCGGCGGTGCTGGACGAAATGCTCGCGGCCAACGCCGAGCAGGTCGAACAATACCGCGCGGCAGACGAAGCCAAGCGCGGCAAGATGTTCGGCTTCTTCGTCGGTCAGGCCATGAAAGCCTCCAAAGGCAAGGCCAACCCGCAACAGGTCAACGAACTGCTCAAAAGCAAGCTCGAAGGCTGATGAGAATGGAGCCAGCCCGACTCACTGGCTCCATTCCCCTGTGGGAGCGGGCTTGCTCGCGAATGCGGTTCGGCACTCAATTCAATGTTGACTGTCAGAATGCATTCGCGAGCAAGCCCGCTCCCACATTTGTTTTTTGGAACACCCAAATGAAACGTCTGCTCGGCGCCTGCGCCCTCCTCTCGTTCCTGGCCGGTTGCGCCAGCACCGACACCGTCGATCCGCATGGCTACGACAAAACCGGCGTGGCTTCGTACTACGGCGCCAAACACCAAGGCAAACGCACCGCCAACGGCGAGCGTTTCAACATGAATTCCATGACCGCCGCCCATCGCCAGCTACCCTTCGGTACACGGGTGAAGGTCACCAATCTGAATAACGACAAATCCTGCGTGGTGCGCATCAATGATCGCGGGCCGCACACCCGGGGCCGCCTGATCGACCTGTCCAAGGAAGCCGCCGAGCGCCTGGGCATGCTGCGCAGCGGCACCGCGCGGGTTCGCGTGCAAGCCCTCGACGACTGACCGATGGAGCCCCGACCATTTTCGGATTAGCCGATTTACCCCTGATCAGCGTGATCGAATTGCTCAGCGGATTGCTCCTGCTGATTGTCGGCGCCGAATTGATGGTGCGCGCCGCCGTACGCATCGCCGCGCGGTTGCACGTACGACCGCTGATCATCGGCCTGACCATCGTCGCCCTCGGCAGCAGCGCACCGCAGATGGCGGTCAGCCTGCAAGCGACCCTGGCGCACAATGCCGACATCGCCGTCGGCAGTGTGATCGGCAGCAGCATTTTCAACATCCTCGTCACCCTCGGGTTGTCTGCGCTGATCATTCCGCTGCGGGTTTCCCGACAATTGGTGCGCCTGGATATTCCGTTGATGATCGGCGCCAGCCTGTTGGTGTTCGTACTCGCCTGGAATGAAGAACTGACCCGGGCCGACGGCGTGATGTTGCTGACGGCGCTGGCGATTTACCTGGGCTTGTTACTGCGTCAGTCGCGACACTCGGCACGCCCGGTATCGAGCCATGATCACAACGGCCAGGCGTCATGGCTGAGCAGCCTGCTGATGATCGTCGCCGGACTGGCGATGCTGGTGTACGCCGGACACTTGCTGCTGGGGGCAGCCGTTGCGGTCGCTACCGACCTTGGGCTGTCGGAGCGGATCATCGGCCTGACCATCGTCGCCGTCAGCACCTCACTGCCTGAGCTCGCCACTTCGTTGATCGCGGCTATACGCGGCGAACGCGATATTGCCGTGGGCAACGTGATTGGCAGCAACCTGTTCAACCTCTTGGGCGTGCTCGGCTTTACGGCGCTCGTGGCACCGTCACCGCTGTCGGTGTCGCCCAACGCCCTGGATTTCGACCTGCCGGTGATGCTCGGCATCGCGGCGCTGTGCCTGCCGGTGTTCTACTCCGGCTATCGGGTGACCCGCGCCGAAGGTCTGCTGTTTCTGGGTTTGTACCTGGCGTATGGGCTGCACGTGGTGTCGTTCACCACCGGCATGCCACTGGCCGGCAAGCTGGAACACTTGATGCTGTTATTCGTCCTGCCGGCGCTGGTAGCGTTTTTGCTGTTCACGTCACTACGCGCCTGGCGTCGCCAACACCATAAGAAGGAAGCCCCATGACCGAGAATAAAAAACCCGGCGTTGAAGTCCGCCGCCAAGTGATGGGCGACGCCTTCGTCGACCGCGCACTGGGCAACGCCACCGAGTTCACCCAGCCGCTGCAGGACTTCGTCAATGAACACGCCTGGGGCGGCGTGTGGAATCGCGAAGGTCTGCCGCTGAAAACCCGCAGCCTGATCACCCTTGCCGCCCTGACCGCACTCAAGTGCCCGCAGGAGCTGAAAGGTCACGTACGCGGTGCGCTGAACAACGGCTGCACTGTGGATGAAATTCGCGAAGCGCTGCTGCATTGCGCGGTGTATGCCGGTGTGCCGGCGGCGATCGATGCGTTTCGGGCGGCGCAGGAAGTGATCGACAGTTACCAGAAGCCAGAGTGAATCAAAGAAATTCAGGCTGCCTGATCTGGCGCCATCGCGAGCAAGCTCGCTCCCACAGGGGGTCTTCGGTGTGAATAGAATTTGATCAACAACAAAGAAACCTGTGGGAGCGAGCTTGCTCGCGATGAGGCCCTAAAGCGCAGCGACAATCCGGAAGCTAAATCCACCCACCCCACTGCAACAAAAAGATCCCGATATTGGTGGTCACCGCCGCCATCAACGTGGTGATCACGATGATGGCGGCCGCGAGTTCATGATTGCCATCCGCCGCCCGGGCCATGACGAAACTGGCCGCCGCTGTCGGGCTGCCGAAGTACAAAAACAGAATCCCCAGCTCCGCACCACGGAAGCCCCAGAGCCACGCACCGAGTGTCGCCAGGATCGGCAGACCGAGCATTTTCACCAGGCTCGAACTGAACGCCATCGAACCGCTTTTGCGCAGCGCCGCCAGCGACAGCGTGCCGCCGATGCAGATCAGCGCCAGCGGCAACGTGGTTTGCGCCAGGTACTGGCCGGAGGTTTCCAGCCAGCCGGGCAAGCCGATCTTGAAATAGGCGAATGGTGCAGCCGCAATCACGCTGATGATCAGCGGATTGCTGAACACGCTTTTGCAGATGCTCCACGGATCGGACTTGATCACCGGGCTGTACACCGCCAGCACAATGGTCGAAAGGGTGTTGTAGAACAAGATCACCAGCGCCGCCAGGATCGCTCCGAGGGAAATCCCGTAGTCGCCGTACATGCTTGCCGCTAGCGCCAGGCCAATGACCCCGTTGTTACCGCGAAAGGCACCTTGGGTGTAGATCCCCCGATCTTCCCGCGGGCACTTCCAGATCGCCCAAACCCAGGCGATGGCAAAACACACCAGGGTCGCAAGGGAAAAATAGATCAGCAGCGCAGGCTGCAACGCCGCGTGCAAGTCGGCATGCAGGATGCCCAAAAACAGCAACGCCGGCATGGTGACGTTGAACACCAATGCTGACGCGGTGTGGATGAAATTGTCGTTGATCCAGTCGATGCGCTTGAGCAGCACCCCCAGAAACAGCATGACGAACACCGGCGCGGTGATGTTCAGGGTTTCGAGGAAAATTGCCAGCATGCCGGGAGGACCTTGGGGTGGGCGTCGTTAGGGGGCTAATGATAAGCCACTGAAGACTTCGGCGCCTGCTGGATCGCCTTCGTGAGCAAGCCCGCTCCCACATTTGATCAGTGTCGAACACAAAACCTGTGCACGGCGAAAATCCAGTGTGGGAGCGGGCTTGCTCGCGAAGCAGGCGACTCGGTCTTAAGTGATCGGCGCCGGATTGAACAGGGTGATGTCGTTATGCAGTTTGTGCTGCTCGGCCCACGTCTGCTTCTTGCCGCTCGCCACGTCCAGATAGTAGTGGAACAACTCCCAGCCAAGATCTTCGATGGACGCGCGGCCGGTGGCAATGCGCCCTGCGTCGATGTCGATCAGGTCCGGCCAGCGTTGCGCCAGTTCGGTCCGGGTAGAGACCTTCACCACCGGCGCCATGGCCAGACCGTAAGGCGTGCCACGACCGGTGGTGAACACGTGCAGGTTCATCCCCGCCGCCAACTGCAAGGTCCCGCAGACAAAGTCGCTGGCCGGGGTCGCGCAGAAGATCAGGCCTTTGCGCTTGAATCGCTCGCCAGGGCCAAGCACGCCGTTGATCGCGCTGCTGCCGGACTTGACGATCGATCCCAGGGATTTCTCGACAATGTTCGACAACCCGCCCTTCTTGTTGCCCGGCGTGGTGTTGGCGCTGCGATCCGCCTCGCCCTTGGCCAGGTAGCGGTCGTACCAGTCCATTTCCCGCACCAGTTCCTGAGCGACGTCCTGGTTTTCCGCGCGGGAGGTCAGCAGATAAATCGCATCGCGCACTTCGGTGACTTCGGAGAACATCACCGTCGCACCGGCCCGCAGCAGCAGGTCCGAGGCATATCCGAGCGCCGGGTTGGCGGTGATGCCGGAGAACGCATCACTGCCACCGCATTGCATGCCCAGGATCAACTCGGATGCCGGCACGGTTTCCCGACGACGTTGATCGAGCTTCTTCAAGCGCGTCTCGGCCAGTTCCATGATCTGCTCGATCATCTCGGTGAAGCCGTGACTGGAATCCTGCAAGCGGTACAGCCATGGCTCGCTCAAATCCACCGAGCTGTCGTTCTCGTGCATCACTTGCCCGGCCTGCAATTTCTCGCAGCCCAGGCTGATCACCAAGGCTTCGCCACCCAGGTTCGGGTTGCGTGCCAGGTTGCGCACGGTGCGGATCGGGATGTACGCGTCGGTGGCGGTGATGGCCACGCCACAGCCGTAGCTGTGGGTCAGCGCCACCACATCATCGACGTGCGGGTACTTGGGCAGCAACTCGTCCTTGATGCGCTTGACCGCATGATCCAGTACTCCGGTCACGCACTGCACGGTGGTAGTGATGCCGAGAATGTTGCGCGTGCCGACGGTGCCGTCGGCGTTGCGATAACCCTCGAAAGTGAAGCCCTCCAGCGGTGCCTGCGCGGCCGGCACGTCGGTGGACAGCGGCAGGCTGTCCAGCGGTGGCGCGGTCGGCATGCGCAGTTGATCTTCCTTGACCCAACTGCCTCGGGGAATCGGCTGCAAGGCATAACCAATGACCTGGCCATAACGAATCACCTGGCCACCTTCGGGAATGTCTTCCAGGGTGACCTTGTGGCTCTGCGGCACGAAATCCACGGTAACCAGACCGTCCGCAAACTCGGTGCCGGCCGGTACGCCCTGATCATTGACCACAATCACTACGTTGTCCCGCTCGTGCAGGCGGATGTAGCGCGGCGAGTCGGAATGTTCAATCAACTGCATGACGCCGCTCCTCAGGAATGCGCTTGAGACAATTTGCCTGGGGCTTCAGTACCGTTCGCTGGTGGCTCTTTGAGCACCACGCGCTTGATCGGGCCCACGATCACCAGGTAGCTGAACACCGCAACCAGTGCGTTGCAACCGACGAACACCAACGCCCACTTGAATGAACCGGTGGAGCTGATGATGTAACCGATCACGATTGGAGTGGTGATCGAAGCAATGTTACCGAAGGTGTTGAACAGGCCACCGCTCAGACCGGCGATCTGCTTCGGCGACGTGTCGGACACCACGGCCCAGCCCAGTGCGCCGACGCCTTTGCCGAAGAACGCCAGGGCCATGAAGCCGACGACCATCCATTCTACGTCCACGTAGTTGCACGCCACGATGCTGCTGGAAACCAGCAGGCCAGCGATGATCGGTGCCTTGCGGGCGAAGGTCAGGGAATGGCCCTTGCGCAACAGGTAATCGGAAATCACCCCGCCGAGCACACCACCGATGAAGCCGCAGATTGCCGGCAAGGACGCGATGAAACCGGCCTTGAGGATGGTCATGCCGCGCTCCTGCACCAAGTACACCGGGAACCAGGTCAGGAAGAAGTAAGTGATGCCGTTGATGCAGTACTGGCCCAGGTACACGCCGAGCATCATGCGGTTGGTCAGTAACTGGCGGATGTAATCCCACTTCGGACCGTCGGACTTCTTGCCCTTCTGGTCCATGTCGACCATGCCGCCGTTTTCGGAGATGTGCTTGAACTCAGCATCGTTGATCCGTGGGTGTTCGCGCGGGCTGTAGATCACTTTCAGCCAGACCAGCGAGAAGATGATGCCCAGGATACCCATGACGATGAACACGTGCTCCCAGCCGAAGGAATAGACGATCCAGCCCATCAGCGGAGCGAACAGCACGGTGGCGAAGTATTGCGCCGAGTTGAAGATCGCCGAGGCCGTACCGCGTTCAGCAGTCGGGAACCACGCCGCAACGATTCGGGCGTTACCAGGGAAGGACGGCGCTTCAGCCAGGCCCACCAGGAAGCGCAGCATGAACAGCGCAACCACCGCCGTGGACATGCCGAACTCACCGACGAAGCCTTGCAGCACGGTGAACAGCGACCAGGTGAAGATGCTCAATGCGTAGATTTTTTTCGAGCCGAAACGGTCCAGTAGCCAGCCGCCGGGGATTTGCCCGGCCACATAGGCCCAACCGAATGCGGAGAAGATGTAGCCGAGGGTCACGGCGTCGATGCCGAGGTCTTTTTGCAGGCTGGAGCCAGCGATTGCGATGGTAGCCCGGTCGGCGTAGTTGATTGTGGTCACCAGAAACAGCATGAGCAGGATCAAATAGCGGACGTGAGTCGGCTTCTGGGTCGGTTGCATGTAGATGTACTCCCACTGATTATTTTTATGCGGGTAATAACGGTGTTCTGTAGGAGCGAGCCTGCTCGCGATGGTCGTCAACGATGACGCTGGGCATCAGGCTGAACTTCGCGATCTCGAGACCATCGCGAGCAGAGCTCGCTCCTACAGGGGGCGCGGTATCGTTGCCAATGCCGCGGTGTTTCTTGTTACGAACCGATGTAGCTGGTCTTCACGACCGTGTAGAACTCTTGCGCATAGCGACCTTGCTCACGTGATCCATAGGATGAACCTTTACGCCCACCGAACGGAACGTGGTAATCCACACCGGCGGTCGGCAGGTTGACCATCACCATCCCGGCCTGGGAGTGGCGTTTGAAGTGGTTGGCGTACTTCAGCGAGGTGGTGGCAATGCCCGCCGACAGCCCGAACTCGGTGTCGTTGGCCATGGCCAGCGCGGCTTCGTAATCGGCGACGCGGACGATGTTGGCCACTGGGCCGAAGATCTCTTCCTGGCTGATGCGCATCGAAGCTTCGCTGTCGGCAAACAGGGTTGGCGCAAGGAAGTAACCCTCGGTGTCGCACGTCACCAGACCACCGCCGCTGACCAGACGCGCACCTTCGGACTGGCCGATGTCGATGTACTTCATGTCCTGCTCGAGTTGCGCTTGCGAGACCACCGGACCGATATCGGTACCCGCCTTCAATGCATGGCCGACCTTGATCGACTTCATGCGCTCGGCCATGGCTTCGACGAACTGGTCGTGAATCCCGGCGGTGACGATAAAGCGGCTGGAAGCCGTGCAACGCTGGCCGGTGGAGTAGAACGCGCTCTGCACTGACAACTCGACCGCTTGCTTGAGGTCGGCGTCGTCGAGAATGATCTGCGGGTTCTTGCCGCCCATTTCCAACTGGACTTTGGCCTGGCGCGATACACAGCTGACAGCGATCTGACGACCCACGCCCACGGAACCTGTGAAGCTGATGCCGTCGACTTTCGGACTGTGAACCAGCGCATCGCCCACCACGCGACCGCTGCCCATCACCAGGTTGAATACACCGGCCGGGAAGCCTGCGCGGGAGATGATTTCGGCCAGGGCCCAGGCGCAACCTGGAACCAGGTCTGCGGGTTTCAGCACGACGCAGTTGCCGTAGGCCAGGGCCGGGGCGATTTTCCATGCCGGGATGGCGATCGGGAAGTTCCACGGGGTGATCAGACCGACCACGCCCAAAGCTTCGCGAGTGACTTCAACGTTGACGCCCGGACGCACCGACGGCAGGTAGTCGCCGGACAGGCGCAGGCACTCGCCGGCGAAGAACTTGAAGATATTGCCGGCGCGGGTCACTTCGCCGATGGCTTCAGGCAGGGTCTTGCCCTCTTCCCGGGCCAGCAGGGTGCCGAGTTCTTCGCGACGGGCGAGGATCTCAGTGCCGACTTTATCCAGGGAATCGTGACGCGCCTGAATGCCGGACGTGGACCAGGCCGGGAACGCGGCACGGGCGGCGTCGATGGCAGCGTGGACCTGAGCCAGATCAGCCTTGGCGTAGTCGCCAATGGCGTCGGTCAGTTCGGACGGGTTGATGTTGGTCGAATAATCGCCACCGGCAACCCATTCGCCGTTGATGTAGTTATCGAAACGCTTTGCATCTGCCACTTTGAGATCTCCTCACGCAAAAGGCCGCTGATTGCTCAGCGGCCTTACTTGAACGGATGTGTTACTGCGCACCCTGCTTGTCGATCAGCGCGGCGAGCATTTCGTACTCTTCGCCGGTCAGATCGGTCAGCGGTGCACGCACAGGACCTGCGTCGTAGCCGGCAATTTTTGCCCCGGCCTTGACGATGCTTACGGCATAACCGGCTTTGCGGTTACGGATGTCCAGGTACGGCAGGAAGAAGTCGTCGATGATCTTGCCGACGGTGGCGTGATCTTCGCGAGCGATCGCGTGGTAGAAGTCCATCGCGGTTTTCGGAATGAAGTTGAACACCGCCGAGGAGTAGACCGGCACGCCCAGTGCCTTGTAGGCCGCGGCGTAGACTTCGGCGGTCGGCAAGCCACCCAGGTAGCTGAAGCGATCACCGAGGCGGCGACGGATCGACACCATCAACTCGATATCACCCAGGCCATCCTTGTAGCCGATCAGGTTCGGGCAGCGCTCGGCCAGACGTTCCAGCAGCGGCGCGGTCAGGCGGCAGACGTTACGGTTGTAGACCACCACGCCGATGTTGACCGACTTGCACACGGCTTCAACGTGGGCGGCAACGCCGTCTTGGCTGGCTTCGGTCAGGTAGTGCGGCAGCAGCAGCAGACCTTTGGCGCCCAGACGCTCGGCTTCCTGTGCGTATTCGATAGCCTGGCGGGTCGAACCGCCGACACCGGCCAGGATTGGCACGCTGGTGGCGCAAGTGTCGACCGCAGTCTTGATGATTTGCGAATATTCGCTGGCCGCCAGAGAGAAGAACTCACCGGTGCCGCCTGCGGCGAACAGAGCCGAGGCGCCGTATGGGGCCAGCCATTCCAGGCGCTTGATGTAACCCGCGCGATTGAAGTCGCCCTGAGCATTGAAATCGGTAACCGGGAAAGACAGCAGACCGGAAGAGAGGATGGACTTCAGTTCTTGTGGATTCATTATTCGAACACCCTGGATTGCGACGTTGTGTGAGAAAACCGTTCAGCCTGCGCTGAAGTTGTAGGTCATCGTACAACTTAAAATACAACCGTCAACTGCATTTCATCGCTGGGGGTGAAAATTGTTGGACAAGAATGTGTTTAGACCTTGTTTGATTGAGTTTCCGTGGAGGAGAACAGGGAGGATCACACCTCGAAAAACAGGTGCTCAGGAGATACGTTGTCGGAAGATATAAGCGGGTGGGGGGGGATAAGTAAAAGAGAGGCTAACTGAAGGTTTTGTGGAACGGCTTGCGGCCCCTTCGCGAGCAAGCCCGCTCCCACATTCGAATTTCTGCGAACTCACTATTTGTGAACGACGCAGATCAATTGTGGGAGCGGGCTTGCTCGCGAAGGCAATCTGTCAGCCAATACAGGACTGGAATCAGAACACTCAGCCCCGCTGCGCCTCAGCCTCTTCATGGGCATGACGCAACCGCTCACGGCTGTTGGTCAGGTGCAAACGCATGGCGGCCCGCGCCGCATCGGAATCCTGACGGGCAATGGCGTCGTAGATTTCTTCGTGCTCACGGCTCAGGCGACTCATGTAGTGCTGCTGGTCGTCATGGGCCAGGCGCGCGGAGTTCAGCCGTGTGCGCGGAATGATGCTGGTACCCAGGTGGGTCATGATGTCGGTGAAGTAGCGGTTGCCGGTGGACAGCGCGATTTCGAGGTGGAAGGCGAAGTCCGAAGCCACGGCGTCACTGGCGTGAGCGGCACTTTCATTCAACGCATCGAGGGCGGCGCGCATGTTGGCCAGTTGTTCCGGACTGCGACGTTGCGCCGCCAGCCCGGCAGACTCCACTTCCAGACTGATGCGCAGTTCCAGGATCGCCAGCACATCTCGCAGGGTTACCACAGTCGCCGGGTCGATACGGAAACCGCTCGGGCTCGGCGTGTCGAGCACGAAGGTGCCGATACCGTGGCGGGTTTCCACTTGCCCTGCCGCCTGCAAACGGGAAATCGCCTCGCGCACCACCGTGCGGCTGACACCATGGGCATCCATGATGGCCGACTCGGTGGGCAACTTGTCGCCACGCTTGAGATGACCGTCGCGGATCTGCTCCGACAGCACCGTCACCAGTTCCTGAGCGAGGCTGCGGCGCTTGCGTGGGAGGCGTGGTACGTCGTTCGGGTTTTCCATGGTGAACATCTGTCTCGAAAAAATCGGCGGCTGAAAGCGCATCATAGCGCAACGCGGTTGTACGATCACCTTACCCTGTAGGAGCGAGCCTGCTCGCGATGGAGGTTAACGATAACGCGTGCTTCCTGGATCAACGCGGCGTTTTCAAGTCCATCGCGAGCGAGTTCGCTCCTACAAGGAATCAGGGTGTTCAGGCAGTCACGGTCTGATCCACCAGATGGCCATTCTCGATACGAATGTGCCGAGGGTGGAAGCGCTTCAGACTGCTGCGATGACCGACACTGACGATGCTCAGCCCCGGCAACTCGTCGATCAGCGCCTGATAAAGCGTGGCCTCGTCTTCTTCGTCCATCGCCGAGGTGGCCTCATCCATGTACAGCCATTGCGGTGCATAAAGCAGCGCACGGGCGAAGGCCAAGCGCTGCTGCTCACCCGGCGACAACATGCGCTGCCAGTGGTTGGCTTCGTCGAGACGGGCAATCAGGTGCGGCAAGCGGCAGGTTTCCAGCACCTGCGCGTAGCGCTCGTTCGGATAGGTATCGCCGGGCTGTGGATAACTGAGGACATCACGCAGGGTGCCAATCGGCAAATACGGTTTTTGCGGCAGGAACAGGTAGCGCGCCGATGGCAGGCGAATACTGCCGTGGCCGGTCGGCCACAGATGCCCCATCGCCCGCAGCAGGGTCGACTTGCCGCTGCCGGAACGACCGCTGAGCATCACACGCTCGCCCTCCTTCACGGTCATGTCGGCGTTGGTCAGCAGGTGACGACCTTCAGCCAGGTCGAGGCCGAGGTTGTGCACCTTCAGCACCGATCCCGAATTCTGGACGTCGATGGCCGGCGCACGTTCTTCGTTGTCACGCATGGCCTGGTGGAAGCTCAACAGACGATCGCAGGTGGCGCGCCAGGAAGCGAGGCTCTGGTAGGCACTGATAAACCAGCTGAAACTTTCCTGCACATTGCCGAACGCCGAGCTGATTTGCATCAGTTCGCCCAGTTCGATCTTGCCGGAAAGGTAACGCGGGGCGGCAACCATGAAGGGGAAGATGATCGCGGCCTGGCTGTAACCAGCGGTGAAGAACGTCAGGCGCTTGGACACCTTCATGATGTCCCAGAAGTTATGCCAGACCATCCCGAAGCGGCTGCTCAACCGGCGGTTTTCGTTCGGCTCTCCGTTGTACAACGCGATGCTTTCGGCGTTCTCGCGAATTCGCACCATGGAGAAACGCAGGTCAGCTTCGAAGCGTTGTTGCTGATTGTTCAGGCCGATCAGGCGACGACCGATCAAATGCGTCAACCAGCTGCCGACCACCGCGTAAACCAGCACGCACCAGAACATGTAGCCGGGAATGGTGATGCCGAATACTTCAATACTGCCCGACACACCCCACAGGATGATCGAGAACGACACCAGGCTGACGATATTGCGCAGCAGCCCGATACCCAGCTCAAGGGTGTTGGAGGTGAAGTTGTTGAGGTCTTCGGAAATCCGCTGGTCCGGGTTATCGGTGTAACCGCCCTGCTCCAGCTGGTAGTAGTTTTTGTCACCCAGCCAGCGGGTGAAATGCTTTTCGGTGAGCCATGCCCGCCAGCGGATCGTCAGCATCTGCGTCAGGTACAGCCGATACACCGCGCCGACGATCGCCACCGCAGCAATCCCGCAGAAATACAGGATCAGCCGCCAGAATGCCTCCTCGTCCTTTTGTTGCAGCGCGTTGTAGAAATCCTTGTACCAGGTGTTGAACCACACCGAGATCCCTACGCTGATCAGCGACAGCGCAATCACGGCGATCAGCAGAGTCCAGGCTTTGACCTTCTCTTCACTGCGCCAGTAAGGCGTGATCATCGCCCACACTTTGCGAAAAAACTGCCCGCGCACAGCGTCGTTGACCGCGGAATACTCAGCGTTCTGATTCATGGATAAGGCTCGATAGAAAAAAGTACACACACGAACCGATCATAGATGATCGGTCCGGTTTTTCGCGAGATACGGCCCGCATTCGTTCAGCGCAGGTTCAGCGGCGAACGGGACGCTTCTGCAGTTTGCGCTGCAGGGTGCGGCGGTGCATGCCCAGGGCACGGGCGGTGGCGGAGATGTTGCCTTCGTGTTCGGTCAGCACGCGCTGGATGTGCTCCCACTGCAGGCGGTCCACGGACATCGGGTTTTCCGGCACCAGGCTGTCGAGGTCGGCGTGCTCGGACAGCAGCGCCGCCAGCACGTCGTCGGCGTCCGCCGGCTTGCACAGGTAGTTGCAGGCACCGCGCTTGATCGCCTCGACGGCAGTGGCAATGCTCGAGTAACCGGTGAGGATCACCACGCGCATTTCCGGGTCCATTTCCAGCAACTTGGGCAGCAGCACCAAGCCGGAATCGCCGTCCATCTTCAGGTCAAGGGCGGCGTAATCCGGCAGATCGGCCTTGGCCAGCTCCAGGCCTTCCTCGGCGGAACCGGCAGTGCTGACGCGAAAACCGCGGCGAGCCATGGCGCGGGCCATGACGCGGGTGAATGTGGCGTCGTCATCGACCAGCAACAAATGCGGCAGTTCTTCGCCTTCGACTTGGATCTCTTCACTCATGTTCGTCTCCTCGGGCGACACGGGGCAGGCGCAGCTCGGTGAGCGTGCCACCTTCCTCATGACTGTAGAGTTTCACTGAGCCGCCGGCGCGTGTCACGCTGGCCTTGCTCAAAAACAGGCCCAGGCCGAAGCCTTTGCCCTTGGTGGTAAAAAACGGCTTGCCGATTTGCTCGGCAATGGCCAGCGGCACACCGGCGCCATGGTCACGAATGCTGATGGTGAGGTTTTCCCAATCCCAGTCCAGCGTCACTTGCAGCCCTTCGGGGCAGGCATCGGCAGCGTTGTTCAACAGATTCAGCAAAGCCTGGGTCAGGTCCGGCGGCGGCGCCATCCGGGGGACCGGGCCCTGACCGAGGCGCTGGAAGCGATAACTGGCTTCCGGACGCATCAGGTGCCAGCGATTGAGGGCTTCATCAAGCCAATCGGTGACGTCCTGCATCTCCACCGCCAACCGGCGATTGGCCTCGGCGGCGCGTACCAGATGCTGCAAGGTCTCTTTACACAACTTGACCTGATCCTGCAGCACGCTCAGGTCGTCCTGCAACATCGGATCATGATGATCCTGGCGCATTTCCTTGAGTAGCACACTCATGGTCGCCAACGGCGTGCCCAGTTCATGGGCCGCACCGGCGGCCTGGGTGGCGACGGCCAGCAGTTGCTGATCGCGCAGGCCTTCTTCGCGGCGAATGGCGCGCAGCTCTTCCTGACGACGCAGCTCTTCGGCCATGCGCGCGGCGAAAAACGTGATCACCGCTGCAGCCAGGGCGAAGCTCAGCCACATTCCGTACACCTGCAGGTTTTCCCGGGCGATCGGGAAGGTTTGCAGCGGATAGAACTGCGCCAGCAACAGCGTGTACATCGTCAACGCGATACCCGACAGGATCACCGAGTAACGCCACGGCAAGGTCACGGCGGCAATGGTCAGCGGCACCAGGTAATAGGAGACGAAGGGGTTGGTCGAGCCACCGGAGAAATACAGCAATGCGCTGTGGATAAACAGATCGCAGGCCAGTTGCACGGCGTATTCGAGCTCGGTCACCGGCCACGAGGTACGCAGGCGAATGGCTGTGAACACGCACAGCAGCATTGAACATGCGAGCGTCGCCGCCAATTGAAACCAGGGCAGTGGCAGCAACTCGAGCCAGTAGGCCAGGCCAACGGAACCGGCCTGGGCGGCCAGCACCAACGTGCGGATGAACGTCAGCCGCCAGAGGTTCTGGCGAGTGGCGGAAGTGATTTGAACGGGGGCGAGCATGAGCTCTCCTGATGAGCGCTCCAGGCGGATCGCAGGGAGTATAACCAAGCGCGGGGGCTGACAGGCAAAAGTGCGGCAAACGGCCACAGTGCTACCCATAATTTCGCGGGCGATGACAACTGTGGCGAGGGGGCTTGCCCCCGTTCGGCTGCGAAGCAGTCGCAAATAGGTCGATGCGGTCTAACTGTCATTACGCGGTGCAGGTTTTGGGACTGCTGCGCAGTCCAACGGGGGCAAGCCCCCTCGCCACAGGGCCACCTGAGTTCCATCTGTATAGAAGTTGTAACTGTGCGAACCGGAACTTAAAAGCTAGAGTCTGATGGTTTCACGCAGGTCCGGACCATACCCCTGCGCACCTTTCAAGGAGCCTTCATGCACACATTCCGCCGCAGCGCCGCCCTCCTCGCCCTGAGCGTTGGCACCGTCGCCAGCCTCCCGGCCCTGGCCGCCGACGAGCTTCATTACAACCAGATTTCCCTGCGCGCCGAAGTCAGTCAGGAAGTGGCCCGCGACCTGATGATCGTGACCCTCTACACCGAAGAACAGAACACCGACCCGGCCAAACTCGCCGCCGATGTCAGCACCACCATGAACAAGGCGCTGGCCAAGGCCAAGCAAGTCAAGGACATCACTCTGCGCCAGGGCAGCCGCAACAGCTACCCGATCTATGACACCAAGGGCCAGAAAATCACCGGCTGGCGCGAGCGCGCCGAATTGCGCCTGGAAAGCCCGGACTTCGCTGCGCTGTCGAAGCTGACCGGCGAACTGCTCACCGACCTGAAAATGGGCGGCATGGACTTCGCTATCGCCACCCCGACCCGCAAGGCCAGCGAAGACGCCTTGCTCAAGGACGCCGTGACCGCCTTCAAGGCCCGCGCCCAACTGGCCACCGACGCCCTTGGCGGCAAGAGCTACAAAATCGTCAACCTGAACCTCAACAGCAACGGTTATCCACAGCCTTACATGCGCGCGCCGATGATGATGAAAGCCGCCGCCATGGACAGCGCACCGGTGACGCCGGATGTCGAGGCCGGCACCAGCCAGGTCAGCATGACCGCCGATGGCTCGATTGAAGTGCTGATGCCTTGAATCGGTAGCCCGTAAACAAAAACGGCGATCATGAAAATGATCGCCGTTTTTTTTGGCAGTTTTCAGGCATGAGCTATAACTGGATAGGTCCCCCCGAGAAAAGCCGTCGATTGGCTACTATCGGTACAACAATAACCACTCTTATTCACGCCATACCCACCCCACAATCCGGGGTATGAATAAGTAACACCCCGCCCCACGCGGGAGCAACCCGAGTCAGGAGCGCACTGTAAAAGTGCGTCATTTGCACCGTAAAAACGCCGCGCAAACGGTCAAATGCGTCAGGAATTATACAAATGCGACATTAAGGTACGTTCGTGCCACTGTTTAAGGCTTGTAGTCACTCTGGATCTTGCATTGGGTATGGCCCCTGCATAAGTATCCGCAGGCACGACTCACGAGGTCGTCCTCTAATTCCAAAAATGACAACAAATCATGAGGCCACCATGCTTAAACACGCGGTCATTCCGTTCTTAGTTGGCGCAAGCTTGTTAGCCAGCGCACCGTTCGCCCAAGCAGCGACTAACCTGGTGTTCTGCTCCGAAGGGAGCCCGGCCGGTTTCGATCCAGGTCAATACACCACCGGAACCGACTTCGACGCCTCTGCAGAAACCATGTTCAACCGCCTCACCCAGTTCGAACGTGGCGGCACCGCCGTGGTTCCTGGGCTGGCGACCAAGTGGGACGTTTCCGATGACGGCCTGACCTACACCTTCCACCTGCGTGAAGGCGTCAAGTTCCACACTACCCCGTATTTCAAACCGACTCGTGAGTTCAACGCCGACGACGTGCTGTTCACCTTTAATCGCATGATTAACAAGGATGATCCGTTCCGCAAAGCGTACCCGACCGAATTCCCGTACTTCACCGACATGGGGATGGATACCAACATCACCAAGATCGATAAAGTCGACGACCACACGGTCAAGTTCACCCTCAAGGACGTTGATGCCGCGTTCATCCAGAACATGGCCATGAGCTTCGCCTCGATCCAGTCCGCCGAGTACGCTGCCCAGCTGCTCAAGGAAGGCAAGGCAGCCGACATCAACCAGAAGCCGGTCGGCACCGGCCCGTTCGTGTTCAAGAGCTACCAGAAAGACTCCAACATCCGCTACACAGGGAACAAGGACTACTGGAAGCCTGACGACGTCAAGATCGACAACCTGATCTTCGCCATCACCACCGACCCGTCGGTACGCATCCAGAAGCTGAAGAAGAACGAGTGCCAGGTCACCCTGTTCCCTCGTCCGGCCGACCTGAAGGCGCTCAAGGAAGACAAGTCCTTGAAGATGCCTGAGCAGGCCGGGTTCAACCTGGGCTACATCGCCTACAACGTGATGGACAAGATCAAGGGCGACGACAAGCCAAACCCGATGTCGCAGTTGAAAGTGCGCCAGGCCATGGACATGGCCGTCAACAAGCAGCAGATCATCGACTCCGTGTACCAGGGCGCCGGCCAACTGGCGGTCAACGCCATGCCGCCGACCCAGTGGTCCTATGACACCACCATCAAGGACGCCAAGTACGATCCCGAGAAAGCCAAGGAGCTGCTCAAGGAAGCCGGCGTCAAGGAAGGTACCGAGATCGTCCTGTGGGCGATGCCGGTTCAGCGTCCGTACAACCCGAACGCCAAGCTGATGGCAGAAATGCTGCAGTCCGACTGGGCCAAGATCGGCCTCAAGGTCAAGATCCAGAGCTACGAGTGGGGCGAGTACATCAAGCGCTCCAAGGGCGGTGAGAACGGCGCGATGCTGATTGGCTGGAGCGGCGATAACGGTGACCCGGACAACTGGCTGAACGTGCTGTTCGGCTGCGACTCGCTGGAAGGCAATAACTTCTCCAAATGGTGCGACAAGAAGTTTGACGACATCGTCAAGCAAGCCAAGCGCACTTCGGACCAAGGCAAACGCACCGAACTGTACAAACAGGCGCAACACGTCCTCAAGGATGCTGTGCCTATGACACCTATCGCTCACTCGACGGTGTTCCAACCCATGCGCGCCAACGTGCAGGACTTCAAGATCAGCCCATTTGGCTTGAACTCCTTCTACGGCGTCAGCGTCAGCAAATAAGGTTTTGCAACGGCGACGTTCCTGACGTCGCCGTTGCTTTATCTTCCGAGAAAGCAGGAATTCGCCTACATCCTAATCCGCAGCTGACTACAGCATCGGGCGAGGACGCGTTGCCATTTCCTACGAGTCTTTAGGACTCTACGCATTTACTGCCGGACCCATGGCTCATACCGTCGGGATCTGACCAGTGCACGCGTGGGTCATCGGTTAATGCTGCGCGCATGGCTTGAAATCAGTGATGCCTCTACGTCCGCGGACGGGACGGCGACTCATTGAAAACATTTTGAGAGTAAAGGGAGCGTTATGCGCCATACCTTGGTTTTATCCGCATTGCTGGGCACCGGCCTGTTGGCCGCCACTTCCATCAGCCAGGCCGCCAACAACAGCCTGGTGTTCTGCTCCGAAGGCAGCCCCGCCGGTTTCGACACGGCGCAGTACACCACTGCGACCGACAACGACGCCGCCGAGCCGCTGTACAACAGGTTGGCTGAGTTCGAAAAAGGCGCGACCAACGTCGTACCGGGCCTGGCCACGAGCTGGGATATTTCCGAGGACGGCCTCAAATACACGTTTCACCTGCGCGAAGGGGTGAAGTTTCATACCACCAAATACTTCACGCCGACCCGAGACTTCAATGCCGATGACGTGCTGTTCACGTTCAATCGCATGCTCGACCCGCAGCAACCTTTCCGTAAGGCTTATCCGACAGAGTTTCCGTACTTCAACGGCATGAGCCTGAACAAGAACATCGCCAAGGTCGAAAAGACCGGGCCACTGACCGTGGTCTTTACGCTCAACAGCGTGGACGCCGCGTTCATCCAGAACATCGCCATGAGCTTCGCCGCCATCCTTTCGGCCGAATACGCCGACAAGCTGCTGGCCGAAGGCAAGCCGAGCGACATCAACCAGAAGCCGATCGGCACCGGGCCGTTCGTGTTCAAGAGCTACCAGAAAGACTCGAACATCCGTTACACCGGCAACAAGCATTACTGGGCCCCTGACCGGGTCAAGCTCGATAACCTGATTTTCGCCATCAACACCGACGCCTCGGTGCGCGTGCAGAAACTCAAGGCCGGCGAGTGCCAGATCACCCTGCACCCGCGCCCTGCCGATGTGCCCGCGCTGAAGAACGACACGGCCCTGCAACTGATCGAGAAGCCCGGTTTCAACCTCGGCTACATCGCCTACAACGTGCGCCACAAACCGTTCGACCAGCTTGAAGTACGCCAGGCGCTGGACATGGCGGTGAACAAGCAAGGCATTCTCAATGCCGTCTACCAGGGCGCGGGGCAACTGGCGGTCAACGCCATGCCGCCGACCCAATGGTCCTACGACGAGACTATCAAGGACGCCGCCTACAACCCGGAAAAAGCCAAGGAGCTGCTCAAGGCTGCCGGCGTCAAGGAAGGCACCGAAATCACCCTCTGGGCCATGCCGGTCCAGCGTCCGTACAACCCCAACGCCAAGTTGATGGCCGAGATGCTCCAGGCTGACTGGGCGAAGATCGGCCTCAAGGTCAAGATTGTCAGTTATGAGTGGGGCGAGTACATCAAGCGCACCAAGAATGGCGAACACGACATCAGCCTGATCGGCTGGACCGGCGACAACGGTGACCCGGACAACTGGCTGGGCACGCTCTACAGCTGTGACGCCATTGGCGGCAACAACTACTCGATGTGGTGTGACCCGGCTTACGACAAGCTGATCAAGCAGGCCAAGGTCGTCACCGACCGCGACCAGCGCACCCTGCTCTACAAACAGGCGCAGCAATTGCTCAAGCAGCAAGTGCCGATGACGCCAGTCGCCCACTCGACGGTCAACCAGCCGCTGAGCGCCAAAATCGAAGGGTTCAAGGTGAGCCCGTTCGGTCGCAATGTTTTCTCGGGTGTCAGCATAGAAAAATAACCGATTAGCCAGAAATGCCGGGGGGCGGATGTTCCGCCCTCACGCAGACGCTTTGCCGTCTTTTGCCAATTTGGCTGGCGGCAAACGTTTGCGATGCCGTGAATGAGTTCTAAACCAATAGCCGGATCACAAAAAAAGACCGGCATAAAAAAAAGAAAGTAAGGAGCTTTACCCATGAAACTGAGCAGCACCGCGTTATTGGCCATGGCCATCAGCAGCGTAACCGCCACGGCTTACGCAGAAACCCAAAGCCAGGCTTTCACCCCGGTTACCGTGAACGAGAAAAGCGCTCAAAGCGAAGCCACCGGTTTTATCGAAGGCCAGTCGATCACAGGCACCACGCGCAACTGGTACGCCAACGAACAACTGCAACGCGGCGCCAAGTTCGCCTACAAGAAAGACGGCGTTTCGACCCCGACCGATCGCCGGATCAACTGGGTCCAGGGCACCATCCTCAAGTACAACTCCGGCTTCACCGAAGGCACCGTAGGCTTCAGCACTGAGGTGGCGGCGTACAACGCCATCGCACTGGACCAGGACCGCAAAGACCTGGCGTCCAACAACGGCGGCGCACCGGGCACTCGTCCAGGCGCAGGCAACAACCGTACCCTGACCAAAGAGGGCGGCGACGCTCAAGGCCAGTGGAGCAAACTGGGCCTGGCCAACGTCAAGGCTCGTGTATCCAACAGCACCCTGACCGCCGGCCGCATGAACTTCAGCAGCCCGATGGTCGACGTGATCGGTAACCGTGCACTGCCTTCGAGCTTCCAGGGCGTGGCCCTCCACAGCGAAGAGCTGAACAACCTGGCCTTCGACCTGGCCACCTTCGACCGCAACTCACCGCGTACCGAAGAAAGCCAGCGCAAATTCCGCACCGAATACGCAAACGGCATCGTCGAAACCGACCACGTCTACACCGGCGGTATCACCTACAACCCGTTCGCCAGCCTGACCACCAGTCTCTGGGCGACCCAGGCTGAAGATATTTGGAACCAGTACTACTTCGGCGCCTCTCACGTACTGGGCGACAGCCAGGTACTGAGCCTGACCACCGGCCTGAACTACTACAAAACCAAGGAAACCGGTAAAGCCCTGATCGGCGACATCGACAACGACACCTACTCGCTGTCGTTCGGCCTGACCCACCAGGCCCACACCCTGACCTTCTCGTACCAGGAAGTGAACGGTAACGAGTACTTCGACTACCTGCACGAAACCAACGGCATCTACCTGGCCAACTCCCTGTTGTCGGACTTCAACGGCCCGAACGAAAAATCGTTCCAGGTTGCCTACGGTCTGAACATGGCCGAATACGGCGTGCCGGGCCTGAAGTTCAACATCTACCAGGCTCGCGGCTGGGGTATCGACGGTACTCACTACACCGGCAACGGCGGCGTGGCAGGCAAGGGTTACGACGGCATCCAGTCCCAGGATGGCGAACACCATTATGAATACGGCATCGGCGCGACCTACGCCGTGCAGAGCGGCCCGCTCAAGGCCACCACGATTCGCGGCACCTATACCGCTCACCGTGCCAGCGAAAACCAGGCTGACGGCAGCATCAACGAGTTCCGCCTCGTGACCACGGTTCCGTTCAACATCCTGTAATGCCCGTGCCGAACGGCTGATTCAGTGACGAATCGGCCGTTCGGCTTTTGTCCTTCAACTGATTGCAGAGGGTTCTTGATGAAAATGCTTCCCCTACGTGCGGCCATCGCGGCTGCCTTGCTGAGTGTCGCGGTGGGTGTATCGGCCAAGCCGCTTGTGGTCTGCACCGAAAACAGCCCCGAAGGCTTCGACATGGTCCAGTACACGACTGCAGTCACAGCCGATGCGGTGGCCGAAACCATCTTCAATCGCCTGGCGGACTTCAAGCCCGGCACCACCGACGTGATTCCGGCACTGGCCGAGTCCTGGGACATCAGCGAAGACGGCCTGAGCTACACGTTCCATCTGCGCAAAGGCGTCAAGTTCCACACCACCGAATACTTCAAGCCGACCCGCGACATGAATGCCGACGACGTGGTCTGGAGCTTCCAGCGCCAGCTGGACCCGAATCATCCGTGGCACAAACTGTCGAGCGTGGGCTTCCCGTACTTTGAAAGCATGGGCTTCAAGGAACTGCTCAAGAGCGTCGAGAAAGTCGACGACAACACGGTCAAGTTCACCCTGACCCGCCGTGAAGCGCCGTTCCTGGCCGACATCGCCATGGCCTTCTCGTCAATCTACTCCGCCGAGTACGCCGACCAGCTGCTCAAGACCAACAAGACCGGCGACCTGAACAACAAGCCAGTCGGCACCGGCCCGTTCGTCTTCCAGCGCTACAACAAGGACGCCCAGGTTCGTTTCAAGGCCAACCCGGATTATTTCCGTGGCAAGCCACCGGCTGATGCGCTGATCCTGGCCATCGCCACCGACAACAACGTGCGCCTGCAGAAGCTCAAGGCCAACGAGTGCCAGGTCGCGCTGTATCCAAAACCGGATGACATCCCGAGCATCAAGAAAGACTCGAACCTGAAGGTCGATGAAATGAATGCGATGACCGTCGCCTACATCGCCATCAATACCACCCACAAGTACTTGAGCGATGTGCGCGTGCGCAAAGCCATCGACATCGCTTTCGACAAGGAAGCCGCGGTCAACGCGCTGTTCGGCAAGGGCAATGCCACCGTGGCGGTCAACCCGTTCCCGGATACCCTGCTGGGCTACAACCACACGCTGAAGAATCCTGCCCGCGACCTGGACAAGGCGCGCGCCCTGCTCAAGGAAGCCGGCGTACCGGAAGGCACCACCTTCACCCTGTTCACCCGCAACGGAGGCGGCGCGACCAACCCGAACCCGATGCTCGGTGCGCAGATGATGCAGGCCGACCTGGCCAAGGTCGGGATCAAGATCGACATCCGCGTGATGGAATGGGGAGAGATGCTCAAGCGCGCGAAAAACGGCGAGCACGACATGGTTTCCGCCGGATGGGCGGGCGATAACGGCGACCCGGATAACTTCCTGACGCCTATGCTCAGTTGTGAAGCTGCGCAGAACGGCGAAAACTATGCACGCTGGTGCAATGACAGGTTCCAGGCACTCATCGACCAGGCCCGCGCAAAAGTCGACCCGGCTGAGCGTGCAGCGCTTTACGAACAGGCTCAGGTGATTTTCAACCAGGATCAACCATGGATCAGCCTCGCACACACTAGAATGTTCACCGCAACGCGCAACAACGTAGAGGGCTATCACATTAGCCCCCTCACCACGAATAACTTCGCCACCACCCAGGTGAAGTAATAAGAAAACTCCCGGCATTCCTGACCCAGGCATGCCGGGCACGCCTAACCGGCTGATGAGGTACAACACACGATGTTTAGTTTTATTGCCCGCCGACTGGGGTTACTGATCCCCACGTTCTTCGGCATCACCTTGCTGACTTTCGCGTTGATTCGCATGATCCCGGGCGACCCCGTAGAAGTCATGATGGGAGAACGTAGGGTCGACCCCGAAATGCACGCTCAGGCAATGGAACGCCTAGGTCTGAACAAACCCCTGTATGCCCAGTACCTGGATTACATCGGCAAGCTGGCCCACGGCGATCTCGGGGAATCCCTGCGTACCCGTGAAAGCGTGTGGAGCGAATTCACCTCCCTGTTCCCCGCGACCCTGGAACTGTCCATGGCCGCCCTGTTGTTCGCAGGCATCCTGGGCCTTCTGGCCGGGGTGATCGCAGCACTCAAGCGAGGATCCCTGTTCGACCATGGAGTGATGGGTGTCTCCCTGGCGGGATATTCGATGCCGATCTTCTGGTGGGGCCTGATCCTGATCATGTTCTTCTCGGTAAGTCTGGGCTGGACCCCGGTATCCGGGCGGATCGACCTGCTGTATGACATCGAGCCACGCACCGGCTTCATGCTGATCGATACGCTGCTGGCCGACGAGCCGGACGCCTTCTTCGACGCCCTGCACCACCTGATCCTGCCGGCCATTGTGCTCGGCACCATTCCGCTGGCAGTGATCGCGCGGATGACCCGTTCGTCGATGCTCGAAGTGCTGCGTGAAGACTACATCCGCACCGCCAAGGCCAAAGGCCTGTCGCCGGCACGCGTGGTGTTCGTACACGGCCTGCGCAACGCGCTGATCCCGGTACTCACCGTGGTCGGCCTGCAAGTCGGCACCCTGCTGGCCGGTGCGGTCCTGACCGAAACCATCTTCTCGTGGCCCGGCATCGGCAAATGGCTGATCGAAGCCATTGGCGCCCGAGATTATCCCGTTGTGCAAAACGGCATCCTGTTAATCGCCTGCCTGGTGATTGTGGTCAACTTCGTAGTGGACATCCTCTACGGCTTTGCCAACCCACGCATCCGTCATCAGCGCTGAGATCATGACCATGACCACTCCAATTCCATCGGTAGCAGTCGATCAAAGCCTGCTGTACCCGTCTCCGTACAAAGAATTCTGGCAAGCGTTTTCCAAGAACAAAGGTGCCGTCGCCGGCCTGATGTTCATGCTGCTGGTGATTTTCTGCGCCATCTTCGCCCCGTGGGTTGCCCCTCACGACCCGAGCGAGCAATACCGTGATTTCCTGCTGACCCCGCCGGCCTGGCTGGAGGGTGGACAGATGCAGTTCCTGCTCGGCACCGACGAACTGGGTCGCGACCTGCTGTCGCGCCTGATCCAGGGCTCGCGCCTGTCCTTGCTGATCGGTTTGTCGTCGGTGGTGATGTCGCTGATCCCGGGGATCCTGCTGGGTCTGTTCGCCGGGTTCTTCCCGCGCATACTTGGCCCGAGCATCATGCGTCTGATGGACATCATGCTGGCCCTGCCGTCCCTGCTGCTGGCCGTGGCGATCGTCGCCATCCTCGGCCCTGGCCTGATCAATACCGTGATCGCCATCGCCGTGGTGTCCCTGCCGTCCTACGTTCGTCTGACCCGCGCTGCGGTGATGGGCGAACTGAACCGCGACTACGTGACTGCCGCGCGCCTGGCCGGTGCCGGTCTGCCGCGCCTGATGTTCGTCACCGTGCTGCCTAATTGCATGGCGCCGCTGATCGTTCAGGCCACCCTGAGCTTCTCCTCGGCGATCCTCGATGCCGCCGCACTGGGCTTCCTCGGCCTTGGCGTACAACCGCCAACCCCTGAGTGGGGCACCATGCTGGCTTCGGCCCGCGACTACATCGAACGCGCCTGGTGGGTAGTGAGCCTGCCTGGTCTGACCATTTTGCTCAGCGTGCTGGCAATCAACCTGATGGGCGACGGCCTGCGCGATGCGCTGGACCCGAAACTCAAGAACGCCGCCTGAGGAGATTCCCATGTCACTGCTAGAAATCAAGAATCTCAACGTTCGCTTCGGCGACAAAAACGCCACGCCAGTCGTCGATGGTCTCGACCTGCAAGTGGACAAGGGCGAAGTGCTGGCCATCGTTGGCGAGTCCGGTTCCGGCAAGTCCGTGACCATGATGGCGCTGATGGGCCTGATCGAGCATCCGGGGATCGTCACCGCTGACGCCCTGAATTTCGACGGCAAGAACATGCTCAAGCTCAACAATCGCCAGCGTCGCCAGATCGTGGGTAAAGACCTGTCCATGGTCTTCCAGGATCCGATGACTGCCCTGAACCCGAGCTACACCGTCGGTTTCCAGATTGAAGAAGTGCTGCGCCTGCACCTGAAAATGTCCGGCAAGGCTGCGCGCAAGCGCGCCATCGAACTGCTGGAAAAAGTTGAAATCCCGGGTGCCGCCAGCCGTATGGACGCCTACCCGCATCAACTGTCCGGTGGCATGAGCCAACGTGTCGCGATTGCCATGGCGATTGCCGGCGAACCGAAACTGCTGATCGCCGACGAACCGACCACGGCGCTGGACGTAACCATCCAGGCGCAAATCATGGACCTGCTGCTGGCGTTGCAGAAAGAGCAGAACATGGGCCTGGTGCTGATCACCCACGACCTCGCCGTCGTGGCCGAAACCGCCCAGCGCGTGTGCGTGATGTACGCCGGCCAGGCGGTCGAAGTCGGCCAGGTGCCGCAACTGTTCGACATTCCGGCACACCCGTACAGCGAAGCGTTGCTCAAGGCAATTCCGGAACACAGCCTGGGTGCCTCGCGCCTGTCGACCCTGCCGGGCATCGTTCCCGGTCGCTACGACCGCCCGCAAGGTTGCCTGCTGTCGCCACGCTGCCCGTACGTGAAAGACAACTGCCGTCAACAACGTCCGGCCCTTGACCAGAAAAGCAACAGCCTCGCTCGCTGCTTCTACCCGCTGAACCAGGAGGTGGCGTAATGGCCGTCGTTCTTACCGCCCGCGACCTGACCCGTCACTACGAGGTGTCCCGAGGCCTGTTCAAGGGTCACGCCACCGTGCGCGCCCTCAACGGCGTGTCGTTCGAACTGGAAGCCGGCAAGACCCTCGCTGTCGTAGGCGAGTCGGGCTGCGGCAAATCCACCCTGGCCCGTGCCCTGACCCTGATCGAAGAGCCGTCCTCCGGCTCCTTGAAAATTGCCGGGCAGGAAGTCGCCGGTGCCGACAAGGCCCAGCGCAAGCAACTGCGCAAAGACGTGCAGATGGTGTTCCAGAGCCCGTACGCCTCGTTGAACCCTCGGCAGAAAGTCGGTGATCAGCTTGCAGAGCCGTTATTGATCAACACCAACCTGAGCGCCGCGGAACGTCGCGAGAAAGTCCAGGCGATGATGAAGCAGGTGGGTTTGCGTCCCGAGCACTACCAGCGTTATCCGCACATGTTCTCCGGTGGTCAGCGCCAGCGGATCGCCCTGGCCCGCGCGATGATGCTGCAACCGAAAGTGCTGGTGGCGGACGAACCGACCTCGGCACTGGACGTGTCGATTCAGGCACAGGTGCTCAACCTGTTCATGGATTTGCAGCAAGAGTTCAACACCGCCTATGTGTTCATCTCCCACAACCTGGCAGTGGTACGCCACGTTGCCGACCATGTGATGGTGATGTACCTCGGTCGTCCGGTGGAAATGGGCACGAAAGAGGACATTTACTCCCGACCTCTGCACCCTTACACCCAGGCGCTGTTGTCGGCGACGCCGGCCATCCACCCGGATCCGGACAAGCCGAAAATCAAGATCGTCGGCGAATTGCCCAACCCGCTGAACCCGCCGTCCGGCTGCGCCTTCCACAAGCGCTGCCCGTACGCCACCGAGCGTTGCAGCACTGAAGAGCCGGCCCTGCGCCTGATCGCCGGCCGCCAGGTGGCTTGCCACTACGCCGAGCAATTTCTCGACGGCGCGGCATAAAAATGTGGGAGCGGGCTTGCTCGCGAAGGCGTCATTCCAGTCAACCTCAATGTCGACTGACAGATCGCTTTCGCGAGCAAGCCCGCTCCCACAGGGATTGAGTAGCTCAAGTAATTACGCGTTAACCAAACCCCTTCTGCCTCGAATGCGCATCACTCAGGTAGAAGGGGTTTTCTTTTGCCTGCAATAGAGCGACTACGTCTGGCTGTCGCCCTCTTCCTCATCGGAGTCCGGTTCGTCGGTGGTCGAGTCATCGTCGTTGTCCGCACCGCCCTGCCCCTGATCTCCCGGTTCCGATTCGGACTTGGCGATCATCAACCCCGCATAACCCGCCTGCCCGCTCGAAGCCTGCTCCCCGTGATCGATACACTCGGCCCACGCCGTCGAAGCTCCGAGCGAGAGCATCACCATCACCTTCAACAGCAGTAAAACGCGAAACAACCTGTTCATAGCCGATTCCTTCCTTTCGTTGAGTGCCTGTCTGGTGCTGAGTCAAATCTAGTTCCGATCAGCCGGGTTCTCCAGATTGGACGCTATCTGGCGGGGGAAAATGCAGCGGGTTTGGAGACTGGTTTGGAATAGGGGTTATTCACAACTCAACTAACACCGAAGCCCCCTGTTGGAGCGAGCCTGCTCGCGATGGAGGCTAACGATGACGCGCTCTGTCTGGATAAATGCAGCGCGGCTGGAATCATCGCGAGCAGGCTCGCCCCTACAGGCAATTGCGCCAGACAATAAAAAGCCCCGCAGCTTTCGCAACGGGGCTTTTGGATTTTGCAACTCAGCGCTTAGTGATGCTCACGGGTCGCACGGAATTTCACGTCCGGCCAGCGCTCTTCCATCAATGCCAGGTTGACCCGCGTCGGTGCGAGGTAGGTCAGGTGACCACCGCCGTCCAGCGCCAGGTTTTCCACAGCCTTGTTGGAGAACTCCTCAAGCTTCTTCTTGTCGCTGCATTCGATCCAGCGCGCAGAGTAAACGGTGATCGGCTCGTAGGAGCACTCGACCTTGTATTCCTCTTTCAAACGGCTGGCGACCACATCGAACTGCAGCACACCGACGGCGCCGAGGATGATGTCGTTGCTGCGTTCCGGGAAGAACACCTGGGTCGCGCCTTCTTCGGCCAGTTGTTGCAGGCCCTGGCGCAGTTGCTTGGATTTCAGCGGATCTTTCAGGCGTACGCGACGGAACAGTTCCGGGGCGAAGTGTGGAATGCCGGTGAAACCCAGGACTTCGCCTTCGCTGAAGGTGTCGCCGATCTGGATGGTGCCGTGGTTGTGCAAGCCGATGATGTCGCCGGCAAACGCCTCTTCCAGTTGCTCACGCTCGGAGGAGAAGAAGGTCAGCGCGTCGCCGATCCGCACGTCCTTGCCGGTGCGCACGTGGCGCATCTTCATGCCTTTTTCGTACTTGCCGGAGCAGATACGCATGAAGGCGATGCGGTCGCGGTGTTTCGGGTCCATGTTCGCCTGGATCTTGAAGATGAAACCCGAGAACTTCTCTTCCACCGGCTCCACGGTGCGCTCGTTGGCCACGCGTGCCAGTGGGCGCGGCGCCCAATCAACGACGGCGTCGAGGACGTGGTCGACACCGAAGTTGCCCAGTGCCGTACCGAAGAACACCGGAGTCAGTTGACCGTCGAGGAACTCCTGCTGGTTGAACTCGTGGCAGGCGCCCTGCACCAGTTCCAGCTGCTCGATGAAACGTTCGTACTCGTCACCCAGGTGGGCGCGGGCTTCATCGGAGTCGAGCTTCTCGATGATCCTGGTTTCGGTGCGTTCGTGGCCGTGACCGGCGGTGTACACGATGATGTAGTCATCGGCGAGGTGATACACGCCTTTGAAGTCACGGTAGCAACCAATCGGCCAGGTGATCGGCGCAGCCTTGATCTTGAGGACGGCTTCGATTTCGTCGAGCAGTTCGATCGGGTCGCGGATGTCACGGTCGAGTTTGTTGATGAAGCTGACGATCGGCGTGTCACGCAGACGGCAGACGTCCATCAGGGCGATGGTCCGAGGCTCTACACCTTTACCGCCGTCGAGAACCATCAACGCCGAGTCCACCGCCGTCAGGGTGCGATAGGTATCTTCGGAGAAGTCTTCGTGGCCCGGAGTGTCGAGCAGGTTGATCATGTGTTCGCGATACGGGAACTGCATGACCGACGTGGTAATGGAGATACCCCGCTGCTTTTCCATTTCCATCCAGTCGGAGGTGGCATGGCGATCGGATTTACGAGATTTCACCGTACCGGCTACCGCAATCGCCTTGCCCATCAGCAGGAGCTTCTCGGTGATGGTGGTCTTACCGGCATCGGGGTGGGAAATAATGGCGAAAGTGCGGCGTTTCGCGACTTCGGCGGCCTGTTTGGTCATGGGAAATCGCCTGGCAGGTGATTCAAAAAAGGGCGCAGATTATAGCCCAAGTTGATCGAAGAACCGAACCGTTGAGCACATTAGGGGTGGCCAAATGCTGCTTCAGATGGGAACCTTTTAAAGCACGGAGACGTCCACTCCCCCGTAACGACCACTCGTCGGGGGCCTGAAACACCTGCAATTCGGCCTGACGAGGCTGTGCTCATGGCTCGATTGCCGTGCGTTTCCCCCTGTAGGAGCGAGCCTGCTCGCGATGGACGTCAACGATAATGCTGGGTACCTGAAGGTACGCATTGTCTTGAAGTTTTTCGCGAGCAAGCTCGCTCCTACAGTGAAACGCGCTCGGCATGAGCTGCTTATCGCGATCATTTTTTCGGCAGCCAGGAATGGCGTTGCCACACGAGAAAGTGTTCGCCGACTGAAAAAAGGAGTCCGCCTGTGGCTATCCACTATGGCAAAGGGCTGATAGGAGGCGCGCTGGTATTCGCCCTTCTGGCCCTGCTGATCCAATGGATCGGCATCAACACGATCGAACACTACCGCGACGATTTGTTGTTTTACCTGCAAGCTCATCTGGTTCTCGTCCTCGCTTCCATGCTGGCCGCCCTTGTCGTGGGCATTCCTGCCGGCATCCTCCTCAGCCGCCCGTCCATGATCGGCCGTGCCGAACGCTTCATGCAGTTCTTCAACATTGGCAACACCATTCCGCCCCTGGCCGTCCTGGCCATCGCCTTGGGCATCCTCGGCATCGGCAGCGGTCCTGCCATCTTCGCCCTGTTCCTCGCCTCTTTGCTGCCCATCGTGCGCAACACCTACGAAGGCCTGAAAAACGTTCAGGGTTCGCTCAAGGAAGCCGCCGTCGGCATCGGCATGACCCCGCGCCAGGTGCTGTGGAAAGTCGAATTGCCAAACGCGGTGCCGATCATCATCGGTGGTGTGCGTGTGGCATTGGCGATCAATGTCGGGACGGCGCCGCTGGCGTTCCTGATCGGCGCCAACAGTCTCGGCAGCCTGATCTTCCCCGGCATCGCCCTGAACAATCAGCCGCAATTGCTGCTCGGCGCGGCCTGCACCGCCCTGCTGGCCTTGTTGCTCGACGGCCTGGTGACACTCGCCAGCCGCCTCTGGCTCGAACGCGGCTTGCGCCCGTCTTAAGCCTCGGCAAAGGAATCGTCATGAAAACTTCAAGCTTTTTACTAGGCTGCGTCCTGCTGTTCGCAGGATTTGCCCAAGCCACGGAAAAACCGTTGATCCGCATCGGCGCCCGGGTGTTCACCGAACAGACCCTGCTGGCGGAAATCACCTCGCAGTACCTGCGCACCAAAGGTTACGAGGTGCAGGTGACCGGCGGCCTGGGCAGCAATCTGGCCCGCAGCGCCCATGAAAGTGGCCAACTGGACATGCTCTGGGAATACACCGGCGTTTCGCTGGTGGCCTACAACCATGTCACTGAAAAACTCGACAGCGAACAGTCCTACGCACGAGTAAAAGAACTCGACGCGAAAAAAGGCCTGGTCTGGCTGACACCGTCGAAATTCAGCAACACCTATGCCTTGGCACTGCCGAAAAACGTTGCTGACCAATACCCGCAGATCAACACCATCAGCGAGCTGAACTCGGTGCTGCGCAAGGAAGCCGAGACCAACAATCTGGTGGCGCTGGATACCGAGTTCGCCAACCGCTCGGACGGTCTTGATGGCATGGTCAAGCTCTACGACATGAACCTGACCCGCAAGAACATCCGCCAGATGGACGCCGGTCTGGTCTACACCGCGCTGCGTAACGGCCAGGTGTTTGCCGGTCTGGTCTACACCACCGACGGTCGCCTCAACGCCTTCAAGCTGAAACTGCTGGAAGACGACAAGCATTACTTCCCCGACTACACCGCCGCACCGGTGGTGCGTCAGGCCTACCTCGATGCGCATCCGCAACTGGCCGAACAACTCAAGCCTCTGGCTGAGCTGTTCGACGACGACACCATGCGCGAGCTCAATGCGCGGGTCGATGTCGATCACCAAAGCCCTTCGTCCGTTGCCGCAGATTTCCTGCGCCAGCATCCAATCAAATAAGGAGGAAAAGCCATGGAATTTCTCAACGCCTTTTCCCACCTCGACTGGCAGCAGGTGATACAGCTAACCGGCCAACACATCACCCTGGTCGGCATCGCCGTGACCCTGGCGATTGTGGTTGGCGTGCCGCTGGGCATCCTGATGACACGCTTCCCGAGCCTCGCCGGGCCTTTGCAAGCCAGCGCCACGGTGCTCCTGACCGTGCCGTCGATTGCCCTGTTTGGCCTGCTGCTGCCGTTCTACTCCAAGTTCGGCCAGGGCCTGGGTCCGATGCCGGCCATCACCGCGGTGTTTCTGTATTCGCTGCTGCCGATCATGCGTAACACCTACCTGGCCCTGACCAACGTCGAACCGGGCATCCGTGAAGCCGCGCGCGGCATCGGCATGACCTTCGGTCAGCGCCTGCGCATGGTCGAATTACCCATCGCCGTGCCGGTGATCCTCGCTGGTGTGCGCACTGCCGTGGTCATGAACATCGGCGTCATGACCATCGCCGCGACCATCGGCGCCGGTGGCCTGGGCGTACTCATCCTCGCTGCCATCAGCCGCAGCGACATGTCGATGCTGATTGTCGGCGCTGTACTGGTCAGTGTGCTGGCGATCATCGCCGACCTGATCCTGCAAGTGCTGCAACGTTCGCTGACTCCAAAAGGACTGCTCAAATGATCGAACTTCAAAACCTCAGCAAGACCTTCCAAAGCAACGGCAAAGATGTGAAAGCCGTGGACTCGGTGAGCCTGACCGTCAATGAAGGCGAAATCTGCGTGTTCCTCGGGCCATCGGGTTGCGGCAAAAGCACCACGCTGAAAATGATCAACCGCCTGATCAAACCGACCTCGGGCAAGATCCTGATCAACGGCGAAGACACCACCGGCCTCGACGAAGTGACGCTGCGTCGCAACATCGGTTATGTGATCCAGCAGATCGGTTTGTTCCCGAACATGACCATCGAGGAGAACATCGTCGTGGTGCCGAAACTGCTCGGCTGGGACAAGCAGAAATGCCACGACCGCGCCCGCGAGTTGATGAGCATGATCAAGCTTGAACCCAAGCAGTATCTGCATCGTTATCCACGAGAACTGTCCGGTGGCCAGCAACAGCGGATCGGCGTGATTCGCGCACTGGCGGCGGATGCACCACTGCTATTAATGGACGAGCCGTTCGGGGCAGTCGACCCGATCAACCGCGAGATGATCCAGAACGAGTTCTTCGAAATGCAGCGGGCGCTGAACAAGACCGTGATCATGGTCAGCCACGACATCGACGAGGCGATCAAGCTCGGCGACAAGATCGCGATTTTCCGCGCCGGCAAGCTGCTGCAAATTGATCATCCGGACACCTTGCTCGCGCATCCGGCGGACGACTTTGTCAGCAACTTCGTCGGTCAGGACAGCACCCTCAAGCGCCTGCTACTGGTGAAGGCCGAAGATGCGGCGGACAACGCACCATCGGTTAGCCCGCAAACCCCGGTGGCCGACGCGCTGGAATTGATGGACGAACATGACCGGCGTTATGTAGTGGTCACCGACGGTGAGAACAAGGCGCTGGGTTATGTACGACGTCGCGACCTGCACCGTCAGACGGGTACTTGCGGTCAATACCTGCGCGAGTTCAACGCCACGGCGGCGTATGACGAGCATTTGCGCATCCTGTTGTCGCGCATGTACGAGTTCAATCGCTCGTGGTTGCCGGTGATGGATGCGGAGCGGGTGTTCTTGGGGGAAGTGACTCAGGAGTCGATCGCCGAGTATTTGAGCTCCGGCAAGTCCCGGGGTGGCAAGACCAGCATTGTTTCGCCAGCTAAGGCAGTACTGGTTTAAGGCCTTTCAAAAACTCAACACGCAATTGGGGGGCGAAGTCTAAGCCTCCCGACGCCTCATGAGCGCCCAGATATTCGAAAACAATATAAAAAACTAGCAAAAATGACAGTTCCGCCATCGATAGGGAAAAGATCTACTGAGCCCGGATCATTTCTCTTGATCCAACACTTTTCCCCTATCGAGATGACCCATGAAAACCGATAACGCGACATCGCCTGCTCAATCAGCTTCAGAAAACAACGCATCAGGCATCATGGCGGGTCCTCCCACACACATCATCTTCGGGGGTATCGCCAACCCGCAACGTGTTAGAAAAGGGAATGACTTTCAATTGGACATCGCCGCCCAGCTTGTCGATAGCAATGGCAGCCAGGTTCCTAGCGGTGGCGGCATGTGGACGACGTCTACACCGGGTGCCTCTATCAGCCCCCTGGCGGGCGATATGAACGGCAGGTTTATCCTAAGAAATGTGCAAGCCAGCACCATCATTCGAGTGACCGTGTCTTCGGTCACGTATTCCAGTATTTCCGCAAGTCTCAGCATTGATCTGATTGCCTTTTGATCAACCACCACCCATTTGTCCTTCTGGACCTGCGGTGAAAGTTTGCTCTTTCACCGCAATAGCTTTTTCTCCCGCCACGCCCCCTTTTGGGGGAACATCACACCGTCACACAGGTCGGTTACATCAGTAGCTGTCAGGGACCGCACGACGGAAGAGTGCAAAAACGCGACATTTTTTGTTGATCTCAAGCCCCTCACGCCCTAAAGTTCGCGCCGAACGTCCATGCTGGAAACGATCCATCCGGCTCAAGTACTGACGACGAGACAGCAAGGCCAAGGGAAAGCTGCACTTCCCATGGCCTTTTTGCTTTCGGCGACATGCCTTGGGAAGTAGGCGAACCAAAGTGGGGATACGGAGGACGTTCATTTGCACCCATTGATTAACAACGTTTGCCTTTAGGAGCTCCCAGGTATGTCGATCCAGGTCGAAGACTATTTCGCGCGTGAAACCTTTCAGAAAATGAAGGCGTTCGCCGACAAACAGGAAACCCCGTTCGTGGTGATCGACACCGCGATGATCAGCCAGGCCTATGACGACCTGCGCGCCGGTTTCGAATTCGCCAAGGTCTACTACGCGGTCAAGGCCAACCCGGCCGTCGAGATCATCGACTTGCTCAAAGAGAAAGGCTCGAGCTTCGACATCGCCTCGATCTACGAGCTGGACAAAGTGCTTGGTCGCGGCGTCAGCGCCGACCAGATCAGCTACGGCAACACCATCAAGAAATCCAAGGATATCCGCTACTTCTACGAGAAGGGCGTGCGCCTGTTCGCCACCGACTCCGAAGCCGACCTGCGCAACATCGCCAAGGCCGCACCGGGCTCGAAAGTCTACGTGCGTATCCTGACCGAAGGCTCGACCACCGCCGACTGGCCGTTGTCGCGCAAATTCGGCTGCCAGACCGACATGGCCATGGACCTGCTGATCCTCGCCCGCGACCTGGGCCTGGTGCCTTACGGCATCTCGTTCCACGTCGGCTCGCAGCAGCGCGACATCAGCGTCTGGGACGCGGCGATCGCCAAGGTCAAAGTGATCTTCGAGCGCCTGAAGGAAGAAGACGGTATCCACCTGAAGCTGATCAACATGGGTGGCGGCTTCCCGGCCAACTACATCACCCGCACCAACAGCCTGGAAACCTACGCCGAGGAAATCATCCGCTTCCTGAAGGAAGACTTCGGTGATGACTTGCCGGAAATCATCCTGGAGCCAGGCCGCTCGCTGATCGCCAACGCCGGCATCCTGGTTAGCGAAGTGGTACTGGTTGCACGTAAATCCCGTACCGCGGTAGAGCGTTGGGTGTACACGGATGTGGGCAAGTTCTCCGGCCTGATCGAAACCATGGACGAAGCCATCAAGTTCCCGATCTGGACCGAGAAGAAAGGCGAAATGGAAGAAGTGGTCATCGCCGGTCCAACCTGCGACAGCGCCGACATCATGTACGAAAACTACAAGTACGGCCTGCCGCTGAACCTGGCCATCGGTGATCGCCTGTACTGGCTGTCGACCGGTGCGTACACCACCAGTTACAGCGCCGTCGAGTTCAATGGCTTCCCGCCGCTGAAGTCGTTCTACGTGTAAATACTGCGTAGAAAACAAAAAGCCCATGACCTGTCATGGGCTTTTTCATTTACGCCACCCTCTGTGGGAGCGAGCTTGCTCGCGATGGCGATAGCTCAATCAACATTGATGCTGAATGTCATGACGTCATCGCGAGCAAGCTCGCTCCCACAAAGGCTCAAGAGACTGGGGTTAATTCTTCGGCACGATGATGGAATTCGTGGGCCAGTGCCTGGATCCTCGGATCGACCGCGCCCATCAGCGCCTGACTCGCCACTCGCAGAAAATTCAGGTTGCCACCGGCCAACGCCTTGCGCAGCCAGGCCAACGCATCCTCGATATTCCCTTCGTCGGTCAAGACTGCAGCAAAGCTGAACTGCCCGCGAAAATCCCCGCCCTCGGCCGAACGTCGATACCAGTCACGCGCCGCTGCCGGATTCACCGGACAGACCCGCCCTTCTTCCAGATACCGCCCCAACAGATTCATCGATTTTGCATGGCCCAACTCAGCCGCACGGCGATAGAGACTCAGTGCCTGAAGCTGATCCTCAACCACCCCGCGACCGGTCGCCAGCAGATTGGCGTAGTTGTACATCGCCCAATCCAGCCCTGCAGTGGCGGCAAGTCGGTAATGCCTGGCCGCTAGCGATGCATCGGCAGCGCAGCCCCAACCATGCTCATGGCAACGACCGAGCATGTTGCGCGCCATGAGGTGCCCCTGGCGCGCTGCGATGCCGAACCAGCTCAGCGCCAGCGGTTGGTCCTGCGCGATCCCCTGGCCGTCGAGCAGAATCTGCCCGAGCAAGGCCTGGGCTTCGACCTCTCCTTCTCGTGCGGCAATCAGGATGGCCTGGGCCGCACGGGCCGGACTTTCGTCGAGCATCGCGCGCAGGCGCTCACCGTCGAGCATTTCCTCGCGGCGTAAACGAAAATCCGCCACTTAGACCTCGACCCAGCGACGCAACAGGTTGTGATACGTCCCGGTCAGGCGGATCAGCGATGGATGATCGGGCACATCGCGGGTCAGTTGCTGGATTGCCCCGTCCATCTCGAACAACAGGGCGCGCTGGCTGTCTTCACGCACCAGGCTTTGCGTCCAGAAAAACGAAGCGAGTCGCGCTCCGCGTGTCACCGCATTGACCTTGTGCAGACTGGTGCCGGGATACAGCACCATGTCGCCGGCAGGCAGCTTCACCCGTTGGGTGCCGAAGGTGTCCTGGATCTCCAGCTCGCCGCCGTCGTAATCCTCCGGCTCGCTGAAGAACAGCGTGGCGGACAAATCCGTTCGCACCCGCTCGATGCTGCCTTTTGGCTGACGTACCGCGTTGTCGATATGGAAGTCGAAACTGCCACCGGCTGTGTAACAGTTCACTAACGGAGGGAAGACTTTGTGCGGTAACGCTGCTGACATGAACAGCGGATTTTTCCACAGCCGCTCCAGCATCGCCGCGCCGATCTCCTTGGCCAGCGGGTGACCTTCCGGCAACTGCAAATTGTGTTTGGCCTTCGCCGACTGGTAGCCGGCGGTGATCTTGCCATCGGCCCAATCGGCTTGCTCCAGAGCCTCGCGAATGCGCTGCACCTCGTCTTTTTCAAACAGGCCGGGAATGTGCAGCAGCATGACAAAAGCACCTGAAACCAAAGGGATGCCAATGGTATTGATTCTTATTGCCTGTGTAAAACACATCTGACGAATGAGTCAGCAGAAACCGTAAGGGTAAATTGTAAAGAATGTAAATTCAGTGCGAATAGTAATGTTTCGCAATTGATACGAATACGTGTTTACCCTATATTCCGCGGCCTCAAATCCTTGGGGAGGGGAACTCAAATGTCGCGTCAACAACCACAAGTACCGGTCAGTTCACCACGTCTGCTCGCATCGGCCATCGGCATGGCGATTACTGCCGGCTCTGCGGGCCACATGGTTTTCGCGGCGGAAAAAGCCGACGAAAAAGCACCGGGCAATGTGATTTCGCTGGGCGCCACCGCCATCACCGGCGAAGCCCAGGACGAGACGACCTACAACGTAGAGAAAGCCTCCTCGCCCAAGTACACCGCGCCGCTGGTGGACACACCGCGCTCGATCACCGTCATTCCGCAACAAGTGTTGAAAGACACGGGCGCCATGAACATGCAGGACGCCCTGCGCACCATTCCAGGCATCACCTTCGGTGCCGGTGAAGGCGGCAACCCACAGGGCGACCGTCCGTTCATTCGCGGCTTTGACGCCCAGGGCGATACCTACCTGGACGGCGTTCGCGATACCGGTTCCCAGAGCCGCGAGATCTTCGCCGTGGAATCGATCGAAGTCAGCAAAGGCCCGAACTCTGCCATCGGCGGTCGCGGCGCTGCAGGCGGCAGCATCAACCTGGTCAGCAAGAAAGCTCACCTGGGCAATTCGTTCGATGGTGGTTTCACCTGGGGCTCCGACCAGACCCAGCGCTACACCATGGACGGCAACTATCAGTTCACCGACACTGCCGCTGGCCGTCTGAACCTGATGAGCCATGAGAGCAACGTCGCCGGACGTGACAGCGTCGACTACGACCGCTGGGGTGTCGCACCGTCCCTGGCTTTCGGCCTGGGTACAGACACTCGCGTCAACCTCGACTACTACCACCTCGAAAGCAACGACACGCCGGATTCGGGCATTCCGTACTCGATCCCGACCACTCTCGCGGCTGGACGCACCAAGTCCAACCCGGACAAGCCGAATGACGGCGGCGACAGCAGCAATTTCTATGGTCTGACCGACCGCGACTTCCGCAAGACCCGCACCGACACCGCGACCTTCGCCATCGAGCACGACCTGAGCGACTCGCTGACCATCAAGAACACCCTGCGTCACGGCACCAGCATGCAGGATTACATCCTGACCCAGCCGGACGACAGTAAAGGCAACGTCAACAACGGCAGCGTCTGGCGCCGGGCGAACACCCGCGTGAGCAACACCGAGACCACCACCAACCAGACCGACCTGTTTGGTGATATCTACATCGCCGGGTTCAAGAACAGCTTCTCCACCGGTGTCGAATACACCCACGAGGAAAGTGAAAAGTCCTCGTACAACGTCAACACGGACACCACCCCGGGAACGGCAGCGGTAACCAACAACTGCTCGCCGGCACTGATCGGCGCGCCAAGCGGTTACAACTGCACCTCGCTGTCCAACCCGACGCCGAATGATCCGTGGAGCGGTGCCATCTCCCGCAACTACGCAGGCACCGATACCAAGGCCAACACCTACGCACTGTATGTATTCGACACCCTGACGTTGTCCGAGCAGTGGCTGGTGAACATGGGCCTGCGCTACGACCATTTCGACACCGACTACAAAACCTTCAACGGTTCCAGCGTGACCACGTCCAAGGGCGATGACACCAGCGAGTTCGTTACCGGTCAGTTCGGTGTGGTGTACAAACCAGCGGAAAACGGCAGCATCTATGCCTCCTATGCGACGTCTGCCACTCCACCAGGCAACACCCTTGGCGATGGCGCGGAAGGCAACCCGTTGGGTGGCACGCCGGATCGCAACGGCAACCTGCTCAAAAGCGACATGGAGCCGGAAACCACCAAGAACTACGAAATCGGTACCAAGTGGGATCTGCTGAACGATCGTTTGTCCCTGACTGCCGACATCTTCCGCACCGAGAAAGAAAACGCTCGTGTGCAAACCAACACCACTACGTTTGAAAACGTCGGCAAAACCCGCGTTCAAGGTATCGAACTGTCGGCCACCGGCAAGCTCACCGACAAATGGCAGGTCTTCGCCGGTTACGCCTACATGGACAGCGAGCAAGTCGATGGCGGCGACCTGCCGGCAAACAAAGCCAACAACGGCAACGAACTGCCTAACACGCCGAAAAACAGCGCCAGCCTGTGGACGACCTATCAGGTCACGCCAAGGCTGACCATCGGTGGCGGTGCGTTCTATGTCGATGATGTGTTCGGCAGTGCCGCCAACACCACCATGGTCGATTCCTACGTTCGTTACGACGCAATGGCGGCCTACAAGCTGACCAAGAACGTCGACCTGCAACTGAACGTACAGAACCTGACCGACGAAACCTACTACGACAAGGCGTTCTCGACTCACTTCGCCAACCAGGCGGCCGGTCGTACCGCTTTGCTGAGCACCAACTTCCACTTCTGATTGCCACTCACACTGCAATCCCTGTGGGAGCGAGCTTGCTCGCGATGACGTCGCCACATTCAACATTTATGTTGGCCGACACACCGCTATCGCGAACAAGCTCGCTCCCACAGGAGAGGGTGAAATCAGACCCGGCCCCGTTCATCCACATGAACGGGGCCTTTGTGCGTAAAAAAGAATGCTTCTCGACAACCCCACGGCATAATGCGCGCCGTGATGAATCAACTTGAACGAACAAGGCGAGCGACGTGTTGAAGAAAACCCTGTTCCAGTTGCACTGGTTTTTCGGCATCAGCGCCGGGCTGGTCCTGGCCCTGATGGGCATCACCGGGGCGGCGGTGTCGTTTCAGGATGAAATCCTGAGCACACTCAATCCTTCTGTGTTGCAGGTCGAGAAACAGGTCGCCGGTGTGCTGCCGCCCGTCGAACTGGTGGAGCGAATCGAAGCCGCATCGGGCAAAAAAGTCTCGATGCTCACGGTGGAAACGGACAGCGGCAGCGCCGCCAAAGTGTGGTTCACCCCGCCGCCGGGTGAACGCCGTGGCGAGATGCGCTACTTCGACCCGTACACCGCCGAGTTCCTCGGCGACGCCACCGGCCAGGGCTTTTTCGGCCTGATGCTGCAACTGCACCGTTTCCTCGCCATGGGCGACACGGGTCGGCAGATCACCGGCGCGTGCACGCTGATCCTGGTGTTCTTCTGCCTGTCCGGCCTGTACCTGCGCTGGCCTCGCCAGTGGAAAAGCTGGCGGACCTGGCTGACCCTGGACTGGAAGAAAAAGGGCCGCAGCTTCAACTGGGACCTGCACTCGGTGGCCGGCACCTGGTGCCTGGTGTTTTACCTTCTGGCGGCGCTGACCGGGTTGTCCTGGTCCTACGAGTGGTACAACAAAGGCCTGACCCGGTTGCTCTCCGACTCACCACAGAGCGAACGCGTGCGCGGCGGACGCGGCCCTGCGCCAAGCGGTCCGGCACCGACGGCCGATTACTCGGCGATGTGGAGCAGCATCTACAGTGCGGCCGGTCCGCAACTGAGCTCCTATAACGTGCGCATGCCGCCCGTGGCCGGCCAACCAGCGACCGTTTACTTCCTGCTGAAAACTTCGCCTCACGACCGCGCCCTGAACCAGATCACCCTCGACCCGGCCACCGGCGTGGTCAAACGGGTTGATCGCTACAGCGACAAGAGCCTCAAGGCGCAACTGCTGACCAGCATCTATGCGCTGCACGTCGGTAGTTACTTCGGCATCGTCGGGCGCATTATCCTGACCATCGCCTCGCTGACCATGCCGCTGTTCTTCATCACCGGCTGGATGCTGTACCTGGATCGTCGGCGCAAAAAGCGCCAGATCAAGGATGCACGCAAAGATCTCGTGCAAACCGCCAGCGACGCGCCGGCGTGGCTGATCGGCTTCGCCAGCCAAAGTGGTTTTGCCGAACAGCTGGCATGGCAAACCGCCGGGCAATTACAGGCCGCAGGCTTGCCGGTCAAAGTGCAGCCATTGGCAGACGTCAGCGAGCAGGACTTGCATGAATCGAACAATGCCTTGTTCGTCGTCAGCACCTTCGGCGACGGCGAAGCACCGGACAGCGCCCGCAGTTTCGAGCGCAAGGTACTGGGCCGGACACCGAGCCTGGGACGCCTGAATTACGCCGTCCTGGGGTTGGGCGACCGGCAGTATCAACACTTCTGCGGTTTCGCCAAACGCCTGCACGCCTGGTTGGGCGAACAGGGCGCAAAGACCCTGTTCGCCCCGGTGGAGGTCGACAGCGGTGACCCTTACGCCTTGCGCCACTGGCAACAGCAACTGGGCCTGTTGACCGGCCAGGCCCCCGTGGATACCTGGCAAGCACCCAGCTACGACAACTGGACCCTGCTGCATCGTGAACTGCTCAATCCGGACAGCAGTGGCTCGCCGGTGTACTTGTTGGGCCTCAAGCCTCCTTCCACCAGCAGCTGGCTGGCGGGCGACCTGGTGGAAGTGATGCCGCGCAACTGCACGTGGGCCATCGAGCACTTCCTCGATGGCATGGGGATTCACGGTGAAACCAAGGTGCAACTCAACGGCCTGGAAGAAACCCTCGAACAGGCCCTGGCCAGCCGCCAGTTGCCGGAGAACCGCGCCCACCTGGTCGGCCTGCACGCCCAAGCGTTGGCAGAGGCCCTCGTGCCGCTGGCCATGCGCGAGTATTCCATTGCGTCGATCCCGGCCGATGGCGTGCTGGAATTGATCGTGCGTCAGGAAGTGCATGCCGACGGCAACCTCGGTGTCGGTTCCGGCTGGCTGACCGAACACGCGCCGGTGGGCAGTTCCATCAGCCTGCGCGTGCGGCGCAACAGTGGTTTCCATCTGCCGGCCCAACCGGTGCCGATGATCCTGCTGGGCAATGGCACGGGCCTGGCCGGGTTGCGCAGCCTGCTCAAGGCCCGGATTGCCGATGGTCAGCAACGCCAGTGGCTGCTGTTTGGCGAGCGCCACCGCGAGCACGATTACCTGTGCCGAAAGGAGCTGGAGGAGTGGCTGATCAATGGTGATCTGGCGCGCCTCGACCTGGCATTTTCCCGCGACCAGGCCGAAAAGATTTACGTACAGGATCGCCTGCGTGAATCGGCGGCCGAGCTCAAGAAGTGGCTGGCGGACGATGCGGTGATCTACATCTGCGGCAGCCTTCAAGGCATGGCTTCGGGCGTGGATCAGGTGCTCAACGAAGTGTTGGGTAGCGCCGAAGTGGAGCGTCTGATCGAACAGGGCCGCTACCGCCGCGACGTGTACTGATTCACCCTGAACCAATGTGGGAGCGGGCTTGCTCGCGAAAGTGGAGTGTCAGCAAAGATGATTTCGACTGACACGACGCCTTCGCGAGCAAGCCCGCTCCCACAGTGGCTCGGGTGTGAGTCAAACCGGCTGCAACTTGCGCTCGAATACAGACACCCCGTCCAGATCCCGCAACACCACGCTCAACTCCCCGCTCTGCCCATCGATGTTCACCTCGCCAAAAAACTGAAACCCGGCAAACGGCGAGACGTTCTGCGCGGGTGGCGCCTTCTCGAACACCACTTCAGGACCAAAGGTTTTATCCAGCGAGTTCGGTCCAAAGCTACCGGCATTCAGCGGTCCGGCGACGAACTCCCAGAACGGTTCGAAATCCTGAAACGCCGCCCGGTCCGGATGGTAATGATGGGCCGCGCAGTAATGCACATCCGCGGTCAGGAACAGGAAGTTGCGCACCTCTTGCGCCCGCAGAAAGCCGAGCAGTTCTGCGATCTCCAGTTCACGCCCCTGTGCCGGGCCGGGGTCACCGTTGGCCACGGCCTCCCAGCGCGCGACACCAGGGCTGACCTCGCCGTCGGGCACGCCGAGGCCAATGGGCATGTCGGCGGCGATCACTTTCCATTGCGCGTTCGAGGCCTGCATTTCGCGCTTGAGCCAGTCCAGTTGCTCACGCCCGAGGAAAGGTTTTTCAGCGCCCTGATTGTCATCGTTGGGCCCGCGATAACTGCGCATGTCCAGTACAAAAACATCGAGCAGCGGCCCGTAACCAAGCTTGCGGTAGATCCGCCCTCCGCCATCGGCACTCTGCAAACGCATCGGCGCATATTCAAGCCAGGCCTGGCGTGCGCGGCCCACCAGGCTGTGGATATCTTTGTCCTGGTAACGCGCATCCAGCTGCTTGCCCGGCGACCAGTTGTTCACCACTTCGTGGTCGTCCCACTGCCAGACCTGCGGGACCTCGGCATTGAAACGACGGATGTTTTCGTCCATCAGGTTATAGCGGTAATTGCCGCGGTACTCATCAAGGGTCTCGGCGACTTTGCTCTTGGCTTCGGTGGTGATGTTGCGCCACACCCGGCCGCCTTCCGTGGTGAGCTGAGCCGGGATCGGGCCGTCGGCGTAAATGGTGTCGCCGCTGTGGATAAAAAAGTCTGGCAAACGCAGGCGCATTGCTTCGTAGATGCGCATGCCGCCAATGTCCGGGTTGATGCCGAAGCCCTGGCCGACGGTGTCGCCGCTCCAGACAAAACGGATGTCACGGCGGGTCTGCGGCACGCTGCGCAAGTGACCGAACCAGGGCTCGCTGGCGATACCGCTCTGGGCGTCTTCAAACTGCACGCGATAGAAAATCGCCTGACCGGCGGGCAGCCCGGTGAGTTCGACCCGGGCAGTGAAATCGGTGCGCGCATCGGCCAGGGACGAGACGAATCGCCGGGGGTTGGGAAACAGGCTGCGGGTGTCCCACTCCACCACCATCCGCGCGGGGCGGTCGCAGCGGCTCCAGATGATCGCCCGGTCGCCCAGCAGGTCGCCGGACTGCACGCCGTCGGTGAGTTGCGGCCGATCCTTGACCGAAGCGATCACCGCCGGCGCCAGCCCCGGCAACAACAGCCCGGCGCCGACCGCTTGCATGACACGACGGCGCCCGAGGTTGAAATCGCTCATGGTGTTCTCCCTGGAAAAGGAAAACTAAAGCATGACCCTATGACCCTGGCATGACACAAATCTTCCCGACACCACAGATCCCTTGTGGGAGCGGGCTTGCTCGCGAAGGCGTCGTGTCAGCCGAAATACTCATTGCTGACACTCCGCTTTCGCGAGCAAGCCCGCTCCCACAGGGTCAGGTGTCAGGCGGTGACGGGTTCTACCGCCAACTCCACCACCTCCGGCCGTTTCACCAGCGCATACGCCACCGCCGTCAACAGACTCCCCGCCACAATCGCCAACAGGTAGAGCAGCGCATGGTTGATCGCATTCGGGATCGCCAGGACGAACAACCCACCATGGGGCGCCATCAATTTGCAGCCGAAATACATCGACAACGCACCCGTCAGCGCACCGCCGGCGATGCTCGCCGGAATCACCCGTAGCGGATCTTTCGCCGCAAAAGGAATCGCCCCTTCAGAGATAAAGCACAGCCCCAGCACCAGCGCTGCTTTGCCGGCCTCGCGCTCGGTCTGGGCGAACTTGCGTCGGGCAATGAACGTGGCGATGCCCAGGCCGATCGGCGGCACCATGCCGGCCGCCATGGTCGCCGCCATCGGCGCGTAGCTCTGCGACGCCAGCAACCCCACCGAAAACGCATAGGCCGCCTTGTTGATCGGCCCGCCGAGGTCGACGCACATCATGCCGCCCAGCAACACACCGAGCAGAATCGCGTTGGTGGTGCCCATGCTGTCGAGAAAGTTCGTGAGCCCGGCAAGCATCCCGGCGACCGGTTTGCCGACCACGTAGATCATCACCAGACCGGTGAACAGACTCGCCAGCAGCGGGATGATCAGGATCGGCTTGAGCGCCTCAAGACTTTGCGGCAATCGCGCATAACGGTTGATCGCCCTGGCCGCATAACCGGCAAGAAAGCCGGCAATGATCCCGCCGATGAAACCGGCGCCCAAGGTGCTCGCCAGCAGTCCGCCGATCATCCCCGGCGCGAGGCCCGGACGGTCGGCGATGGAATAGGCGATATAGCCTGCCAGCAGCGGCACCATCAGCTTGAACGCGCTGTCGCCACCGATCTGCATCAACGCCGCCGCCAGCGTGCCCTCCTCCTTGAACGCGGTGATGCCGAACACGAACGACAAGGCGATCATCAAGCCGCCGGCCACCACCATCGGCAACATGAAGGACACGCCGGTCAGCAGGTGTTTATAGACGCCCGTCTTCTCCTGTTTGGCCGTTGTTTTGGCAGCGCTCGATGCGCTTTCCTGTTGGCCTTCGGCCAAGGCCTTTTTCAACGTCGCTTCGGCTTGCTTAAGGGCAATGCCGGTGCCGCAGCGATAGATTTTCTTGCCGGCGAAACGCTCGGTGGCGACTTCGATATCGGCCGCCAGCAGCACCACATCGGCCTCGGCAATCGCTTGCGCGCTCAATGGATTGCGCGCGCCGACCGAGCCCTGGGTTTCCACCTGCAGCTCATAGCCCAGGCGCTTGGCCGCTTGCTGCAAGGCTTCGGCGGCCATGAACGTGTGAGCGACACCCGTCGGGCACGCGGTAACGGCCACCAGTCGCGGCGCGTTCTGGACAACCGCCACAGGTTCGACGGCGGCCTCTTCGGCGGCGTAAACCTGAGCGTCCTGCGCTCCACGGCGCAGCACGGCTTCCACGTCTTGCAGGGCCTGGGCCGGGGTGCTCAGGAACACTCGCTTGCCGACAAAACGCGACATTTCCACCGGCGCGCTGGTCACCAGCAACACCCACTCCGCCGCGTCGAGGGTGGCCGCCGACAGTTGCTTTTCGGGATGCGCGGCATCGGTGACTTCGACACTGGTGCTCCAGCCCTGGCGCTGGGCCGCGGCATCGAGCAGCCGGGCACACAGCACACTGGTGACCATGCCGTTCGGGCAGGCCGTAACGATGGCTAACTTCATGACAATCCCTCTTATTGTTCTGTCAGGGGACGCACGCGCACACCCTGTTCGAGCTGCGCCAGTTGCGCTGCATCGCCAATGCCGAATCCGATCTGGGTCACTGCCATCGCGGCAATCGCCGTGGCGGTGCGCAAGGTCTGCTCCGGCGTATCGGCACTGAGCAAACCGTGGAGCATCCCCGCCAGCAACGAATCACCCGCGCCCACCGTGCTGGCGACGTTGACCCTGGGTGGCGTGGCATGCAGCGCAGAGCCGACGCTGAACCAGTTCACGCCATCGACGCCATGGGAAATCACCACATGCTCGATACCCTGGGCATGCAAACGCTCCGCCGCCAAGGCCTGGGCACTGACCGACACGACCTCGCAGCCCAGCACCTCGGCCAGCTCTTCAGTGTTGGGTTTGATCAGCCACGGCCCCGCTTTCAGCGCTGCGCGCAATGCCTCGCCGCTGGTGTCGAGGGCGACATTCAGCCCCAGGTTCTTCAAGCGCAATATCAACGCCTGCAACCATTGCGCACTGACGCCCAACGGCAAGCTTCCGGCGACAACCACCGCATCGTGCCCCGGAGCAATCTGCTCCAGCCGATCCATCAAGGCCTGCTGTGCCACCTCGCTGACCTGCGGCCCCGGCCCGTTGATGTCGGTGATGCGGCCGTCGCTTTCCGCCAGTTTGATATTGCTGCGGGTTTCGCCCGGAACACGGATGAAGGCATCGACAAAACCGCGTTTGGCGAACAATGTTTCGAACGCTTGCAGGTTGTCTTCGCCAAGAAAGCCACTGACGGTCAGCTGATGCCCGAGGTCCGCCAGCACTTGCGCCACGTTCACGCCTTTGCCGGCGGCGTGGGTGTGCATCACATCGCTGCGGTTGACCTGGCCGGCTTCAAGGCGCCGCAACTGGACGGTCAGGTCCAGCGCCGGGTTGAGGGTCAAGGTAAGAATCCGGGACATTACAAGTCCTCCACTAATGCGCGCACTTCATTGGCACTGCCCACGGCCAGCGCCTGTCGGGCAAGGGTTTGAGTCTGAGTGAAGCCCAGTTCGCGAATCCGCGCCTTGACCTCGGCAATGCTGCGCGCCCCGACGCTGAGCTCATCCACTCCGAGGCCGACCAGCACCGGCACCGCCAGCGGGTCGGCCGCCAGCTCGCCGCACACACCGACCCATTTACCGTGAGCATGGGCCGCACGCACGGTGATGTCGATCAGTTGCAGCACCGCCGGATGCAAGCCATCGGCCTGGGCCGACAGCGTCGGATGGCCACGGTCGATGGCCAGGGTGTATTGGGTCAGGTCGTTGGTGCCGACGCTGAAGAAATCGACTTCCTTGGCCAGGACCGGTGCCAGCAATGCCGCCGACGGCACTTCGATCATGATCCCCAGTTGCAGGTCGGCGACCGGGATTTCCTGGCGCAGGCGTTCGGTCATGTCACGGGCCTGGCGCCACTCGTCGACGCTGCCCACCATCGGGAACATGATCCGCAGCGGCCGGTTGTCGGCAGCCCGCAGCAAGGCGCGCAGTTGCGCTTCCATGATCTGCGGACGCTGCAAGGTCAGGCGAATGCCGCGCACGCCGAGGAACGGGTTCTCTTCCTTCGCAATCGGCCAGTACGGCAGCGGTTTGTCGCCACCGACATCGAGGGTGCGCACCACCAGCGGCCGCCCGGCCAGACCGTCGAGAACGCGGCGGTACTCGATTTCCTGGGTCGCCTCGTCGGGCGCTTGCGGGTGGGCCATGAAAATCAGTTCGGTGCGCAACAGGCCAATGCCTTCGGCGCCCTGCTCCACCGCACTGGTGACGCCGGCGCTTTCACCAATGTTGGCGAACACTTCGACGGCGTGGCCATCGATGGTCAATGCCGGTTGATGACGCAGTTCAGCAGCCGCCTTCAAGCGTTGCTCGCGGGTATCGCGTTCGGCCGTGGCGCGCTGCAAGGTCGCCGCGTCAGCGTCCACATGCAGGCGACCACGCTGGCCATCGAGCAGCAAAGCCGTACCCGGTGCCAGCAGCAACACGCCGGGACCGGCGCCGACCAAGGCCGGAATACCCAGCGCCCGGGCAACAATCGCACTGTGCGCTGTAGCTCCACCCCGAGCGGTGAGAATCCCCGCCACGCGAGCCGGGTCGAGACGCGCAACGTCGGACGGGCCGACCTCGTCCATCACCAGAATGTACGGTTGATCCGGTTCGCTCGGGGTTTCGATGCCGCTGAGCTGCATCAACACCCGACGCCCGATGTCGCGCAAGTCGGCCGCACGCTCGGCGAGCAAGGCATCCTGCAACGCTTCCTGCTGCCGAGCCGCCGCTTCAATCACGGCCATCCACGCCGCCTCGGCGCTTTCGCCCTGCTTGAGGCGCGTATCGACCTCATCGGTCAGTTCCGGGTCGTCGAGCATCTCTTGGTGGGTAATGAAGATTTCGCGAATGGCTTTGCTCTTGCTGCGCTCGATCAGGCCCTGGATGTCACGGCGTACCTGCGCCAGGGCGTGCTGGAGGCGCTCGCGCTCGATGCCGGCGGACTCGCCGCGCAACGGGTAATCGATGGTTTGCAGCACCTGAATATGCGCCGGGCCGATAGCGATCCCCGGAGCGGCGGCAATCGCCTGAACCACGCTGCCAGATAACGGAGCGAGGACCACTTCGGCCATATCGGCAACGACTTCACGCGCCTGACTTACCGGCGGCAGCGGTTCGACTTCCTCACCGAGGCCTTCTTCGATGGCGGCCAACAAGGCCGGCAACGCATCCGCCGCAATGCCCGGTTCGGCGATGATTTCCAGGACCTGTCCCCGACGGGCGCCGAGGCTGAGCAACTTGCTCAAGCTCTTTACCGACACCGCACTGTCATGGCCATCGACGATGCGTACGCGGATGTCACCTTCAAAACTCTTTGCCAGTTGCGCGAGGATTTTCGCCGGGCGCGCATGCAAACCGTGGGCGTTGGCCAATGCAATTCGCGCGCTGGGCCAGTCGGCGGGCACTTCACCACCGAGCACTTCGAGGACCTTGCGGCTGCTGGTGGCGCGCCCCAACTCATGGCCACGCCCTTCGATCAACAACGCGCACAGGCGTTCGAGCAGGGCTTGATGGGCCTCACCGAGGCTGGCCAGGCAGAACAGTCCAGTGAGTGGCTGGCCGAGATAACGCAGCGGTCTGTCCGGGGTAACGAAGGCCAGGCCCGGACGCTTCACCGTCTGTTCGCTGTGCAGCCACCACAGGCCATCGCCCAAGGGCAGCGCTTCAACCTGCTGCAGCACGGCGGAGAAACCGTTGCTCACGCAGTCGGCCTGCCGCAGCAAACGTGCACCACGCCAGACCAGCTCTTCGAAATCTTCGGCCGCCACACCGAGACCGATCATCTGTGCATCCAGCGCCAACTCCTGCGGCGCGCCTTGCAGCAACTTCAGCAAGGCTTCGGCGGAGCCGGCGCGACGCAGGGCCTGGCCCAGGTCAGTCTCGCCGAGGGCGCGGGTGAGCAATTGCAACAGGCGCAGATGTTCATCGGATTTGGCGGCGATGCCGATCGCCAGGTAAACGATATGACCATCGCCCCAGTCCACGCCATCGGGGAACTGCATCAGGCGCACACCGGTGGTGAACACCAGGTCGCGGGTTTCGGGCGTACCGTGGGGGATGGCAATACCTTGACCGAGAAAGGTCGAGCCCTGAGCCTCCCGCGTCTGCAAGCCGGCGAGATAACCCTCGGCAACCAGGCCGTCGGCGACCAGATGCCCGGCCAGCAATTGCAGCGCTGCGGACTTATCCACAGCCGATTGGCCCATCGAAATCTGCTCTACAGTGAGCTCGAGCATGCTTTCTCCTTTTTGGCGCCTTGGGGCACCAGGTATTGTTTTGAATGAGTCAGCTTAGGCGCTTGGTCATCGCTTTTGGCGGTTTCACGGCAGAACCGGCCAAAGGCGCCTAAAACGTAGAAAATACGCTTGCTGAAACGTTTAATCTATATCGATTGGCACGTTACTCGAAATTGGCCCATCCTTGAAGTCCAACTTGTCGGATGCGTTGCGACAATGGTCGCCTGCCTTAATCGGTTAGGATTGACGAAAATGTCGAGGCAATCTCGAAAAAACAAGGAAACAGCGGGTTGAAACTCAGTGATATCGCCCAGTTGGCCGGTGTGTCCGTCACCACCGCCAGCTATGTCATCAATGGCAAGGCCGAACAACAGCGCATCAGCAGCGCTACCGTCGAACGCGTGCGCGCGGTCGTCGAACAACATGGCTTCACGCCTAACCCACAGGCCGCCGGATTGCGCAGCCGACACACCCGCACATTGGGGTTCATTCTGCCGGATCTGGAAAACCCCAGTTACGCGCGAATCGCCAAATTGCTGGAACAAGGTGCGCGGGCCCGGGGTTATCAGTTGCTGATCGCCAGTTCCGACGATGCGCCGGACAGCGAACGGCAATTGCTGCAGTTGTTCCGCGCCCGGCGCTGCGACGCACTGATCGTTGCCAGCTGCCTGCCGCCCGGCGACGACAGCTATCGCCAATTGCAGGCCAAGGGCATTCCGATCATCGCCATCGACCGGGTCATGGAACCCGAGCATTTCTGCTCGGTGATCAGTGACGACCGCGAGGCCAGCCTGCAACTGACCCGCAGCCTGCTCGATCCCTTGCCCAAACAGATCGCGCTGATCGGCGCCCGCCCGGAGCTGAGCATCAGCCAGGAACGTTGCGCCGGCTTCAAAGAGGCGCTCGTCGGGTTCAACGGTGAGGTGCTGATTGAAGAAGGCGAATCCTTCAGCCGCGAGTGCGGCAAACAATTGATGGAAGAATTGCTGCAGCGCCTGGGTCATTTGCCCGATGCCCTGGTGACCACATCCTACGTGCTGCTTCAAGGCGTGTTCGATGCGCTGCACGACTTCCCGCTGAAAAACCGCCCGCTGCGCCTCGGCACGTTCGGCGACACTCAGTTGCTGGACTTCCTGCCGCTGCCGGTCAACGCCATGGCCCAGCAGCACCAGTTGATCGCCGACAAAGCCCTCGCGCTGGCCCTGGCAGCCATCGAGCAGTCGGATTACCGGCCCGGTGTGCAAGCCATTGCGCGCACGTTCAAGCAGCGTATTCGCCAGGACTGAACCGTGGAGCTGATCGACACCCACACCCATCTGGATTTTCCGGACTTCGACGCCGACCGTCAGGCGCTGCTGGCCGAAAGCCGCGCCCTCGGGGTGCGGCGGATCGTGGTGCTGGGGGTTTATCAGGCCAATTGGCAGCGGGTCTGGGAGCTGGTGCAAAACGATCCCGACCAGCATGCGGCGTTCGGATTGCACCCGGTGTATCTGGACGATCATCGCCCTGAAGACTTGAGCGAACTCGGCGATTGGCTGACCCGCCTGGCTGGCCATCGGCAACTGTGTGCCGTCGGCGAGATCGGCCTGGACTACTTCATCGAAAACCTGGACCGCGACCGCCAGCAGGCGTTGTTCGAGGCGCAATTGCAACTGGCGGCGGACTTCAATCTTCCAGCACTGATCCATGTGCGGCGTAGCCATGCGGCGGTGATTGCCACGCTCAAACGGTTTCGCCTGAAACGGGCCGGCATCATCCACGCCTTTGCTGGCAGCCAGGAAGAAGCCCGGGAATACATCAAGCTGGGTTTCAAACTCGGCCTGGGCGGCGCCGCGACCTGGCCTCAAGCACTGCGCATGCACCGAGTGCTGGCCAAGCTACCGCTGGATTCTGTGGTGCTGGAAACCGACTCCCCGGACATGGCGCCCGCCATGTTCCCCGGCCAACGCAACAGCCCCGCGCATCTGCCCGCGATCTGCGCGGCACTGGCCGACATCATGGCGATCAGCCCCGAGCAATTGGCTGCGACCAGTACGGCCAATGCTTGCGAGTTGTTCAACTGGTGAATCAAATCCTGTGGTATCAGGCGACCGCTACACCCGAAACGCGCTGATCAACTGTTTCAACTCCACGACCTGGGCCGACAACGCCCGGCTGGCATCTTCGGTCTGATGCGCACCTTCAGCGGTGCGCTCGCCGGCGCGATTGATCTCGACGATGTTCTGGTCGATGTCGTGGGCCACGGCGGTTTGTTGTTCCACTGCGGCGGCAATCTGCTGGTTCTGGTCGACGATCATGCCGACCGCTCCCAAGATGTTTTCCAGCGCCCGCTGGACCTTTTCCGACTGCCCGACCGTGCCATTGGCCATTTCATGGCTGGTGCCCATGGCCTTGACCGCCGCGCCGACACCGCCATGGAGCTTGGCGATCATCTGCTCGATTTCTTCGGTCGACTGCTGGGTTCGTTTGGCCAGGGTCCGGACTTCGTCGGCTACCACGGCGAAACCACGGCCCTGCTCACCGGCCCGTGCCGCCTCGATGGCGGCATTGAGCGCCAGCAGGTTGGTCTGCTCGGCGATGCTCTTGATCACTTCGAGCACACGGCTGATGGACTGGCTGTCGCTGGCCAGTTGGTTGATCACCAGTACCGATTGATCGATCTCGCTGGCCAGCGCGGCAATGCTGCCTTGCTGCGACTCCACCAGGCCACGACCACTGATGGTCTCATCGTTGACACTGTGGGCACTGCTCACCGCCGCGGCGGCACTGCGCGCCACTTCCTGGGAAGTGGCCGACATCTGGTTCATCGCCGTGGCCACTTGTTCGATCTGCGTGCGCTGCCCGGCGACGGCCTGGTTGCTTTGCGCGGAAACGCTTTCCACCTGGCCGGCCTGACGCTCGACTTCGCTGACGGTCTGCCCCACCCGCTCGATCAGGTCATGGATCTTTTTCACCGTGCCGTTGAACACTTCGCCCAGCTCCCCCAGCTCATCGCGGCTGTGGGCGCTGAAGGTCACGGTCATGTCGCCGGCCGCCACCTTGTCCATCACCGCGCCCAGGCGCTTGAGCGTGGTGCGGGTCGAGGCATAGAAAGCGCCGTAGAGATAAAAGATCAACACAAAGACGACTGACAGCGCCACGGCCTGCAAGACCATGTGCGTGCGATTCTGCTCAAGTCGCTGCTGCAATTGCGGGCCGAGATACTTCAGGACCGCTTCGTTGAGTTGGTAGGTCTGGTCCATCAGGACGCTGACCTGATCGTAAAAGCCCTGCCATGGCGCATCGAGGGTATCAGCCATGACCACTTGTTCTTCGAACAGCTCGCTGGCTTTCTTCAAGGATGCCCGGCTGCTATCGGCCTGAGTGGCCAGGGTCTCACGCGCAGCCTTGCTGGAACCCAGGGCATCCTGCAACTTCAGGCCATACTCGGCCTGGAGCTTTTCAATCTGCGCCAGCAATTCATCGAAACGGGTACTCGAAGCCGAGTTGATGAATCCCTGTCCCAACGAGTAAGACCCCATTGCCCGACCTTCGCCCAGGATCTGGGTGACCCGTGGCGTGACGAGGGTGACGAGCTCGCTCAACTGGCGCATGTCGCTCTGGTTGTCGCGACTGAGACCGGACTGGCTGGTGATGAGCTGGCTGAAAATCTGCGCGCTGCCCACCAGCTTGCCGATCAAGGCACTTTTGCTTTGCAGGGAATTTTCCGTTTGCTGGGCCTTGAACGCGGCGATCATTTCATCGCGTTTGCCATCAAACACCGCAACCTGCTCCGGGTCGCTGGTCATCGCCGTCAGCCCTTGCAGGCGAGTCAGAATATTCTGCTCAAGGGCGCTGATTTTCGACTCGACGTTGCCGGCCTTGCCGGATTGGCCGAGGCTGACATTGATCTGCACCAGGTTGTTCAGGGTTTCCAGATCGCGCCGCAACGTCAGGCTGCTGCCCAACAGGTCGAGACTTTGCAGTTCGATGCGCGTGCCCTGGAATTCGCGGTAGGAGTCACGCACCAGATAGAAGTTGGTCACCAGCATCGGCACCAGGAACAGTACGCTGATCAGGCTGAACTTCATACCGAAGCTCAGACGGTTCATCAGTGCGACAGCGGGATAGAGCAAGCTCTTCACTGGATGTCTCCCTTCAGTTTCTTATTTTTTTTATTGGCAGGCGCAGACAGAAAGCAGATAGCCACTATTCGACGCTATCTCTGTATAACTTAAATCGGCAGGAGGTTTTGTAACTTAAGGTTAACGACAGAAGTCCGCGAGCGATACGAAGCGAACTCGATGTGGCGAGGGGCTTGTCGGGCCGCCCGTTCGGCTGCGCAGCAGTCGTAGGTCGTAGATCCACGTTTCAACTGTCAAATCGCATAGGGCGGCTTCGCCACCCAACGGGGGCAAGCCCCCTCGCCACAATGGCTCAGACAGCCGGGTTAATGCAGGACCGTCCACAACGCAAACCCGGCATACCAGAGCACCGCCGCACGCAGCAGCAGCGCCCAGATGCGGTCCAGATTGTTGATACCTTCCGCGCCGGTCACCGGCGCCGGAATTTCACCGGCCACCAGCCCGACTTTCACGATCAATTGCGCGGCGCTGATGTTCCAGTTCAGCAGCTCATGCAGCATCACCCGACTGACCGCGACAAAATTGCCGACCAACGCCAGGCTCGCGGCCAGCAGACGCACCGGCAACCAGTCGAAGGCGTGACGCAGTTGCCCGGCGCGCTCGACCACTGCAGGGTTTTTCCCGTGCTCTTCGGCCAGCGCCAGCAACCGATAACTCAGCGCCGCAACCGGACCCAACAGGAAGTACCAGAAAATCACCGCGAAAAAGCTCTGGTAGGCCTCCCACAGCAAATGCCCTTCGACCTGCTCCAGCAGCTGCTCGCCATTGTCTGCACAGATATCCAGATCGCGCTGGGCGACATGGGCCGCCGCTTGCAGGTCCTCCCGACGCCAGGCATCGCGGAACGGCCCGAGATCGCCCAGTAGATCACCGCGCCCCAGGCTGTAGATGACTACCAGCATATGGATCGGCAACGCCAGCAAGCCGTAGGCCACCGGCTCGATGACGACCAGCAGCAACCCCAGCAACGCCACCGGCAACAAGACCAGTATCGACAGCACCAGCCATGGTCGGTTTGAAAATCGCGGGCTGGCCTCAAGCTTGTTCAGCTCATGTGTCCAGCCATTGTCACGCTGAACCCGATGGCGCAGGGCCGAGAACTTCTCGATCCACACCGCCAACAGCAACACCAGAAAACTCATCGTCCTTCCTCTTGTGCCAGGGCGGCACGATAGCGTGCCCAGTCGAACGCCGGCCCTGGATCGGTTTTGCGCCCCGGTGCAATGTCACTGTGCCCGCAGATGCGCTCTGTGGTGATTGCCGTGAACGCCTGTTGCAACTGGCGCGTCAGGGCTGTCAACGCGTGGTATTGCGCGTCGGTGAATGGCAGATCATCCGTGCCTTCGAGCTCGATGCCCACGGAAAAATCGTTACAGGTTTCCCGCCCCTCGAAGCTCGAGACGCCCGCATGCCACGCACGCTCAAGGCACGAAACAAACTGGGTAACGGTACCGTCACGTTCGATCAGAAAGTGCGCCGACACCCGCAAGTCCACGATCCCTTCAAAATAGGGATGTTCGGTGACATCCAGACGATTCTGGAAAAACTCCTGCACCTTGCCGGTGGCGAACTGCGCCGGCGGCAGGCTGATGTTGTGGATCACCAGCAGGGAAATTTCGTCTGTGGGGCGCGCATTGAAGTTGGGAGAGGGGCAGACATGCACACCCTGAATCCAACCGCTCGCGGGGTCCAACTGCATACCGATTCCTTCAACGTCGACTGTATTGGCACAGTATGCCGCGATAATCCCCCAGGACGCGATCACTTGCCGCGTTTGAGGTTGCCGATCTCAAACAGGCGTATGTTCGGAATCGACAGCCAACGCCGGTAACGTCAGGGATTCGACCAAATACAGGTGCCAGCGCAAACGTAACGCTCTGATGCCTTGGGTTGGTCGGTGCCATGGCCCTATAATCGAGCCACTTTGTTTGTGGAGTCCGTTATGCCGAATCTACGTCTCGCCGATCTGACCGCCGAAATCGAAGCCAACGTGCGCCGTGCGCTGCATGAAGACATCGGCAGCGGCGATATCACCGCGCAGTTGATCCCGGCCGAACGCCTGGCCAAAGCCACCATCATTACCCGCGACGCGGCCGTCATCAGCGGCACCGCCTGGGTGGATAACGTGTTTCGGCAACTGGACCCGCGGGTGGCGGTGCACTGGCAGGTTGCCGACGGTGAACGGGTGACGCCCAATCAGGTGCTGTTCCACCTCGAAGGCCCTGCGCGCTCACTGCTGACCGGCGAACGCAGCGCCCTGAACTTCCTGCAACTGCTCTCCGGCGTGGCGACCCGCGCGCAATACCTGGCGGACTTCGTGGCCGAGACTCAGGTCAAGCTGCTCGACACCCGCAAAACACTGCCGGGGCTGCGCCTGGCGCAAAAGTACGCCGTGACCTGCGGCGGTTGCCATAACCACCGCATCGGCCTGTATGACGCCTTCCTGATCAAGGAAAACCACATCGCCGCCAGCGGCGGCATCGCGCAGGCCATTGCCGCCGCGCACAAGATCGCTCCGGGCAAACCGGTCGAGATTGAAGTGGAAAGCCTGGATGAACTCAAGGAAGCGCTGGCGGCCGGTGCCGACATCATCATGCTCGACGAACTGAGCCTGGACGACATGCGTGAAGCCGTGCGCCTGAATGCCGGCAAGGCCAAGCTGGAGGCCAGCGGCGGGATCAACGAAAGTACGTTGCTGCCAATTGCACAGACCGGGGTGGATTACATTTCGATCGGTGCGATGACCAAGGATGTGAAGGCGGTCGATCTGTCGATGCGCCTGAGTCTCTGATCACACGTATGTGAGTTGCCAAAACTGTAGGAGCGAGCTTGCTCGCGATGTACCTGAGAGCGCCATGTTTAACCAGTAAACACGCGTTATCGTTAACGACCATCGCCAGCAAGCTCGCTCCTGCATGAGTGTCAGACCACCAGATTGTTCATCTCGCAGTACTCTTCCCACTCGACGCCCAACACCTCGGCAGCTTCCTTGTGCAGTTTCAGGCGTTCGGTCTCGTATTCTTCCGGGCTTGATGTGTACTTGAGCGTCAGCTCCCACGGTTGCAAGCCCTGGGCTTCGGCTTCATCCTCGAACGCCCACTGGATCTGGTCTTTCTGATCGTCGGCGGACAAGTCCTTGATCTCGTCCATCAGCTCGGGGGCATCCAGCACATACTTCTTCAGCGCTTCTTCGTGTCGGGCTTCCTGGGTCATCTCTTTAACAGTCATGGCGTTCTCGCTGATCTGGGAATGGAAGATGGATCTGGATCTTCAAGGATCTCTCTGACACAAAAAACCGGATCAAGCCCGGTTTATCTGGCCTTCAGAACCATTCTGGATCATCTGAAAACTGCTGGGCGTTGCTCAGGCAGACTCCGAATATAGGACGTTTGGCTGAGGATTTACACGTCTCTTTACATCTCCCCACAAAAAGTTGTGCACACGATGTTTTGATGACGGCGGGAAGATAAATTCAAACAGCGATCAGGACCGCGAACTCGAGAACCTGAGCGGAAAGGTGAAACAAGCGAGGGAGATATGGTGCCCGAGACAGGAATCGAACCTGCGACCTTCGCGTTACGAGTGCGCTGCTCTACCGGCTGAGCTACACGGGCGGTGGGCTAAACCTAGCACCGAGTTTCAGCAACGGCAACGTCGTCAATCAACTCTGTGATCTACAGACAAAAAAAATGCCCCACCGTTTTCACGGCGGGGCATTTTTTACAACGTTGAAACAGTCAGGCGTGAGGCGTGATTAAACGCCCGAAGCCTTGGCTGCCGCCACGTCCTTGATGGACAGTTTGATACGGCCGCGGTTGTCCACGTCCAGTACCAGCACTTCCACTTCCTGGCCTTCTTTCAGGATGTCGGTCACTTTCTCAACGCGAGCATCGCTCAGCATGGAGATGTGAACCAGACCGTCCTTGCCCGGCAGGATGTTGACGAATGCGCCGAAGTCGACGATGCGCTCAACCTTACCGACGTAGATCTTGCCGATCTCGGCTTCAGCGGTGATGCCCAGAACGCGCTGACGTGCTGCTTCAGCCGCTTCCTTGGTTTCGCCGAAGATCTTGATCGAACCGTCGTCTTCGATGTCGATCGAAGCCTTGGTTTCTTCACAGATCGCACGAATGGTCGCGCCGCCTTTACCGATGACATCACGGATTTTGTCGGTGTCGATCTTCATCGCGATCATGGTCGGAGCGTTGGCCGACAGTTCGGTACGCGACTGGCCAATGATCTGGTTCATCTGGCCGAGGATGTTCAGGCGCGCTTCCAGGGCTTGGCCCAGAGCGATTTCCATGATCTCTTCGGTGATGCCCTTGATCTTGATGTCCATCTGCAGCGCGGTGACGCCTTTGGCGGTACCGGCTACCTTGAAGTCCATGTCGCCCAGGTGGTCTTCGTCACCCAGGATGTCGGTCAGGACGGCGAATTTCTCGCCTTCCTTAACCAGACCCATAGCGATACCGGCAACCGGCGCCTTCATCGGCACACCAGCGTCCATCAGGGCCAGGGAAGCGCCGCAAACGGAAGCCATCGAGCTCGAACCGTTGGATTCAGTGATTTCCGACACAACACGGATGGTGTACGGGAACACGTCGGCGGCAGGCAGCATGGCCGAAACCGAACGACGAGCCAGACGGCCGTGACCGATTTCGCGACGACCAGCGCCACCCATGCGACCACACTCGCCTACCGAGAACGGAGGGAAGTTGTAGTGCAGCATGAACGGGTCTTTCTTCTCGCCTTCCAGGGTGTCCAGCAGCTGTGCATCACGGGCAGTACCCAGAGTTGCAACGACCAGAGCCTGGGTTTCGCCACGGGTGAACAGAGCCGAACCGTGGGTTTTTGGCAGAACGCCGACTTCGATGTTCAACGGACGTACGGTCTTGGTGTCGCGACCGTCGATACGTGGCTTGCCGTTAACGATGTTTTCGCGAACGGTGCGGTATTCGATTTCGCCGAAAGCTGCTTTGACTTCGCTGGAAGAAGGCTGGCCTTCTTCACCGGACAGCTTGGCAACGACCTGGTCCTTCAACTCGCCCAGGCGAGCGTAACGGTCGGCCTTGACGGTGATGGTGTAGGCCTGGGAGATCGCTTCGCCGAACTCGGCACGGATAGCGCCCAGCAGTTCGGTGGCTTCTGGCGCAGGCGCCCAGGTCCAGGTTGGCTTGGCAGCTTCAGCGGCCAGTTCTTTGACGGCGTTGATCACAACCTGGAACTCGTCGTGAGCAAACAGTACCGCGCCCAGCATCTGGTCTTCGGTCAGCTCTTTGGCTTCCGATTCAACCATCAGCACAGCGTCCGAAGTACCGGCAACGACCATGTCCAGGCTCGAGGCAGCCTGTTGCTCATAAGTCGGGTTCAGCAGGTAACCGGTGCTTTCGTGGAACGCAACGCGGGCAGCGCCGATCGGGCCATCGAAAGGAATGCCGGAGATCGCCAGCGCAGCCGAGGTACCGATCATCGCAGCGATGTCCGGATCGGTCTTCTTGCTGGTGGAAACGACGGTGCAGACAACCTGCACTTCGTTCATGAAGCCTTCCGGGAACAGCGGACGGATCGGACGGTCGATCAGTCGGGAAGTCAGGGTTTCTTTCTCGGAAGGACGGCCTTCGCGCTTGAAGAAACCGCCAGGGATCTTACCGGCAGCGTAAGTCTTTTCCTGGTAGTGAACAGACAGAGGGAAGAAGCCCTTGCCTGGATCGGCTTGTTTTGCACCGACTACGGTCACCAATACGCTGACGTCGTCGTCAACGGTGACCAATACTGCGCCGGAGGCCTGACGGGCGATACGGCCAGTCTCGAGGGTAACGGTCGACTGACCGAACTGGAATTTTTTGATTACCGGGTTCACGGTGTCCTACCTTCTTTGTGGCTCTTGGGGGAACTGGTTTCTTGCGAAATTCTTGGGCAACGCCGGGAATCGGCCCGACTGGTTTGTCCAGGTGTTACTCAGGCAAAGCAGGTATCCAGATAAAACTTGAGGCTGGGAGCCTGCCATGCGCCGGCGGGAAACCCGCTGGTGCACGACAGACAACCAACCTCTAGCGCAATCGCTTATTAGCGACGCAGACCCAGGCGACCGATCAGAGTCTGATAACGACCCAGATCCTTGCCTTTCAGGTAGTCCAGCAGCTTACGACGCTGGTTAACCATGCGGATCAGACCACGACGGGAGTGGTGGTCTTTACCGTTGGCCTTGAAGTGACCTTGCAGTTTGTTGATGTTGGCGGTCAGCAGTGCAACTTGCACTTCTGGCGAACCGGTGTCACCAACAGCTTGCTGGTAGTCAGCTACGATTTGAGCTTTTTCTTGAACGTCGAGAGCCATGAGGCAATCCTTTTATCAGGAAACTGTTTCAGAAAAACAGTTTCAACAGGCCAGGGACAAATCCCTGTATCTAAAAATGAGTAGTGACCGTGCCTGTTGACAGCCACCCTCGTCCGGTCATTCTGACCGAATCAGTCGACGCGGCGCGATGCGCCCGTCTTCGCTCACTTCACCGATACCGATGAAGCGACCATTGTGATCCTGTACCCGCACCATGCCGAACTTCGGAGCATCCGGGGCACGTACCGGCTGGCCGTTGAGCCAGTAGAACGCACTCGCTTCCGAGAACTGCAACAGTGGCCAATCCAGCAGGCCGCTGTCCGATGGCATCAGGAAACGATCGACCGCTTCGTTGCCGCCTTCGGCATGTACCGCTTCCAGCTCTTCGAGGGTAACCGTCTGCGCCAGGGTGAATGGCCCGGCCTGGGTACGTCGCAGTTCTGCAACGTAAGCGCCACAACCGAGTTGCTCACCGATATCCTCCACCAGGGTACGGATATAGGTGCCTTTGCTGCAATCCACCGCCAGCCGCGCAGTATCTCCTTCGAAGGCCAGCAATTCCAAGCGCGCAATAGTAACAGAACGCGGTTCGCGCTCCACTACTTCACCTGCACGAGCCAGCTTGTACAGCGGCTGGCCATCACGCTTGAGTGCCGAGTACATCGGCGGTATCTGACTGATTTGCCCACGAAATTTGGGCAGTACAGCCTCGATATCGGGGCGACCAACGGTCACCGGGCGCTCCTGCAAAACTTCACCTTCGGCATCCGCCGTGGTGGTGGTCTTGCCCAGTTGCGCCAGGGTTTCATAACCCTTGTCGGAATCGAGCAGGTATTGCGAGAACTTGGTCGCCTCGCCGAAGCACAGCGGCAACACACCGGTGGCCAAGGGATCGAGACTGCCGGTATGACCTGCCTTTTCGGCGTTCAGCAACCAGCGAACCTTCTGCAAGGCCGCGTTGGAGGTGAACCCCAGCGGTTTGTCGAGAAGGATAATGCCGCTGACGTTACGACGGATACGTTTGACCTGAGCCACCGATTACTCCTTGGTGTCTTCGGCTTCTGCCGCAACCGGATGCTGATTGTCTTCAGCCACTGCGCGCTCGATCAATGCCGACAGATGCGCACCACGCACGACGCTTTCGTCGTAGTGGAAGTGCAGCTGTGGAACGCTGCGCAGTTTCATCTCGCGAGCCAACTGCATGCGCAGGAAACCGGCGGCGGAGTTGAGCACCTTGATGCTTTGTGCAATTTCTTCGGCGCTGTCCTGCCCCATCACGGTGATGAAGATCTTGGCGTGACCGACGTCACGGCTGACTTCCACTGCGGTAATGGTGACCAGGCCGACGCGCGGGTCTTTGACTTCACGACGGATCAGTTGTGCCAGCTCACGCTGCATCTGATCGCCGATGCGTTGGGTACGGCTATATTCTTTTGCCATGTCTTGTTACCTGTTGCTGCCCCACGGTGAAACCCGTGAGGTCTGAAAGCGGCAAACGCCCGGCCTGACAAAAGCCAGACCGGGCGTTGCGTTTAGAGTCCTGGTGACGAATTGCGCATTTGCATGCGACGACCCGTCACGGCTCCTGAAGTGCGCGAGTTAGAGGCTGCGAGCAACCTGCACCTTCTCGAAGACTTCGATCTTGTCACCGACTTTAACGTCGTTGTAGCTCTTCACGCCGATACCGCATTCCATGCCGGCACGTACTTCGGAAGCGTCATCCTTGAAGCGGCGCAGGGATTCCAGCTCGCCTTCGAAGATAACGATGTCTTCACGCAGTACACGGATTGGACGGTTACGGTGAACAACACCTTCGATAACCATGCAACCGGCGATCGCGCCAAACTTCGGCGAACGGAACACGTCACGCACTTCGGCGATACCCAGGATGTTCTCGCGAACATCGCTGCCGAGCATACCGGTCAGGGCTTTCTTGACGTCTTCGATGATGTCGTAGATCACGTTGTAGTAACGCATATCCAGACCTTCCTGCTCGACGATCTTGCGCGCGCCGGCATCGGCACGCACGTTGAAGCCGAACAGTACAGCGTTGGAGGCCAGTGCCAGGTTGGCATCGGATTCGGTGATACCACCGACGCCGCCACCGACCACGCGCACTTGCACTTCGTCGTTACCCAGGCCGTTCAAGGCACCGTTCAACGCTTCCAGCGAACCACGGACGTCGGATTTGAGGACGATGTTGAGCGTCTTCTTCTCTTCCTGGCCCATGTTTTCGAAGATGTTTTCCAGCTTGCCGGCGTGAGCGCGAGCCAGTTTGACTTCGCGGAACTTGCCTTGACGGAACAAAGCCACTTCACGGGCTTTCTTCTCGTCGGCAACCACGCTCATCTCGTCGCCAGCGTCCGGGGTACCGTCCAGGCCGAGAATCTCGACAGGGATGGCCGGACCGGCTTCCTTGATTGGCTTGCCGTTCTCGTCGAGCATGGCACGTACACGGCCATAGTTCGAACCGACCAGGACCATGTCGCCTTGGCGCAGGGTACCGTCTTGAACCAGAACGGTAGCCACCGGGCCACGGCCCTTGTCCAGACGCGATTCAACCACGACGCCACGACCAGGAGCCGACGGAGTTGCAGTCAGTTCCAGGACTTCGGCTTGCAGCAATACGGCTTCGAGCAGTTCGTCGACGCCAGTACCCATCTTCGCCGAGACCGGTACGAACGGAGTGTCACCACCCCACTCTTCCGACGTCACGCCGTGAACCGACAGTTCGCTACGGATGCGATCGAGGTCAGCACCTGGCTTGTCGATCTTGTTCACTGCAACAACCAGTGGCACGCCAGCCGCTACCGCGTGCTGGACAGCTTCAATGGTCTGCGGCATCACGCCGTCGTCCGCTGCAACCACCAGGATCACGATGTCGGTCGCCTTGGCACCACGGGCACGCATTGCGGTAAACGCGGCGTGACCAGGGGTGTCGAGGAACGTCACCATGCCACGGTCGGTTTCAACGTGGTATGCGCCGATGTGCTGGGTGATACCACCGGCTTCGCCAGCAGCAACCTTGGCACGACGGATGTAGTCGAGCAGGGAAGTCTTACCGTGGTCGACGTGGCCCATTACGGTCACGACTGGTGCACGGGAAACTGCCTCGCCTTCAAACTTCAGGGACTCGGCCAGGGAATCTTCCAGGGCGGTGTCGCTGACCAGGGTCACTTTGTGGCCCAGTTCCTCGGCAACCAACTGGGCAGTTTCCTGATCCAGTACCTGGTTGATGGTCGCTGGAGTACCCAGTTTGAACATGAACTTGATGATTTCAGCAGCCTTCACCGACATCTGCTGGGCGAGATCGCCAACAGTGATGGTTTCGCCGATCTTCACTTCGCGCACGACAGGGCCGGTCGGGCTCTGGAAACCGTGGGCGTTGCGCTTCTTCAGCTTGGCCTTGCCGCGACCACCACGACGGAAGCCATCGCTTTCTTCGTCGGTAGTACGTGGGGCAACGCGTGGAGCCGGAGCCTTTTCCTTGACCGAAGCACGATGCGGAGCGTTTTTGCGCTCGCCATCGCCGCTACCGCGACGATTGCTGTCATCGGCACGTGGCTTGTCCGGACGGCGCTGTTCGTCGCGCTTGCGGGTATCGGCCGCAGGAGCTGGAGCAGCCGCCACAACTGGTGCGCTTTCGCGAACTGGCTCGGCCACCGCAGCAGGCGCTGCAACAGGTTCGGCTTGAGCGGTCGGCGCAGCAGCAGGCTGGCGACGCGCTTCTTCTTCGGCGCGACGCTTGGCTTCTTCTTCAGCCTTCTGACGAGCAGCATTTTCTACTGCGCGACGTTCATCCAGTTCACGCTTGCGCTCGGCTTCGATTTCTTCCGGGCTGCGCTGTACGAAGACTTTCTTCTTGCGTACTTCAACGCTGATGCTCTTGCTGCCAGCAACACGCAGGGTGCTGGTGGTTTTACGCTGCAGCGTAATCTTGCGTGGTTCTTCCACTTTCGCCTTGTGGCTGCTTTTCAAGTGAGTCAGCAACGATTGCTTCTCACTGTCAGTCACACTTTCTTCGGCGGCGGTGTGCGGCAGACCTGCCTCACGCATCTGCTGCAACAGGCGCTCTACCGGTGTTTTGACCTCATCGGCCAGTTGTTTCACCGTGACTTGCGTCATGCACTTCTCTCCTCAGGCCGCGCCTAATTACTCGAACCAGTGGGCTCGGGCGGCCATGATCAACTTGCCGGCACGATCATCGTCAATGCCGTCGATGTCGAGCAGGTCGTCAATAGACTGCTCGGCCAGGTCTTCGCGGGTAATTACGCCGCGCACCGCCAGTTCCATCGCCAAATCCTTGTCCATACCCTCAAGCGAGAGCAGGTCTTCGGCCGGATGGGCGTCTGCCAGCTTTTCCTCAGTAGCGATGGCTTTGGTCAACAAGCGATCCTTGGCACGAGCGCGAAGCTCGTTGACGATTTCCTCGTCAAAGCCGTCGATGTTGAGCATTTCTTCCAACGGTACGTAGGCAATCTCTTCCAGGCTGGTGAAGCCTTCATCAACCAGCACCTGAGCCAGTTCTTCGTCGACTTCCAGCTCGTCGATGAAGTTGCGCAGGATGTCGCCGGTTTCTGCTTGCTGTTTAGCCTGGATGTCCGATTCGGTCATCACGTTCAGGGTCCAGCCAGTCAACTGGCTGGCCAGACGCACGTTCTGACCACCGCGACCGATGGCCTGAGCCAGATTGTCTGCGCCAACGGCGATGTCCATTGCGTGGGCATCTTCGTCAACGATAATTGCCGCAACCTCGGCCGGGGACATGGCGTTGATCACGAACTGAGCCGGGTTGTCGTCCCACAGGACGATGTCAACACGCTCACCGCCCAACTCACCCGACACTGCCTGGACGCGCGAACCGCGCATACCGATGCAAGCGCCCTGCGGGTCGATGCGTTTGTCCTTGGAGCGAACGGCGATCTTGGCGCGCGAACCCGGATCACGGGACGCAGCCATCACTTCGATCAGGCCTTCGGCAATTTCCGGCACTTCGATGCGGAACAACTCGATCAGCATTTCCGGCGCGGTACGCGACAGGATCAACTGCGGGCCGCGGTTCTCGGTGCGGATTTCCTTGAGCAGCGCACGCAGACGCACGCCAACCCGGAAAGTTTCGCGAGAAATGATGTCTTCACGGGCCAGCAACGCTTCAGCGTTGTTGCCCAGATCAACGATCACGTTGTCGCGGGTAACTTTTTTCACAGTGCCGGAGATGATTTCACCCAGGCGCTCGCGGTAAGCGTCAACAACCTGAGCGCGCTCGGCTTCGCGAACTTTCTGCACAATGACTTGCTTGGCAGTCTGTGCGGCGATGCGGCCGAACTCGATGGACTCGATCTTCTCTTCTACGACGTCACCGACCTTGGCGCCAGGATGCGTTTCAGCAACCTTGCTCGGCCAGGTTTCGATGGCCGGATCATCCAGGTCTGCTTCTTCGACGACCGTCCAGCGACGGAATGTCTCGTATGCACCCGTGTGGCGGTTGATTTCCACACGCAGATCAACTTCGTCTTCAAAACGCTTTTTGGTAGCAGTGGCCAAGGCCAGCTCCAGCGCTTCAAAAATCACGTTTGCCGGTACGCCCTTTTCATTGGATACCGACTCAACAACCAGCAGTACTTCTTTGCTCATCGTACGCCTCGCCTTTCGCAAGCCATTGGATCCGCGGGATCCGCAGTATCTGGCACGCCTCAGTCAAAACTGGGAATAATGTTGGCCTTGTCGATCATATCGATCGGCAACAGGAACTCATGGTCTTCTACCTGCACCACGACATCCTGCTCTTCTACGCCGCGCAGAAGGCCCTGAAAGTTGCGTCGACCTTCAAAAGGCGAGCGCAGCTTGATCTTCACTTGTTCACCGGCAAATTTTGCAAACTGCTCAAGAGTGAACAGAGGGCGTTCCATGCCAGGCGAGGAAACTTCAAGGGTGTACTCAACGGAGATTGGATCTTCAACATCCAGCACACCGCTGATCTGACGGCTGACGATGGCGCAATCGTCCACCAGCACGCCGCCTTCTTTATCGATATAAACGCGCAACATCGAGTGACGACCCTGAGCCGAAAACTCGATACCCCAGCATTCATAGCCTAGGGCCACGACCACCGGGGCCAGCAAGGCCTGCAACTCTTCTAGCTTGCTCGACACCTGAACCCCCTAGTGCATGTATGTGCATGCTATGCAAAATAAAAAAATGGGCGAAACGCCCATCCTTGAAACGCCGTCGAACAGCGGCGTTGAAAGTGTCCAGCTAACAAAAAGCCCCTTAAAAGGGGCTCCTTAAACTGGTTGCGGGGGCCGGATTTGAACCGACGACCTTCGGGTTATGAGCCCGACGAGCTACCAGACTGCTCCACCCCGCGACAAAGCTGGGGCGGAAGTATACGACCGATCCCCTACAGGGTCAATGTAACCTTCCACCTGCAAGAAAGCCCGCAACAGCGGGCTCTCCTGACTAATTGGTACCGAGAAGGGGACTCGAACCCCTACACCCTATGGGCACAACCACCTCAAGGTTGCGTGTCTACCAATTCCACCACCTCGGCAATACTACGTTTGAAACCCTTCTTACTTCTGCTCTTGAGCTGGAGGCACGTCAGTCGCTGGAGTAGCCGACTTTTGCTCTTGAAGCACCGGGACATCATCAGAAGCCGGTTGTTGCTTTGGAACTTCCAGTACCGCTGGATTTGGGAGACCTACTTGAGTCAGCTGGTGAGCCTTCTCTTTAGCAAAGTAACCTAACCCCAAGCTGGTTATGAAAAAACCTGCGGCAAGTATAGCAGTAAACTTACTAAGAAAGGTAGAGGAACCTTGGCTTCCGAACACAGTATTTGAAGCACCTGCTCCGAAAGACGCGCCAGCATCCGCACCTTTACCCTGCTGCAGCAAAACCAGAGCTACTACGCCCAATGCACCCAGCAGATGAAAAACGACTACGACTGTTTCCAGCATTTTTTCAGTTTCCCGCGGCGCGACAGATCGCACCGAACTCATCTGCATTCAGGGAAGCCCCACCAATGAGACCCCCATCGATATCCGGCATGCCGAACAGTTCGACCGCATTGGCCGCCTTCACGCTGCCGCCGTATAGAAGCCGCACACCTTGTGCGACTTCAGAATTCTCTGCCGCCAACTGGGCGCGAATGGCTGCGTGCACATCCTGCGCCTGTTGCGGCGTTGCAGTCAGCCCCGTGCCAATGGCCCAGACCGGCTCGTAAGCGATCACTGCCTTGGCAAAGACACCGACACCCAGCTCCTCAATGATACTGCCAAGCTGACGCGAGACAACCTCAAGAGTTTTTCCGGCTTCACGTTGCTCCAGGGTCTCCCCTATGCACAACACCGGAGTCAAGCCACATGCCTGTGCCGCTGCGAACTTGCGGACCAGCATTACCTCCTGCTCCCCCAGAATCTGGCGGCGCTCGGAATGCCCGACAAGCACCAGGGAACAACCTGCATCCACCAACTGACTCGGTGCAACTTCACCGGTCAACGCACCTTGTCCGGATTCCACCGCAGAATTCTGCGCGCCGACCGAAATCGAATTTCCTTCCAGGCCTTCAATCACTTGATTGATATGCAGGAAAGGCGGGAATACCGCAACATCAACACTGCTCGGCAAGGCCAAGTCACGAAGGCCGTTGATCAGCTCTGCGACGCTGGCGCGGGTACCGTGCATCTTCCAGTTACCAGCTACCATAGGGCGACGCATGCTGTACCTCGTCGGTCAAAGTGGGCGCAGATGTTACCCAACACAATCATGGCTGGCAAGCCGAATTCAGGCAGAAACTTCAGTAACCAGTTTTGCCAGCTCTTCGGCATACCCACGAACCTGCGTTTCGTCTTCGCCTTCGACCATCACACGCACCAGCGGTTCGGTTCCGGACTTGCGCAACAGCACACGCCCGCGACCTGCCATGGCCTTGGTCACACGCTCGCTGGCCTCCTTGACCGACGGATGTTCGAGAGGGCTTGCGCCGCCGCCGAATCGCACATTGATCAGCACCTGAGGACACTTGCGCAGCGCCTGACGCGCTTCAGCCAAACCTTGCGCACGGGCTTTCAACGCCTTCAGCACCTGCAACGCGGCGATAATCGCATCACCAGTGGTGGTGTAATTGAAGCAAACGATATGACCCGAATTTTCGCCACCGACCAGCCAGTTACGTTCCAGCAGATCAGCAATCACATAACGATCACCAACATTGGCGCGGACAAATGGAATCCCCAGGTCGGCCAAGGCCAACTCCAATCCCAGGTTGCTCATCAGTGTACCGACTACACCACCTTGCAGCTTGTCTCGCTCATGCAGGTCGCGAGCAATGATGAACAGCAACTCATCACCATCGACGATGGCCCCCGTGTGATCCACCATCAACACCCGGTCGCCATCACCATCGAAGGCGATACCCAGATCGGCGTGTTCAGCCAGCACAGCGGCCTGCAGTTGCCCCATATGGGTCGAGCCGCAGTTGTCATTGATATTCAAACCATTGGGCTGCGCGGACAAGACCACGACTTCGGCACCCAACTCACGAAACACACTCGGCGCCACTTTATAGGTCGCACCATGGGCGCAGTCGATCACAATCTTGAGGCCGGTAAAGCTGGTACCGGTCGGCACACTGCTCTTGCAGAATTCGATATAGCGTCCCGACGCATCGTTGATTCGCGACACCTTGCCGATCTTGCTCGACTCAACCACAGTCATTGGGGTATCGAGCAGCTCTTCGATCATGTGCTCGACTTCATCCGGAAGCTTGGTGCCCTGGCCGGAGAAAAATTTGATGCCATTGTCATCATGCGGATTGTGCGACGCACTGATCACGATGCCAGCTTCGGCATGGAAGGTACGCGTCAGGTAGGCAATCGCCGGAGTCGGCATCGGCCCCAGTAGCATCACATCGGCACCTGCCGACGTCAGCCCCGCTTCAAGCGCCGACTCAAACATGTAGCCGGAGATTCGGGTGTCCTTGCCTACCAATACCTTGCAGGCACCCATCTTGCGGAAAGCCATGCCTGCAGCCCAGCCGAGCTTGAGCATGAAATCAGGAGTAATCGGGTACTCACCGACACGCCCACGAATACCATCGGTGCCAAAATATTTTTTGCTCATAAGTGCTCCATCATTCTTATTCGGCTGATTCCACTGCGGCGATCATCCGCACCACATCCACCGTTTCGGCTACATCATGGACGCGCAATATACGCGCACCTTTCGCCAAAGCCAGCGTCGCGAGCGCCAAACCACCATACAGCCGCTCTCCCACCGGACGACTCAATGCCTGACCAATCATGCTCTTACGCGAAACCCCGACCAACAGGGGCCGCCCCAAGGCATGCAGGGCTTCCATATGCTTGAACAAACTCAGATTGTGCTGCAAGGTTTTGGCGAAGCCAAAGCCGGGATCAAGAATGATCCGCTCAGCTGGAATACCCGCCAATGAACACTGATGCATGCGCTCGGCGAGAAACTCGCCGACCTCCCGGGTGACATCCTGATACTGCGGATTGTCCTGCATATCGCCCGGCTCGCCCAGCATGTGCATCAGACAAACCGGCAGCCCGGTGGCAGCAGCAGCATCCAGGGCACCATCGCGTCGCAACGAACGCACATCGTTGATCAGGCCCGCACCCAGGCGCGCTGCTTCTCGCATGACGGCAGGCGTTGAGGTGTCGACCGAGATGATCACATCCAGCTCGCGATTGATGCGCTCGACGATAGGGGCTACGCGCTCCAGCTCTTCGAGTGGCGACACAACCCTGGCACCAGGGCGGGTGGACTCTCCACCGACGTCGATCAGCGTCGCGCCGGCCGCCACCATGGCTTCGGCGTGGCGCATGGCCGCGTCAAGCTGGCTGTATTGGCCACCATCGGAGAAAGAATCAGGGGTGACATTGAGAATACCCATGACATGCGTCTGGGCCAAATCAAGAACCCGGTTGCCGCAAGGCAACCGGGTCGAGGACTGAACAGAAGTCATTTAAAACCTTATACGTCAGCAGCAGGACCGCCGATCGGTGTTTCCGGACGCTCGTCCTGCACCACCGGAGGGGTGCCGGAAGTACCCGTGCCACCCGACCAGTCGCGCGGCTCGCGAGGCGTACGACCCGCCATGATGTCGTCGATCTGCTCGGCATCGATCGTTTCGTACTTCATCAAGGCGTCAGCCATCGCATCGAGCTTGTCACGGTTGTCCGTGAGAATCTGCTTCGCCGTGCCATAGCACTGATCGATGATGCTGCGCACTTCGGAATCGATCAGCTTGGCCGTCTCACCAGAGAAGCTTGCACTCTGACCGCCACCGCCGCGACCGAGGAACACTTCACCCTCTTCTTCGGCGTACATCAACGGACCGAGCTTTTCCGAAAGACCCCACTTGGTCACCATGTTCCGCGCAATCTGACTGGCGCGCATGATGTCGTTGGAGGCACCGGTGGTCACGCCATCGAAGCCCAGGGTCATTTCTTCAGCGATACGACCGCCGTACAGCGAGCAGATCTGGCTGATCAACGCACGCTTGGACAGGCTGTAACGATCTTCTTCCGGCAGGAACATGGTCACACCCAGCGCGCGACCGCGCGGGATGATCGACACCTTGTACACCGGATCATGCTCAGGCACGACACGACCTACAATGGCGTGACCCGCTTCGTGATAAGCCGTGTTCTGCTTTTCTTTCTCGGACATGACCATGGATTTGCGCTCGGCGCCCATCATGATCTTGTCTTTCGCCAGTTCGAATTCTTTCATCTCGACGATGCGCTTGCCGGCACGGGCAGCGAACAACGATGCCTCGTTGACCAGGTTCGCCAGGTCAGCACCGGAGAAGCCTGGAGTACCACGAGCGATCACGGCCGGGGCAACGTCGTCGCCCATCGGCACTTTACGCATGTGAACCTTGAGAATCTGTTCGCGACCACGGATGTCCGGCAGACCAACTACAACCTGACGGTCGAAACGGCCCGGACGCAGCAGCGCAGGGTCCAGAACATCGGGACGGTTGGTCGCGGCAATCACGATGATGCCGTCATTCATCTCAAAGCCGTCCATCTCAACCAGCAATTGGTTGAGCGTCTGCTCGCGCTCGTCGTGACCACCACCCATGCCAGCACCACGATGGCGACCGACCGCATCGATTTCGTCGATGAAGATGATGCATGGAGCGTGTTTCTTGGCCTGCTCGAACATGTCGCGAACACGGCTGGCACCCACGCCGACGAACATTTCGACGAAGTCGGAGCCGGAAATGGTGAAGAACGGTACTTTGGCTTCGCCGGCGATGGCCTTGGCGATCAAGGTTTTACCGGTACCCGGAGGACCCACCATCAGCACACCGCGAGGAATGCGGCCACCCAGGCGCTGGAATTTGCCCGGATCGCGCAGGAACTCGACCAGTTCACCGACTTCTTCCTTGGCTTCGTCGCAACCGGCAACGTCAGCCAGGGTCGTCTTCACCTGATCTTCGGAGAGCAGGCGCGCCTTGCTTTTGCCGAAGCTCATCGGCCCGCCCTTGCCACCGGCACCGCCCTGCATCTGCCGCATGAAGAACATGAACACGGCGATGATCACCAGGATCGGGAAGCTGGCAACCAGAAGCTGAGTCCAGATGCTTTGCTGTTCAGGCTGCTTGCCCTCGACCACGACGTGGTTATCCACCAGGTCGCCGATCAGGCCGTTGTCCTGGATCGCCGGGCGAATGGTCTTGAAGCTGTCGCCATCGTTGCGCTTGCCGGTAATCACGTAGCCATCAACCGCTACGCGCTCGACCTTGCCATCCTTGACCTGCTGGATGAAGTCGGAATAGTTGAGGGTCTGCGGCTCGTTAGGGCTGGAGAAGTTGTTCATCACCGTCACCAGGACAGCCGCGATGATCAACCACAGGATCAGATTCTTTGCCATATCGTTCAATTAACTACCCTCTGAAGCAAGCTCCGCTACTGGCGCGCGCTTCGCATGATATTCACCGGCCTAACTTACTACATTACCTACAACTTGGCAGGCGCCGTCTGTAACCCTTTGTGAAACACTTCCTACACAATATTCGCTAATTCTGACAAGGCGTAATACAAAAATCCTATCGCCTTGATCGAAAATTCACTCAACTCTCACTGCGTCCGCGGAAACCACGGCCCAGCAGGTACTGCTCGCGAGAACGGTCGCGCGACGAGGTCGGCTTGCGCATCTGCACCTTCTCGAACTGCTGGCGAACGCTCTTGTGGAACTCGTCGAAACCTTCGCCCTGGAAGATCTTGATCAAAAAATCACCACCGGGCTTGAGCACCCGAGTCGAGAGATCCAGTGCCAACTCGCACAGGAACATCGCTCGCGGCATGTCCACGGCCGGTAGTCCACTCATATTGGGGGCCATATCGGAAATCACAAGGTCTACTTCCTTATTTCCGACGGCATCGAGGATCTGGGCCAGCACGGCATCCTCGGTAAAGTCGCCCTGAATGAAGGTCACGTCCGGGATGCTGTCCATTTCCAGAATGTCAGAAGCGATCAATGTCCCCTGCCCACCAATCAGACGACTGGTCACCTGGGACCAGCCACCAGGGGCCGCTCCAAGGTCGATTACGCTCATGCCCGGGCGGATCAGACGGTCCTTTTCCTGGATCTCCAGCAGTTTGTAGCTGGCGCGGGAACGATACCCGTCTTTTTGTGCCATTTTGACGAATGGGTCGTTGAAATGTTCTTTCAGCCAGTTAAGGCTTGTCTTGGAACGGGCCACGGGCCACCTCGAAAATAAAACGGGTCGTGATTAACTGGGCGGTCCCGGACTCGCTCGGGTAAACTGGCCGCCGCTTTTTACAAGATCAGACGCAGGGGTCAGATTATGCCGCTCACTCAAGAGCAGAAGAAACAGTACAAATCCATTGGCCACCATCTGAAACCGGTTCTGATTGTGGCAGACAATGGTTTGACTGAAGGTGTGTTAGCCGAACTCGAACGCGCATTGGCGGATCACGAGCTGATCAAGATCAAGCTCAACATCCTCGATCGCGAATCGCGCCTGGCGTCCATTGCAGAGCTCTGCAAGGTCGGCAAAGCGGATCTGGTCCAGGTCATCGGCAAGATGGCACTGATCTACCGCAAGAACTTCAGCGTCAACAAGCAGCTGTCGAACGTCCATCGCTTCAAGTGATGGCAAGGGTCAAGGGTGTGCTTCGCGCACCCTGCCACTCCATCCCGGCATCGGCTGCAACACCAGCACCAGCCCGGTAAAGCCCAGAACAAGATAGCTGAACGCCTGCCAACGCACGGCATCCGGCCAGCCGAAACGCACCACGAAGTACATCGCGCACGCATACAGCGCCATCAACAGCAGTTGCCCGCGAATATCGCGCCATAGACTGACAAGGCCCTCGGCCTTAACCAGCACCAAAGCCTGCAATATCACACACGCCGTAGCGAATCCCACTACCAACGCATTGAGCATGCCTGCGATTTCATCGATCAGCAGCGGTGCCAGGCCAATTCGTCCCAGCACCGGCAAAAGACCGACGTGCAACAGCCACAAGCCGCCGACCCACAACATCTGGGTCAGCTGCCAAAGCATGACGCCCGCACGAAACGGGCGCCGGCCTTCAGACGTGGCGAACTTCGACAATCTCGTACTCGATAACGCCACCAGGCGTTTTGACTGCAACCACATCACCCTCTTCCTTGGCAATCAAGGCGCGGGCAATCGGCGAGCCGACAGAGATCTTGCCGAGTTTGATGTCAGCCTCATCCTCACCAACGATCTGGTAAGTCACGCTTTCATCGGTTTCGACGTTGGCGATTTCGACGGTTGTGCCGAAAATCACCTTGCCGGTGTGAGGAATGGTCGTCACATCGATGATCACCGCGTTCTGCATGCGACCTTCGATATCACGGATCCGCGCCTCGACCATACCTTGCTGCTCACGGGCAGCGTGGTATTCGGCGTTTTCCTTCAAGTCACCCAACTCGCGGGCCGTACCGATGTCCTGGCTAAGCTTCGGACGAACGACCTTGGTCAGGTGAGTGTGCTCTTCTTCCAGGGCGCGTGCGCCCTGAACGGTCATCGGGTACTTCGTTATGCTCATGCCTTCAATCCTGCGTGTAGATCCTGCAAGCGGCGCACGGTCTTCTCGGGACCGAACTTCAGCGCTTCACAGATGGCTTCGCCAGCAGCAATGGTGGTGGTGCAGTAAATCTTGTGCTGCAGGGCATTACGACGAATGGAGTACGAATCAGCGATCGACTGACGACCTTCGGTGGTGTTGATGATCAGCGTGACTTCGTCATTCTTGATCATGTCGACCACGTGCGGACGACCCTCGGTCACCTTGTTCACACGGCGCACTTTCAGGCCTGCAGCCTCGATCAGCTTGGCAGTACCGGCAGTGGCAACCACTTCGAAGCCCAAGTTGATCAGATCACGGGCCACGCCCGCAACCAGTGGCTTGTCGTCGTCACGCACGCTGATGAACGCAGTACCGCCGGTCGGCAACACTTCGCTGGCACCCATCTGGGCCTTGGCGAACGCTTCACCAAAGGTGTCGCCCACACCCATCACTTCACCGGTCGACTTCATCTCTGGGCCGAGGATCGGGTCAACGCCAGGGAATTTGGCGAACGGGAACACCGCCTCTTTCACGCTGTAGAAGTTCGGGATGATTTCCTTGGTGAAACCCAGCTCTTTCAGGGTTTTGCCGGCCATCACTCGCGCTGCGATCATCGCCAGGGAAACACCGATGCACTTGGACACGAACGGTACGGTACGGGAGGCGCGCGGGTTGACTTCGATGACGTAGATGTCCTCGCCTTGCAGCGCCAACTGTACGTTCATCAGGCCAACCACACCCAGCTCCAGGGCCATTTTCTTGACCTGTTCGCGCATCTCGTCCTGGATGTGCGCCGGCAGCGAGTACGGCGGCAGCGAGCATGCGGAGTCACCGGAGTGAACACCGGCTTGCTCGATGTGCTGCATGATCGCGCCGATTACCACGTCCTTGCCGTCGCAGACCGCATCCACGTCCATTTCGATCGCGCAGTTGAGGAAGTGGTCCAGCAGCACCGGGCTGTCGTTGGACACTTGAACCGCTTCACGCAGGTAGCGCTTGAGTTCTTCTTCTTCGTAAACGATTTCCATCGCACGACCGCCCAGTACATAGGACGGGCGCACCACCAGCGGGTAACCGATCTTGCTGGCGGCACGAATCGCTTCGTCTTCGCTGCGCACGGTGGCGTTTGGCGGCTGACGCAGGTTCAGGCGCTGAACCATCTGCTGGAAGCGCTCACGGTCTTCGGCGCGGTCGATTGCATCTGGGCTGGTGCCGATGATCGGCACGCCAGCAGCTTCCAGGGCACGAGCCAGTTTCAGCGGGGTCTGGCCGCCGTACTGGACGATCACGCCTTTCGGCTTCTCGACGCGGACGATTTCCAATACGTCTTCCAGGGTTACTGGCTCGAAGTACAGGCGATCGGAGGTGTCGTAGTCGGTGGATACGGTTTCCGGGTTGCAGTTGACCATGATGGTCTCGTAGCCGTCATCGCGCAGGGCCAGTGCCGCGTGTACGCAGCAGTAGTCGAACTCGATGCCCTGGCCGATACGGTTCGGACCGCCACCCAGGATCATGATCTTGTCGCGACCCGATGGCGCCGCTTCGCACTCTTCTTCGTACGTCGAGTAGAGGTAAGCAGTATCGGTGGCGAACTCAGCGGCGCAGGTGTCGACGCGCTTGTAGACCGGGAAGATTTCCAGCTTGTGACGATGAGCACGCAGGCTCTTCTCGGTCACGCCCAGCAGTTTGGCCAGGCGCATATCGGAGAAGCCTTTGCGCTTGAGGCGGAACATCAGATCGCGGTCGATGCTGGTCAGCCCCAGGGTCTTGACCTTCTCTTCGTCCTTGATCAGGTCTTCCATCTGCACCAGGAACCAAGGATCGATCATGGTCATGCCGAAGATGTCTTCAACACTCATGCCGGCGCGCATGGCGTCCGCCACGTACCAGATACGCTCGGCGCCCGGCACGGTCAGCTCGCGCTTGAGCACGCTCATGCTTTCCGGGTTGGCCAGATCAACCTTCTCGTCCAGACCGCAAACACCGACTTCCAGGCCGCGCAGGGCTTTCTGCAGGGACTCCTGGAAGGTCCGGCCGATGGCCATGACTTCACCGACCGACTTCATCTGAGTGGTCAGGCGCGCGTCAGCCTTGGAAAACTTCTCGAAGGCAAAGCGTGGCAGCTTGGTGACGACGTAGTCGATGGACGGCTCGAAGGACGCCGGGGTCTTGCCGCCGGTGATGTCGTTCGACAGCTCGTCGAGGGTGTAACCCACGGCCAGCTTGGCCGCAACCTTGGCGATCGGGAAGCCGGTGGCTTTCGAAGCCAGGGCCGACGAACGGGATACACGCGGGTTCATCTCGATCACGACCATGCGGCCAGTGTTCGGGCAGATACCGAACTGAACGTTGGAGCCGCCGGTTTCCACGCCGATCTCGCGCAGTACCGCCAGGGAGGCGTTACGCAGGATCTGGTATTCCTTGTCAGTCAGGGTCTGTGCAGGTGCCACGGTGATCGAGTCACCGGTGTGCACGCCCATCGGGTCGAAGTTTTCGATGGAGCAGACGATGATGCAGTTGTCCTTCTTATCGCGGACAACCTCCATCTCGTACTCTTTCCAACCGATCAGCGATTCGTCGATCAGCAGTTCCTTGGTCGGCGACAGGTCCAGACCACGGGCGCAGATTTCTTCGAACTCTTCACGGTTGTAAGCGATACCGCCACCGGTGCCGCCCATGGTGAAGGACGGACGGATGATGCACGGGAAGCCAAGCTTCTCGAGGACCGCGTTGGCCTCTTCCATGCTGTGGGCGATACCGGAGCGCGGGCACGCCAGGCCGATGGACTTCATCGCCTTGTCGAAACGCGAACGATCTTCAGCCTTGTCGATGGTGTCGGCGTTGGCACCGATCATCTCTACGCCGAACTTCTCCAGAACGCCTTCGCGCTCCAGATCCAGGGCGCAGTTCAGAGCAGTCTGGCCGCCCATGGTCGGCAGCAGCGCGTCCGGACGCTCTTTTTCGATGATCTTGGCAACGGTCTGCCACTTGATCGGCTCGATGTAGGTGGCGTCGGCCATGGCCGGGTCGGTCATGATGGTGGCCGGGTTGGAGTTCACCAGGATGACGCGGTAGCCCTCCTCGCGCAGGGCTTTACAGGCCTGGGCGCCGGAGTAGTCGAATTCGCAGGCCTGGCCGATCACGATCGGGCCAGCGCCGAGAATCAGGATGCTTTTAATGTCTGTACGTTTTGGCATGGGTTTGTCACTCAAATCCGCAGGTCAGTCGGCAAGCCGTCTTGTTCAATCTGAAGCCTTGAGGGGGCCACCGGTATCGGGACCACCCTCAAGCCTTGCTACATCAGGGCGAGCGATCAGCGTCGCTTGGCCATCTCGGTGATGAAGCGATCGAACAATGGCGCTACGTCGTTCGGGCCAGGGCTGGCTTCCGGGTGACCCTGGAAGCTGAAGGCGCTCTTGTCGGTACGCTCGATACCTTGCAGGGTGCCGTCGAACAGCGATTTGTGGATCGCGCGAACGTTGGCCGGCAGGGTCGCTTCGTCTACGGCAAAACCGTGGTTCTGGCTGGTGATCATCACCACACCGCTGTCCAGGTCCTGGACGGGGTGGTTGGCACCGTGGTGGCCATGACCCATTTTCAGGGTCTTGGCGCCGGAGGCCAGGGCCAGCAGTTGGTGACCGAGACAGATACCGAAGACCGGAATTTCGGTTTCCAGCACGTCCTTGATCGCCTGGATCGCGTAGTCGCAAGGCTCCGGGTCACCAGGGCCGTTGGACAGGAATACGCCGTCCGGCTTCAGCGCCAGCACATCGGCAGCAGGTGTTTGCGCAGGCACGACGGTCACGCGGCAACCGCGCTCGACCAGCATGCGCAGGATGTTCACCTTGACACCGTAGTCGTAGGCAACCACGTGGTACGGCAGCTCGGAAGCTTCGATGGTCGCGTGGCTGTCGGTTTTCAGATCCCAGACAGTCGAGCGCCACTCGTAGCTTTCCTTGGTGCTGACGACTTTCGCCAGGTCCATGCCCTTGAGGCCTGGAAAACCCTGGGCGGCGGCAATGGCGGCGGCTTCGGAAATGTTGTCACCGGCCATGATGCAGCCGTTCTGCGCGCCTTTTTCACGCAGGATGCGCGTCAGGCGGCGGGTGTCGATACCGGCGATGGCCACAACATTGTTGGCCTTCAGGTAGTCGGACAGGGACATCGTGTTACGCCAGTTGCTCGCCACCAGTGGCAGGTCACGGATGACCAGGCCGGCAGACCAGACGCGGTTGGACTCGGCGTCTTCCGGCGTGGTGCCGGTGTTGCCGATGTGCGGGTAAGTCAGGGTAACAATCTGTTGGGCGTAGGAAGGATCGGTAAGGATTTCCTGATAGCCGGTCATTGCGGTGTTGAACACCACCTCACCAACGGTTTGACCGTCGGCTCCAATGGCTTCGCCGCGAAAAATGCTGCCATCAGCAAGGGCGAGTATGGCTGGCTTAGTCAAGAAGACCTCCCGTAAATAAAGCCTGAAAGGGCGATCGCAGGTTGTAAAAAAGCGGAGTGACGTATGGACACGTCACCCCGCTTCTTCACTGAATTATTCTGCGCGCTTTTAGTGGACACACTAAAGCTGTAGCTTACAGAAAAAGGCCTTTTTGGTCTACCGCCAATGAGCCTTAAAGGCTGGAGAATGCGACAGGACGTCGCTTGGCGGAACAAAACCGGGCTCAAACGCTGTGCGCGAGCCCGATTTCGGGTGCATCTTAACGCAGATCGAGCACGTCTTGCATGTCGTAAAGGCCAGGCTCGCGCCCGTCCAGCCACAATGCAGCACGTACCGCGCCCTTGGCGAACGTCATGCGACTGGACGCCTTGTGGGTGATCTCGACACGCTCGCCGTCGGCGGCGAACAGCACGGTGTGATCACCGACGATGTCGCCAGCGCGCACAGTGGCGAAACCAATGGTCTCGCGATCACGAGCGCCGGTCTGGCCCTCACGACCATACACCGCCACCTTTTTCAGATCGCGACCCAACGCATCGGCAATCACCTCTCCCATGCGCACGGCAGTGCCGGACGGCGCATCGACTTTATGCCGATGGTGAGCTTCGGTGATTTCGATATCGACATCGTCGCCCAATACGCGAGCGGCCGTGTCGAGCAACTTCAGGCACAGGTTGACCCCGACACTGAAGTTGGCCGCGAAGACAATCGGAATGTCCTTGCCCGCTTCCGCCAGCAACTGCTTTTCTTCAACGCTGAAACCGGTGGTACCGATGATCATGGCCTTGCCGTGTTTACGGCAGAACGCCAGGTTCTTCAGGGTCACCGTCGGGTGCGTGAAGTCGATCAGCACGTCGAACTCGTCGACAACCCGATCCAGATCACCGGACAGAGGCACGCCGATACGACCCAGCGCAGCCAACTCACCGGCATCCGCGCCGACCAACGTGCTGTCGGGACGATCCACCGCCGCCGTCAGACCGGCGCCCGGGGTTTGCTGCACGGCTTCAATCAGGGTCTTGCCCATGCGCCCGGCGGCGCCCATCACTGCAATACGTCGCATGCCTGTCTCCTTACAAATCGCCGAAGAAGCGCTTCACGCCTTCGAACCAACCGGTGGTTTTTGGCGAATGGCTGTTGTCATCCGCCAGCGAACTACGGAATTCCTCGAGCATTTCACGCTGGCGACGGCTCAGGTTGACCGGAGTCTCGACCGCCACGCGGCACATCAAGTCGCCAGCACCACCGCCACGCACTGGCGCGACACCCTTGCCGCGCACACGGAACTGCTTGCCGGTCTGGGTCCCCTCAGGGATCTTCAGCTTGACCCGACCATCAAGGGTCGGAATTTCCAGCTCGCCACCCAGCGCCGCATCGACGAAGCTGATCGGCACTTCGCAGAACAGGTGCTTGCCATCGCGCTGGAAAATCGAGTGCTCGCGCACATTGATCACCACGTACAGGTCGCCAGTCGGGCCACCCTGGGCACCCGCCTCGCCTTCGCCGGACAGACGAATGCGATCACCGGTATCGACACCGGCCGGCACTTTCACCGACAGGGTCTTGTACTCTTCGATACGACCTTCGCCGTGGCAGGAATCGCACGGATCGGAAATGATCTTGCCTTGGCCATGGCAGCGCGGGCAGGTCTGCTGCACCGAGAAGAAACCTTGCTGCATGCGCACCTGGCCGATACCGCCGCAAGTCGGGCAGGTCACCGGCGCAGAACCTTTCTTGGCGCCGGAGCCGTCGCAAGGCTTGCAGTTGACCAGCGTCGGAACGCGGATATTCACGGTCGTACCGCGCACCGCCTCTTCGAGATCCAGCTCCAGGGTGTAGCGCAAGTCACTGCCGCGCTGAGCACCGCCACGGGAACCGCCGCGACCACCACCGAAGAAGTCACTGAAGACATCACCAAAGATGTCGGAGAAGTTCTGACCGCCGAACCCGGCACCGCCGCCACCCATGCTCGGGTCGACACCGGCATGGCCGTACTGGTCGTACGCCGCGCGCTTGCTGGAATCGGACAGCACTTCGTAGGCCTCGTTGGCCTCCTTGAACATCTCTTCCGACGCCTTGTCATCGGGATTACGGTCCGGGTGGTGCTTCATCGCCAGGCGACGGTAAGCCTTCTTCAGGTCCGCTTCGCTTGAACCACGCTCAACACCCAACACTTCGTAATAGTCACGCTTTGCCATAAGTCTTTGCACTCTTGAGGACGTCCGACAAAACCCTCCTGAGTTTGCCGAACTCGTTGAGCCCCAATACAGGCCCGGACCCAACTCACGTCAATTCAACGATCCTGGTCTTTGATTCTTGCGGTACTTGCGGCACGAAAAGCAGGAGCATTTCCGGCCATACCACCAGCACGTGAACGTTGTCGCATGCTGTAAAAATTCGCGTATTCCAGATACGCCAACGCGGGAGCAAGCTCCCGCGCGGCGACATCCTACCAGTCACCGCCTAAAGGCAGTCAACCGGCCGACCAACAACTTACTTGTGGTCTTTGACTTCTTCGAACTCGGCGTCGACAACGTCGTCAGCCTTTTCCGCCTTGTCGTCGTGCGGTGTCGCGCCTTCAGCAGGCTGAGCCTGTTCGGCGTACATCTTCTGCGCCACTGGAGCGGAGACTTTCGACAGTTCTTCAACCTTGGCGTCGATAGCAGCCTTGTCGTCGCCTTTAACGGCGGCTTCCAGGGCAACTACGGCAGCTTCGATTGCAGTCTTCTCTTCAGCGGTCACTTTATCGCCGGCGTCGGAGACCATTTTGCGAGTCGAGTGAACCAGTGCATCACCCTGGTTACGGGCAGCGGCCAGCTCTTCGAACTTGCGATCTTCCTCGGCGTTAGCCTCGGCATCACGCACCATGCGCTCGATTTCTTCGTCGGACAGACCGGAGTTGGCCTTGATCACGATCGACTGAGTCTTGCCGGTAGCCTTGTCCTTCGCACCTACGTGCAGGATGCCGTTGGCGTCGATGTCGAAGGTCACTTCGATCTGCGGCACGCCACGTGGAGCTGGTGGAATGTCAGCCAGGTCGAACTTGCCCAGGGACTTGTTCTGTGCGGCTTGCTTACGCTCGCCTTGCAGCACGTGAATGGTCACGGCGCCCTGGTTGTCGTCGGCAGTCGAGAACACTTGCGATTTCTTGGTAGGAATCGTGGTGTTTTTCTCGATCAGCGCAGTCATCACGCCACCCATGGTTTCGATACCCAGGGTCAGCGGGCTGACGTCGAGCAGCAGAACGTCTTTCACGTCACCGGCCAGTACCGCACCCTGGATGGCAGCACCCATGGCAACCGCTTCGTCCGGGTTGACGTCTTTACGAGCTTCTTTACCGAAGAACTCGGTTACCAGCTTCTGAACCAGTGGCATACGGGTCTGACCGCCCACCAGGATCACGTCGTTGATCGCGCCAACGTCGATACCGGCATCTTTCATTGCGATGCGGCAAGGTTCGATGGTGCGCTGAACCAGGTCTTCCACCAGCGCTTCGAGCTTGGCGCGGGAGATCTTCACGTTCAAGTGCTTAGGACCGGTGGCGTCTGCAGTGATGTACGGCAGGTTCACGTCGGTCGACTGGCTCGAGGACAGTTCGATCTTGGCTTTTTCAGCAGCTTCTTTCAGGCGCTGCATGGCCAGCGGGTCGCCCTTGAGGTTCATGCCGCTTTCTTTCTTGAATTCGTCGACGAGGTAGTCGATCAGACGAATGTCAAAGTCTTCACCGCCCAGGAACGTGTCACCGTTGGTGGCCAGTACTTCGAACTGGTGCTCGCCATCGACTTCAGCGATCTCGATCACGGAAACGTCGAAAGTACCGCCGCCCAGGTCGTAAACGATCACGGTGTGATCGCCCTTGGCCTTGTCCATGCCGTAAGCCAGAGCAGCTGCGGTTGGTTCGTTGATGATACGTTTTACGTCCAGGCCAGCGATGCGGCCGGCGTCTTTGGTCGCCTGGCGCTGGCTGTCGTTGAAGTAGGCCGGAACGGTGATCACCGCTTCAGTCACGGTCTCGCCGAGATAGTCTTCGGCGGTCTTCTTCATCTTCTTCAGGATTTCAGCCGAGATTTGTGGCGGTGCCATTTTCTGGCCGTTCACTTCAACCCAGGCGTCGCTGTTGTCAGCCTTGACGATCTTGTAAGGGACCATCTGAATGTCTTTCTGCACGACTTCTTCGTCGAAACGACGACCGATCAGACGCTTCACCGCGTACAGGGTGTTGTGCGGATTGGTCACGGCCTGACGCTTGGCCGACTGGCCAACCAGGATTTCGCCATCGTTGGCGTAAGCGATGATCGACGGCGTGGTACGCGCGCCTTCAGCGTTTTCAATAACTTTTGCCTTGCCGTTTTCCAGCACGGAGACGCAGGAGTTGGTAGTCCCCAGGTCGATACCGATAATTTTGCCCATGTTCACTCTCCCGAAACTTTGGATTTGGTTGCCGCAGCAGTGGTGGCTAACTGCGGTAGCACTTAAACGCTTGACTTATAAATGGGGGCCTTGCGGCGGATTTCAAGCCTGCTCGTCAATCGAAGGCGAAACCGGCGCAGGCGCCTTGCTGACCACGACCATCGCCGGGCGCAACAGGCGACCATTGAGCTGATAGCCCTTCTGGAACACCTTCAGAACGCTGTTAGGCTCGACATCGGCGCTTTCCTGCATGGCCATTGCCTGATGCTGAACGGCGTTGAACGGTTCGCCATGCGGATCGATCGCTTCAAGCTGATAACGCTTGAGAGTGTCGTGGAACATTTTCAGGGTCAGCTCGATGCCTTCGCGCATCGGACGGATGCTTTCGTCGTCCGGGCTGGACAGTTCCAGGCCACGCTCCAGGCTGTCGACGATCGGCAGCAGGTCGCCGGCGAATTTTTCCAGCGCGAACTTGTGAGCCTTCTCCACATCCTGCTCGGCGCGACGGCGGACGTTCTGCAGATCGGCGGCTACACGCAAAGCCTGATCCTGAGCGCCTGCCAGTTGCTCTTCGAGCACTTGTACACGAGCCGCCAGGTCATCACCCGAAGCCTCGGGCGCCTGGTTGGCGTCTGGGTTTTGCGTATCCACTGTCTGTTCGTCAGCCATAGATTTCTCCTTTCAATTTCGTCCGCGAGCTCAACTCGCGCGTCTGCCCAGCTATATGGGGCCGCAAAATCCGGCTTCAAGGGGGGTCGACGATTAACCCTACAAAAAACAACTGCTTTGTCATTCCCGGTCGCGATAAGGCTTTCGTCGGTCCGAGCGAATCGAGCTAACGAGGGGCATTGTCAGCCCGAAACAAAACACTGTATAAATAACCAGACCTAACACCTGGGAGCGGCCCATATGCTGGTGCACCTGTCCGTACACAACTACGCCATCGTTGAACATCTCGATCTCGAACTCGATCGCGGGATGAGCGTGATCACCGGAGAAACCGGCGCGGGCAAGTCGATCATGCTCGACGCGCTGGGCCTTACCCTGGGTGATCGCGCCGACAGCGGCGTGGTCCGCCCCGGCGCCGACAAGGCCGATATCCTGGCCACCTTCGATCTGGTCGACATTCCGGAAGCCAGCGCCTGGCTGGCCGAACGCGACCTCGAAAACGACGGCCCGTGCATCCTGCGCCGGGTCATCACATCCGAAGGACGTTCGCGCGGCTACATCAACGGCACGCCCTGCCCGCTTGGCGACCTCAAGGCGCTGGGCGAGCTGCTGATCGACATTCACAGCCAGCACGAACACCAATCCCTGCTCAAGACCGATACTCACCGCCGCCTGCTCGATGAATATGCCGGCGCGACCGACCTTGCCCGCCAGGTTCAGCTCGCCGCCCAGCGTTGGCGCCAGACCCGCCAGGAACTGGAGCGACTCTCCAACTCCGGCGATGAGCAACGCGCCCGCCATCAGTTGCTCAGCTATCAACTCGAAGAACTGGAGAACCTTGGCCTTGGCGACAACGAGCTGGAGCAGCTCGAGCAGGAGCACAAGAACCTGACAAACGCAGAGACCTTGCTCGGGATCTGCCGGCAAGTCGTCGAGCAATGCAGTGAAAGTGATTCCGGGAATGTACTGAACGCCCTGACCGCCAGCCTCAACCGCCTGTCGAGCGTGAACAGCTCGATCGGTGCGCTGGGCGAAGCCAGCAGCCTGTTGACCAGTGCACAGATCCAGGTTGAAGAGGCCGTGGGTGAACTGAACCGCTTCCTCGACAACTTCGACGCCGATCCATCGCGCCTTCAATACCTTGAAGAGCGCCTCGACGCGATCTACACCCTGGCGCGCAAACACCGCATCCAGCCGACCGAAGTTGCCGAGATGCAGCAGAAACTGCTGGATGAAATCGAAACCCTCAACGCCAACGACGAATCCATCGAGAGACTGAGCGACGAACTGTCTTCATACGCTCGCCATTATCAGGAAAAGGCTCGCGAACTGAGCGATCTGCGCCATCAAGCCTCGAGCAGCCTGGCCAGCGCCGTGGAACAGGAGATCCAGCGCCTGGGCATGCCTGGCGGGCGCTTCACCATCGAGCTGCGCCCAAACAGTAGCGACGAACTGCTGCCTAACGGACTTGAACAGGTTGAACTACTGGTCAGCGCCAACCCGGGTCAACCATTGAAAGCCTTGGCAAAAGTTGCATCCGGAGGCGAGCTGTCACGGATCAGCCTGGCGATCCAGGTGATCACCGCGCAGACATCTCGCGTTCCCACTCTGGTGTTCGACGAAGTGGACGTTGGTATCGGTGGTCCGACTGCAGAAATCGTCGGCCAGCTGCTGCGTCGCCTCGGCGAGCGCGGGCAGGTACTGACCGTGACCCACTTGCCGCAAGTGGCGGCGCAAGGCCATCAACATCTATTTGTGCATAAAGTGCGCGGCGAAGATGCCACCCGCACGGCCGTTTCCAGATTGAGCAAAAACGACCGCGTCGAAGAAGTCGCACGGATGCTGGGCGGCATCGACCTCACCAAGGAATCCCTGGCGCATGCCAAAAAAATGGTGGTGGCCGCAAAAGCTTGAATAAAGGCAGAAAGCACGAAGGCGACCCTGGGGTCGCCTTCGTTCGTTTCGCGAACTGAATGTTCGCGCGACATGCTTACTTTTTCTTGCGCACGTACAGCACCAGATTGTGATCAACCATCTCGAAGCCATACTTGTCGACGATTGCTTTCTGAAGCCGCTCGATTTCTTCGTCGAAGAATTCGATCACTTCGCTGGTTTCGACGTTGACCATATGGTCGTGATGCTTTCCGTCGTCCAGTTCGAAGACCGCATGGCCTCCGTCGAAGTTGTGCCGCACCACAAGGCCAGCTGCCTCGAACTGGGTCAGAACACGGTAAACCGTGGCCAGACCGACGTCCTCACCAGCCTCCATAAGGGCCTTGTAGACATCCTCGGCACTCATGTGGCGCTGCTCGGCGGAATCGAGCATTTGCAGAATTTTGACCCGTGGAAGGGTCACTTTGAGGCCGGCTTTGCGTAGTTCGCTATTTTCAACCATGGTCAGCTTTCTCGCGATGCTGCTTCGCAGCTTCTCTTAATGCGGGTATGATCGGCGTTTACGTTGTCCCAGCCAAGATAGTGGAAGTCGCCCACCGATGCAAAACACCAAGCTCTTGCTAACCAGTTTCACCTTTGTGGGACTGCTCGCACTCGCCGGTTGTTCATTCCCCGGGGTTTACAAAATCGACATCCAGCAGGGCAATGTCGTCACGCAGGACATGATAGACCAGTTACGCCCGGGAATGACCCGTAAGCAAGTACGGTTTATCATGGGCAACCCTCTGCTGACTGACACGTTCCATGCCGATCGCTGGGATTATCTGTACAGCCTGCAACCGGGTGGCGGTGAACGCCAACAGGAACGCATTAGCGTTATCTTCAACCCAAATGATCAGCTTGTCAGCCTCTCCGGCGATTTCATGCCAGGTGTGAGCCGTGACGAAGCCATTCTCGGCAAGGACAGCGGCACGACAGTGGCTGCCCCGGCAGAAAACGTCGAGAAGCCAAAACCGGAAAAACCGGTCAAGCCAGGTTCGTTGCTGGATCAGATCCAGAAGGACGTCGACGGCGTAGAAACCGTTCCGGTCCCGACGCCGGAACCACTGGACACCTCGCCGCAATAATTTGCGACGCAATAAAAAGCCCGGCATGCCCGGGCTTTTTATTGTCTGGCGTTCAAGCCACTCACTGATTCCGCGCTTTGGCCTCGGCAGCTTTCGCCGCGCGCAGTCGGCGCACCTCTTTCGGATCGGCCAGCAACGGGCGGTAAATCTCGATGCGATCCCCGGCCTGGACTACCCGACTCTCCGGGTCAGCGACCACCTTCCCGAAGATCCCCACAGGGCAATGGGTCAGATCCAGCTCCGGAAACTCTTCAGCCACGGCCGACCTGAGCAAGGCCGCCCGTACGGTCGTTCCGACAGGTACGGCCACTGTCAGCAGCACCTGACGGTCTACGGCCGCGTAGACCACCTCGACTTCAATCATGACCTCAACCATGTATCTGCTTGGCGCGCTGGCAGAACGCATCCACCAAAGTGTTGGCCGCCTGATTGAACAGCGGCCCCAAGGTGGCGCGAACCAGCGGCCCGGCATAATCGAACGACAGATCGAGGCTGATCTTGCAGGCTTTGTCGGTCAGCGCCTTGAATACCCAAATGCCATGCAATTGGGTGAAAGGGCCCTCTTCGAGGTTCATTTCGATCGACTGCCCCGGAATCAACGTGTTGCGCGTCACGAAATGCTGACTGAGGCCACCCTTCGCCACGCCGACACTCGCCCGCATATGCTCAGGTGAGCTCTCCAGGACTTCGGCGGACGAGCACCACGGCAGAAACTCCGGATAGCGCGCCACGTCGTTGACCAGGTCATACAGCGCTTGCGCCGGGTACGGCAGCAAGGCCGAACGAGAAATGTGTGTCGTCATGTCAGCGTCACTTCCACAGCTGGGCGGCAAACACTACGAGAATGCCGATGGGCGCCACATAGCGCATCAAGAACAAGGACAGGCCAAACAGCGCAGGGTTACGGATCGACAACTCGTCACGCACCGCTTCACGCCCCATGATCCAGCCCGCAAACACTACGAAACACAAACCGCCAAGCGGCAGCATGAGTCGCGAGGTGAAGAAATCGATCACGCCAAAGAAGTCGAGGCCTCCGGCCGCTCCCCATTGGTAGAGGTGGAACATCCCGCCATCGTTCACGAAGAACTTGACCTCCTTCCAGATATTGAAGGAGAACACCGTACCCAGACCGACAAACCAGCAGCTGAAAGCCAGCCAGAAGGTGACCCAGGCACGACTCACTTTAGTGCGCTCGACCAGGTAGGCCACCATCGGTTCCAGCAGGGAAATCGCCGAACTCCAGGCAGCGACCGCCACCAGCACGAAGAACACAACACCCATCAGTTGCCCGAACGCGACGTTACCGAAGGCAAACGGCAGGCTGACGAACATCAGCCCTGGCCCTTCGCTCGGATTCAGGCCCGCCGCGAAAACAATCGGAAACAACGCCAGGCCGGCCACCAGGGAAACGAAGGTGTCGAGCAGCGCCACCCCGACAACCGTCCCTGAAATCGATGAGTTCTTCGGCATGTACGCACCGTAGATCATGATCGAGCCAACGCCCACGCTCAGGGAAAAGAACGCATGCCCCATCGCGGGCAACAAGCCGTCCATGACCTTTTCCGGGTGGAAGTCGAACATGAAATGCACGCCTTCCATGAAATGACCGGTGGTCATGCTGTAGCCCAGCAGCACGAGGATCATCACGAACAACAACGGCATCATGATGCGCAAACTGCGCTCAAGCCCGGCAACCACGCCCTTGGCGATCACCACCGCTGACAACAGCATGAAAATCGTGTGCCAAAGTGTCAGGCGCCAGGGATCGGCGATCACATTGCCGAAGTAAGCCCCCACCTGATCAGGCGTCGCACCCTGAAAATCGCCACGCCCCATGTCGATGATGTAGTCCAGCGACCAGCCGCCAACCACACTGTAGAACGACAGGATCAGCAATGCCGTGATCATCCCGGCAAACGCGCCCCAGGACCATTTGGCCGAGTGCCCCGCCTCGACCGCCAGTATCTTCAAGGCATTGGCCGGACTCTGTCGGGCACGCCGGCCGATCAGGGTTTCCGCCAGCATGACCGGCACGCCGATCAATGCGATACAGGCCAGGAACATCAGCACGAAGGCGCCGCCGCCATAGACGCCGACCATGTACGGAAATTTCCAGATACTACCCAGCCCCACGGCCGAACCGGTCGCGGCGAGTATGAAGACCCAGCGGCTAGCCCAACTGCCGTGGACAGAAACCTTGTCTGTCGACATCGTTATCACGCCCAAGCGTTCAAAAAAGAGGCCGCATTGTCCGGGATTCAATCAACCTGCTCAAGCACGTAGCAACACCGTAGCCGACTCGCGTGCAACTCCCTATAATGCCGCCCCTATGGCTAAACAGAAGAAACACCCAACAGGGACCATCGCGCAAAACAAAAAGGCGCGACACGATTACTTCATCGAACATCGTTTCGAGGCTGGTCTGGTCCTGGCCGGCTGGGAAGTAAAAAGTCTGCGGGCAAGCAAACTGCAGCTGGTTGACAGCTACGTACTGCTCAAGGATGGCGAAGCCTGGCTGCTCGGCAGCCACATTACGCCCCTGACGACCGCCAGTACCCACGTCATTGCCGATCCGGTGCGCACCCGTAAATTGCTGCTCAACCGGCGCGAGCTGGAAAAGCTGGCCGCGGCCGTGCAGCAAAAGGGTTACGCCTGCGTGTGCCTGTCCTGGTACTGGAGCAAGCACATGGTCAAGTGCGAGATCGCTCTGGGCAAGGGCAAGAAGGAATACGACAAGCGCGATACCGAGCGCGAACGCGACGCCGGTCGCGAGTTGCAGCGTGCGGTGCGCAACAAGGGCAAGGAAGACTGACTCTTTCGCCTTGAGGCCCCTTCGCGGGCAAGCCCGCTCCCACAGGGTTTCGGTGTACCTGTGGGAGCGAGCTTGCCCGCGAAAGCAACCTCACAAATGATATGGAGCCGACTGGCTACATCCCCTTGCGCCGTTCCGCCCGGGCCACGCGCTGCACTTCCTGACGCACCTCCTCCAGTACCTCCTGTACATACAGAATGTGTCGGCTGGAAACTTCCCGCGCCTGCTCCGCCCGCCCTTCGATAATCGCCTGATACAACTCTCGATGCTGCGTGATCAGCATGTCGCGGGTTTCAGTGCGCTGCTTGTACATGCCACCGATGTTGGTCACCACGTTGCGCTTGAGCAGGTCGAACAGCCCACGAATGGTGTGAAGCAGCACAGCATTGTGGCTGGCCTCGGCGATCGCCAGGTGAAAGCTTGCGTCCGCCGCACCCTCTTCAGCACGACCCACCTCTTCGTGACGCGAATAGCAGTCCTGTAACTCGTTGAATGCCGCGGTCAGTCGCTCGCGATCCACATCAGTGGCACGCAACGCCGCGTAGTAGGCGCAAGACGCTTCCAGTGTATGCCGAAACTCCAGCAGATCGCGCTGTGCCTCGGGGTTGCTTTCCAGCAAGTGCAACAAGGGATCACTGAAGGTGCTACCCAGCGACTCCACCACATAGTTGCCGCCGCCCTGGCGACTGACCAGCAGGCCCTTGGCGGTCAGCTTCTGAATGGCTTCGCGCAACGAAGGGCGTGACACGCCAAATTGTTCGGCCAACGCACGTTCGGCCGGCAAGCGCTCACCCGCTTTCAGCGTGCCCTCGAGGATCATGCCCTCAAGCTGCTCGACAATATCGTCAGACAAACGGCGCTGACGAATCTGATCAAACCCCATAACTCGATTACTCCACGATCCGACGGCTCGCCGGGGCTCTATTCTGGCCTATCGGCGCCGCGCCAGCACCTGCCATTGCGCATTTGGTCTTACCAGACAGACGACCTGCGCTCTTCGCATTCGACAAAAGTTTTAGGGCGGCAAATTGACACACCGCCTACAAGGCTTTTACCCTAGCCAACAGCGATTGTAAATTGGTCTTACCAATTATCCAAGAACGCTGATCAGTGCCTGACCAACAACAATTAGGGGCCACCCCATATGCAAACCTGGCAACAGCTCTATACCCCGCTTGGCAGCCTCGGCTTGTCCGCACTCGCCGCCGTCATCCCCATCGTATTTTTCTTCCTGGCTTTGGCCGTGTTCCGCCTCAAAGGACATGTGGCCGGCAGCATCACCCTGGCTTTATCGATCCTGGTGGCGATCTTCGCCTTCCAGATGCCGGTCGATATGGCGTTCGCCGCCGCCGGGTATGGCTTCGCTTATGGCCTGTGGCCGATCGCCTGGATCATCGTGGCAGCGGTGTTCCTCTACAAACTGACGGTCAAGAGCGGGCAGTTTGAAGTCATCCGCAGTTCGGTTCTGTCGATCACCGATGACCAGCGCCTGCAGGTTCTGCTGATCGGTTTCTGCTTCGGCGCCTTCCTCGAAGGTGCAGCCGGTTTTGGCGCACCCGTGGCGATTACCGCTGCGCTGCTGGTAGGACTTGGCTTCAACCCGCTGTACGCCGCCGGCCTGTGCCTGATCGCCAACACCGCGCCAGTGGCCTTCGGCGCCCTGGGCATTCCGATCATCGTTGCCGGGCAAGTGACCGGTATCGACGCGTTCAAGATCGGCGCCATGACCGGCCGCCAACTGCCGCTGCTGTCGCTGTTCGTGCCGTTCTGGCTGGTGTTCATGATGGACGGCCTGCGCGGCGTGCGGGAAACGTGGCCGGCAGCGCTGGTGGCCGGCTTGAGCTTTGCCGTCACCCAGTACTTCACCTCGAACTTCATCGGCCCGGAACTGCCGGACATCACCTCGGCCCTGGCCAGTCTGATTTCCCTGACCCTGTTCCTGAAAGTCTGGCAACCAAAACGCGCCGCCGGCCAACACATCGTCGGCGCTGTCTCGGCCTCCGTGGTGAGCGCCAGCGTCGGTGGTTTCGGCCAGAAGCGCACCACCGTGGCTTCGCCCTACAGCCTTGGGGAAATCTTCAAGGCATGGTCGCCGTTCCTGATCCTGACCGTACTGGTCACCATCTGGACCCTGAAGCCGTTCAAGGCGATGTTCGCCGCCGGCGGTTCGATGTACAGCTTCGTATTCAACTTCGCCATCCCGCACCTGGATCAGATGGTGATCAAGGTCGCACCGATCGTAGTCGCGCCAACCGCCCTTCCGGCAGTGTTCAAACTGGACCCGATTTCCGCCACCGGCACGGCGATTTTCTTCTCGGCGCTGATCTCGATGCTGGTGCTGAAGATCAATATCAAAACTGGTCTGACCACTTTTAAAGAGACCTTCTACGAACTGCGCTGGCCAATCCTGTCCATCGGCATGGTGCTGGCGTTTGCCTTCGTCACCAACTACTCGGGCATGTCTTCGACCATGGCCCTGGTGTTGGCAGGCACCGGTGCAGCGTTCCCGTTCTTCTCGCCGTTCCTCGGCTGGCTGGGCGTATTCCTCACCGGTTCCGATACCTCGTCCAACGCGCTGTTCAGTTCGCTGCAAGCGACCACTGCGCATCAGATCGGTGTCAACGACACCTTGCTGGTGGCGGCGAACACCAGTGGTGGCGTGACCGGCAAGATGATCTCGCCACAATCGATCGCCGTGGCTTGTGCCGCGACCGGCCTGGTGGGCAAAGAATCGGATCTGTTCCGCTTCACCCTCAAGCACAGCCTATTCTTTGCAACGATTGTCGGCTTGATCACGTTGGCCCAGGCCTACTGGTTCACCGGCATGCTGGTGCACTAAGGGCTACAAGCAACACGATAAAAACCGACGCCGGGCCACGCCCCCGGCGTCCGCTACTCACACCCCGGTCTGTAAGGCTGCTGAAAGCTACCGGCTCTATATTCAGCAGCCTCAACAGACGAATAACCGGGACCACCCGGAGACCGCCTGATGAGCGAGCTTTTTTACAACGCCGTGCCGAATGCGACCCGTGTCGCCCCGCCACTGCCCGAGCCTCGGCAGTACCCCAGCGAGAAACCGTCACGGGTCTACCTGTTCGGGACCTGCGTGGTCGATTTGTTCTACCCGGAAGCCGGGATGGATGCGATCCACCTGCTGGAGCGCGAAGGCATTCGTGTCGAATACCCGCAAGGGCAAAGCTGCTGCGGACAACCGGCCTACACCTCGGGTTACACCGAACAGGCTCGGACAGTGGCGCGCTCGCAACTGGCGCTGTTTGCCGGCGACTATCCGGTGGTAGTGCCCTCAGGCTCTTGCGCGGGCATGCTGCGCGAACATTACGCCGACTTGTTCAAGGACGAGCCGGACACGTTGAAACAGGTCCAGGCCCTGGCGGCCAGAACCTACGAGCTGGCCGAGTTCCTGTTGTTTGTCTGCAAGGTGCAGCTCAAGGACGGCGGCGAGCCCGTAAAAGTGGCGCTGCACACCTCGTGCTCGGCACGCCGTGAAATGAACACCCACCTGCACGGCCGCGAGTTGTTGGCGCAGTTGAGCAATGTGGAGCGGGTCAACCACGATCACGAAAGTGAATGCTGTGGCTTTGGTGGGACATTCAGCGTCCGTATGCCAGACATTTCCGGCGCGATGGTGGCTGACAAGACCCGAGCGCTGAAGGAGTCCGGCGCGCACAAGGTATTGAGTGCCGACTGCGGCTGTTTGATGAACATCAACGGCTCGCTGGAAAAACAGCAGGAAGCGTTGCGCGGTCAGCATCTGGCCAGCTTCCTCTGGCAGCGAACCGGAGGTGTGAAATGAGCACCTCGACGATTATTCCTACGGTTGCCGTAGAAGAAGATTTCCGCACCCGCGCCCACAACGCACTGGGTGACCCGCAATTGCGAAGCAACTTTCGCAAGGCGATGGATTCACTGATGACCAAACGGGCAGCCGCTTTCAGCGATGCCCATGAAAGAGAACACTTGCGCGCACTGGGCAATGCAATCCGTGCCCGCGCGCTCTCCAAGTTGCCCGACCTGCTCGAGCAATTGGAACAGAACCTGACCCGCAACGGTGTGACAGTGCACTGGGCGGAAACGGTGGACGAGGCCAATGGCATCGTCCTCTCGATCATCCGCGCTCACGAGGGGCGGCAAGTGATCAAGGGCAAATCGATGGTCAGCGAAGAGATGGAGATGAACCATGTCCTCGCTGAACAGGGCATTGAATGCCTGGAATCGGACATGGGCGAGTACATCGTCCAGCTCGACCACGAGAAGCCTTCACACATAATCATGCCGGCAATCCACAAGAACGCCGGTCAGGTCGCGTCCTTGTTCCACGACAAACTTGGCGTGGAATACACCAAGGACGTAGACCAACTCATTCAGATCGGTCGCAGAGTCCTGCGGCAGAAATTCTTCGAAGCGGACATCGGCGTCTCCGGTGTCAACTTCGCCGTGGCCGAAACCGGCACCCTGCTGCTGGTGGAAAACGAAGGCAACGGTCGCATGACCACCACGGTGCCACCCGTGCACATCGCCGTCACCGGTATCGAAAAAGTCGTGGAAAACCTGCGTGATGTGGTGCCGTTGCTGTCGCTGCTGACCCGTTCAGCCTTGGGCATTCCGATCACCACCTACGTCAACATGATCTCCGGCCCGCGCAAGGAACATGAACTCGACGGCCCACAGGAAGTGCACCTCGTACTGCTCGATAACGGCCGCAGCCAGGCCTTTGCCGACAGCGAATTGCGCCAGACCCTGAACTGCATTCGCTGCGGCGCCTGTATGAATCATTGCCCGGTGTACACCCGAATCGGCGGTCATGCCTATGGGGAGGTTTACCCCGGGCCTATCGGAAAAATCATCACCCCGCACATGGTCGGCCTGGCGAAAGTCCCGGATCACCCGAGCGCCTCGTCGCTGTGCGGCGCCTGCGGTGAAGTCTGCCCGGTGAAAATCCCGATCCCTGCTTTGCTGCGGCGCCTGCGGGAAGAAAACGTCAAGGCCCCGGACAGCCCCCATCAAGTGATGCGCGGCCAGGGCAGCAAGTATTCGCGCAAGGAGCGGTTCATCTGGAACGCCTGGGCCAAGCTCAACAGTTCGCCGACGCTCTATCGCCTGTTCGGTTTCTTTGCCACCCGTTTGCGCGCCCTTACGCCGAGCAATGTCGGCCCGTGGACGCAAAACCACAGCGCACCGAAACCCGCTGCCCGCTCATTGCATGACATGGCCCGCGAGCACTTGGCCAAACAGGGAGAACGCCGATGAGCGCCAAACAAAATATCCTCGCCAAACTGCGTAAAAGCCTGACAGGCACAACGCCGGTGGCCGACAACTTCGATGTCGATCTGGTGACCCAGCCTTACACCTACGCGCCCGAGCAACGCATTGCGCAACTGCGCAAATTGATGGAAGCGGTGCACACGGAAATTCATCTGACGTCCGGCCAAGAGTGGCCGACGCTACTCGCGCAGTTGCTGCAGGACCGCCAGTTGCCAAGCCTGCTGATCGCACCGACAACGCCCCACGGTCAACGGATCACGCAGCACTGGGCGAATAATCCCGGCCTGCCAATGCTGAAAGCCTACGACCGCCCGGTTGAAGAATGGAAAGCCGAGCTGTTCAACGACACCCCGGCGAGCATCACTGGAACCCTCGGCGCCATCGCTGCCACGGGCAGCCTTATTCTCTGGCCGACCCGGGAAGAACCGCGCCTGATGAGCCTGGCGCCACCGGTGCATTTCGCCCTGCTCAAGGCCAGTGAAATCCGCGACAACTTCTATCAGGTGCAACAGGAATTCGAATGGGCCCAGGGCATGCCGACCAACGCATTGCTGGTGTCCGGCCCGTCGAAGACCGCCGACATCGAGCAAGTGCTGGCGTACGGCGCACACGGTCCAAAAGACCTGGTGGTACTGATCCTGGAGGACCAATGAGTCTACCGGCCGCTTTCCTGCGTGACGCACAGCAACTGATTCCCCAAGAGCGACGTTTCGACGACCCGCTGTCGACCCTGGCCTTCGGCACCGACGCCAGCTTCTATCGTTTGATTCCGCAACTGGTGATCCGCGTCGAGTCAGAAGACGAAGTGGTGGCACTGCTGCAACTGGCGCAAAGGGATCAGGTGCCGGTGACTTTCCGCGCCGCCGGCACCAGCCTGTCCGGCCAGGCGATCAGCGACTCGGTGCTGATCGTGCTGGGGGATAACTGGAACGGTCGCGAGATCCGCGGCCAAGGCACGCAAATCCGCCTGCAACCGGGGGTGATCGGCGCCCAGGCCAACGCCTGGCTGGCACCGTTCGGACGCAAGATCGGTCCGGACCCGGCCTCGATCAATGCCTGCAAGATCGGCGGGATCGTCGCCAACAATGCCAGCGGCATGTGCTGCGGCACCGCGCAAAACACCTATCACACCCTGGCCGGCATTCGTCTGGTGCTGGCCGATGGCAGTCGTCTCGACACCGAGGATGCCGCCAGCGTCACGGCGTTTCGCCAAAGCCACGCCGCGCTGCTGGAACGCTTGGCGATCCTGGGCCGCGAGACCCGCGCAAATACCGAGCTGGCTGCGAAAATTCGCCACAAATACCGTCTGAAAAATACCACCGGCCTGTCGCTCAATGCCCTGGTGGATTTCGACGAGCCTGTGGATATCTTGAGCCACTTGCTAGTGGGCTCCGAAGGCACACTCGGGTTCATCAGTGCCGTGACCTACGACACCGTGATCGACCACCCGAACAAGGCCTCGGCCCTGATTGTGTTCCCAGATGTCGAGACCTGCTGCAATGCAGTGTCTGTGCTGAAAAGCCAACCAGTGTCGGCCGTGGAACTGCTGGACCGGCGCAGCCTGCGCTCGGTACAGAACAAACCCGGCATGCCCGCTTTCGTACAGCACCTGTCGAACAATGCCTGTGCACTATTGATCGAATCCCGCGCCGCGTCGTCCACTTTGCTGCACGAGCAACTGGCGCAGATCATGGCGTCGCTCAAGGCGTTCCCGGTGGAAAAGCAGGTCGACTTCACCGAAGACCCGCAGGAAAACGCCCGTCTCTGGGCCATCCGCAAAGACACCTTTCCCGCCGTCGGCGCCGTGCGCAAGACCGGCACCACGGTGATCATCGAAGACGTCACCTTCCCGGTCGAACAACTGGCCATCGGCGTCAACCGCCTGATCGAGCTGTTCGACAAACATCACTACGACGAAGCGATCCTTTTCGGGCACGCCCTGGAAGGCAATCTGCACTTCGTCTTCACCCAAGGCTTCAACAGCCCGGAAGAAGTCGCACGCTATCAGGCGTTCATGGACGACGTGGCGCAACTGGTGGCGGTGGAGTTCGGCGGTTCGCTGAAGGCTGAACACGGCACCGGACGCAACATGGCGCCGTTCGTTGAACTGGAATGGGGCAGCGATGCCTACCAGTTGATGTGGCAGCTCAAACGACTGCTCGACCCCAATGGCATTCTCAACCCGGACGTGGTGCTCAGCGAAGATCCACAGATCCACCTCAAGCACCTCAAGCCCTTGCCCGCTGCTGACGAGATTGTGGACAAGTGCATCGAATGCGGCTTCTGCGAACCGGTCTGCCCGTCAAAAGGCCTGACCCTGAGTCCGCGTCAGCGCATCGTGATCTGGCGCGACATTCAGGCAAAGAAACGCGCGGGCATCGATACGTCCGAACTCGAAGCCGCCTTCGACTATCAAGGCATCGATACCTGCGCCGCCACCGGCCTGTGCGCACAACGTTGCCCTGTAGGCATCAATACCGGCGAGCTGGTGAAAAAGCTGCGCAGCCGGAAGGCGACGCATACGAAAACCGCTAACTGGCTTGAAGGACATTTCGCCACGGCACTGCAAGGTGCACGCTTCACCCTGCACGTGGCCAATGGTGCGCGGATGTTGCTGGGGGCACCGAGATTGGCGAAGTTGTCGGCGACGTTGACGCGCCTGTCCAAGGGTCAGGTCCCGCAATGGACCAACGCCATGCCTCAGCCTGAACGGCCGATTCGCTTCAGCCCGACGGTGACGGACGCGCGCCCGCGCGTGGTCTATCTGGCGGCCTGCGTATCCCGCGCCATGGGCCCGGCAGCGGGCGATACGGAGCAAATGTCGCTGCACGACAAGACCCGAGGCCTGCTGGAAAAGGCCGGCTACCAGGTAGTGTTCCCGGACAACCTCGACAACCTGTGCTGCGGCCAGCCATTCGCCTCCAAAGGCTACGCCGAGCAAGCCGAGCACAAACGACAGGAACTGATCGGCGCCCTGCTCCACGCCAGCCGTGGCGGGCTCGACCCGATCTACTGTGACACAAGCCCCTGCACCTTGCGCCTGGTTCAAGACCTTGGGGAAGTCCGTCTGGACCTGTACGACCCGGTGCGCTTCATCCGCACACACCTGATGGATCGCCTGGACTTCACGCCACAGGAGGCGCCGATCGCCGTGCACGTAACCTGCAGCACCCAACACCTCGGGGAAAGCCAGGCGTTGATCGACCTGGCGCGCAAGTGCAGCAAAAACGTGGTCATTCCCGAAGGTATTCACTGCTGCGGCTTCGCCGGCGACAAGGGCTTCACCACGCCGGAGCTGAACGCCCATTCGCTGCGCACGCTCAAGGATGCGGTGCAGCAGTGCAGCGAGGGGATTTCCACCAGCCGTACCTGCGAGATTGGCCTGACACAACACGGCGGAATCGACTACCACGGACTAGTCTATCTGGTGGACCGCGTTACCCAGGCCAGGGTGACCTGATGACGAGGCCTCAAGAAAGGCGCATTCAGGCGCCTGTCTAGTCGTTTCTTGTGGGCATCAACACAGAAAAACAGAACCCTGACGTGTCGCCGCAGTCCACTGATCAAGTCCCGCCAATGCGGGACTTTCCCAACACTCGGTAGACCGATTTGATGGCCAGCAATGCCTGGCCATCAGTTCAAGGAGAAACACATGAATCGTTCTGTGCTGTTAGGTCTGTTCGTTACTGCTTCCATGCTGGCTTCCACTTCATTTGCCGCTGAAGACCTTTGCGCGGTCAACCTGAAAACCATCGAAAACGGCAAGGCACAGATTCCTCCGGAAATGACTGACCAGGTAAAAGCCTCCGTCGAGCAAGCCAAAGCCGACCAGGCAAAAGGCACCAAGGAAGGCATTGATGATTGCATCGCCGAGACCAACGACATTATCAAGGCCGTCACAGACTCGAAAAAAGGCGCCAAGTAACTCGGCTCAAGGCCAACCTTCGGGTTGGCCTTTCGGGCCGCGTTGGCGTACATCAACAACGGAGTACTGGCAGCCGGGAGCTCAAAGCCCGGCCGTGCCCGATACGAAGCAAACCAAAACCCGCCAATTGCGGGTTTTGTTGCATCTGGGGGTCTGGATACGTGTAACCGCCCGCATCGCTGCAGAAGCTCGACACATTTTCTAAGAAAACCGAATTCTTGCGTTGAATCGTAGTCTTTGAGGTAGGCCCCATCAGATCGGGCGGACTTTTCGGGCTCGGCTTGGCCGTCTACTCATACGACAGCACTGAGACCATCAGCTCAAGGAGATACCCATGAAACGCACCACACTCGCTGGCCTGTTCATTGCTGCTGCCATGCTGGCCTCTCCTGTATTTGCTGCGGACAACAACCTCTGTACGAGCAAGCTGCAAGAGCTCAAAGGCAAAGTGAATGCGCTGCCGGCGAACTCCGCAAACACCACGATGGAGATCAAAAGACTGATGTCCAGCGCCGAAGCCTCACAAGCCTCCGGAGACGACAAAAAATGCGTCACCGAGGCCACCCAGGCATTGGCGCTCGCTGACAGACAGAGCACCCAACCAAACCCATGATCTGTGGTGGCCAACCTACGGGTTGGCCTTCCGGGGCGTGATGACGTACACTGTATATGCCTGCTGCTCACTTGATTCACAGAGCATCAGGCTCGGGGCCGTTTAGGATTCGACGCCGGTTGCGAAACTTTAGGTGCATGCCGAGTTGGTAACAGAACTCGTAAATCCACTGTTGCAACTACTTATAGTTGCCAATGACGATAACTACGGCCAGGAATTCGCTCTCGCTGCGTAAGCAGCCTTAGCCCTGAGCTTCTGGTACCTTCGGGTCCAGCAATCACCAGGGGATGTCTGTAAACCCAAAGTGATTGTCATATAGAACAGAATCGCCGTGCAGTACGTTGTGGACGAAGCGGCTAAAACTTACACAACTCGCCCAAAGCACCCTGCCCGTCGGGTCGCTGAGGGTTAACTTAATAGACACGGCTACGCATGTAGTACCGACAGCGGAGTACTGGCGGACGGGGGTTCAAATCCCCCCGGCTCCACCACTTCATCATCTAAAGACGTCCACGGACGTCTTTTTTTGTGCCTGAAATCCAGCAAAATCAAGGGTTTAAGCGCTACTGGGCGCTGGAGAGGTTTTTTGAGTTCCAGCCGTTTGGGTATTCCAAATGGTATTCCAAGCCATCCGGTGCTATTTTTTGGAATACCAAAACGGTGTCAGAGGTAGCTCTCATGCCTGCTCCAGCCCTTCGCCTTTCCGACCGCCAGCTCAAGGCAGTCAAGGCAAAAGACAAGGATTACGTCCTCAGCGATGGTGACGGCCTTCAGCTCCGAGTCAGGAGCAATGGCTCGATGCTGTGGAACTTCAACTACCGCGAGCCGGTAACCAAAAACCGTATCAATATGGGGCTGGGCACATACCCAGAGCTCTCGCTAGCGAACGCCAGGAAGAAAGTGGTGGAAGCACGCGAGCTGCTTGCACAAGGCATTGATCCCAAGGTGCAACGCAATGCACAGGACGAAGCCAAACGAGCGGAGACGGAACATACGTTCGAGAACGTGGCCACCGCCTGGTTCGAACTGAAGAAGGACTCCGTCACGCCGGCGTACGCCGAAGACATTTGGCGATCGCTCACGCTGCATGTATTTCCAGACCTGAAAACAACGCCGCTCTCGAAAATTACCGCACCGATGGTCATCGAACTGCTTCGCCCAATCGAGGCCAAAGGCAGCCTCGAGACAGTGAAGCGATTGAGCCAACGGCTCAACGAGATCATGACCTACGGGGTAAACTCCGGGCTGATTTTCGCTAACCCCCTCAGTGGCATTCGAGCGGTATTCAAGAAGCCCAAGAAAGAGAACATGGCCGCGCTACGACCCGAAGAGCTATCCGAGCTCATGGTGGAAATCGCGAATGCCAGCATCAAGCGGATCACCCGCTGCCTGATCGAATGGCAACTGCACACCATGACCCGTCCTGCTGAAGCGGCGACCACCCGATGGGCAGACATCGACTTCGACAAACGCATTTGGACCATCCCGCCGGAGCGCATGAAAAAGCGTCGTCCGCACACCATCCCGCTGACTGAACAGGCGCTCGGGCTGCTGGAGACACTCAAGCCCCATAGCGGCCACAGGGAGTACGTGTTTCCCGCGGACAGAAACCCGCGCACCCACGCCAATAGCCAGAGCGCCAACATGGCGTTGAAACGCATGGGTTTCCAGGACCGCTTGGTGAGCCACGGCATGCGCTCCATGGCCAGCACCATCCTGAACGAGCATGGCTGGGATCCGGAGCTGATCGAAGTCGCGCTGGCGCATGTCGACAAGGATGAAGTCCGTAGTGCCTACAACCGGGCGGATTACATCGAACGCCGGCGTCCGATGATGGCCTGGTGGAGTGAGCATATCCAGAAGGCGGCCACCGGCAGCCTGTCGGCATCTGCGATCAATCAAACCAGGGACCACAACGTCGTGCCGATACGGTGAGCGCTCACCGGACGCCGCCGGTAACCGAAAATAACTTCCCAGATAGAGTGATGGTTGATTTGGCGACAGCGGCGACACCGGCGACAACCGCGTAATACCTGGCCTGCAGCATGGCGACAGAAGTGGCGACTGTCGCCGTTGCAAGCCTCACTCTTGGGGCTTTTTCGGCCAAGCCCACGCGAGCGGTAAGGCTCCGCATTCCCACTCGCATGGGCTCTGCGTAATTGCATCTCACTTGACCACCTAATTGCATTGCCACTGACCAGTCATTTACATTCGCGCTGACCAGCCGTTTGCAGTTGATGGGGGTCAGCGGGTGCCACTCAGCGCGAGTGCGTCAGCCAAGCACTGAAGGACTGCAACCGACCCAATATAGCTGCCGGTGGCGAAAGGCAATAATTAGCCGAAACCTTAATTGACTGGCTAGCCCTGGAGTCCTTGCTAGTCAGAGATTGTCTGAGTCAGCTTGACTGGATTGGTAGGCTGTAAAGTAAAAGTACACTCTCAATAGGAATCCAGTCCACTCATGTATATTGTAATAGTAACTCGGGACACTTGAGACATGATTTTTTCCTTCGAGTATTAACGGACGGTTAGGACGCAGCACGTTGGAGGCATGGAGTTCTAAGCCGGTGTGGACAAATTTTGAGCGATGACCATATAGCTCTTTAAATTTTCGATTCATAGCCTCGCTCCCTCCTCCATAGGTATTGACAAAGTCATTAAATTTCTGACTTATTTTATATTCATCAATAATCAATGGTGTGTCGCATTTTCGGCAATTGATTTGATTTTCAGTTTTAGAGTGATCAAGAAGCGCTTCAATGGATGCAACATAAGCTATAAGCTCATATGAAACACCAAAATCACCATCAGCGTATCGCTCGTGAATTTCTCTGAAACGCAATGCATCGTGAAATCTTTTGGAAGCCTGGCGCCGTTTTAAATCACTGTCAATATGCCCTATCAACTCTCCAAGCCTTGCAGGAAAACATAGAAACCCATCTAATCTAAAATCCCTACGTTCCATCATAATAACTTCGCTAACATCTACTACGCTATCCGGCCCAGAAGGCATCCCTAACTTTGCTCCGTGAAGACCGTACAATGGAGTATCGTTTATATACTTCCCAGAAAATTCAGTATCTTCAACCAAGTGCTGGAAATTTTCAGCAGAAATCGCAACAACATCATCATTCTCCGAGATCAAAAAAAGCTCTTGAGATAATACCGTCAACGCTGAAACATATTTAATGGCATTTTTCTTTGCCTCGTAATCGAACTCCGATTTCGCCTCTCTATATTGCGCAGGAAAAATAAGATCACACCCACGCGACGAGGCAATCAAAAGCATTCCAAGTTTGTCGACATGGTAGTTCCCAGACAAAACACTGCCACATAAAACCTTAATTTTCGCATAGTAATCGAAGCCAACCCTATGCTCTTGTTGAAGCACTCTATCTTTGGTCGTGAGTATGGCATTAGTGATTTTATTTGCGTAATTTCCGAATGCTACGTTCTTTTCATAATCAAATAGTCGTAACTCCGCACAATTCAACCCTAGCGACGTATGGTTATAAAAACTCAAAACAGCTTCGAATTTACTGGAGGTCCAGCGCACTTTGTATTCGTAGATCTGTGGATTATCGGTGCTTCCATAGTTGTGCTGGCATGTTACAGGACCAATCTCATCTCTAAATGCGTCCCAAAGAAGCCCTAGAAAAATATTGACATGCTGCTTCTTTATGTTTAATTGAATTGCTTTAGGTGCAAGTTTGTAAACGTCTAAAAATGACATTAGATGCTCTCAGCGCTCTGATCGACATGTGCCATTTTCTTCTATTAACTTTCAAAAAAACAAGTTGTTTTTCTACATGATTCTAAATCGTGAGTCGTCCCGAATTTCGCAGTCACTCTCACCTTTGGAAGCCTTACGTGATTGACGTGTCAGCTCTTAGCCGATTGCTGATGCCAGTGAGGGCTGTAAAGGGCCCGTGAATGGGCCGGCTGTCGCAAGGTAGCAATCAGCTAATCTTAGCTTCTGCTCGCCACGGATACCCCCAGCTCACTCTAAATCAATACTTTCAGAATCGGAGCGCTACTCTGATGATATGCTTGTCTACTCAAATAATCACAACCAAGGAAACCGCGCGAATGGACACTGGTTTTATTGATCTAGAAATTTTGATTTCACGAATCCGTCATGCCCCTTCGAAGAAGTATTTTCTCGATTCCGTCAAAGCCTACAAAGCCGGGGCATTACGCGCGTCTCTCACCTCCGCATGGGTTGCACTGGTATACGACTTAATCGCAAAGTACCGTGAATTGAGCGCCCATGGCGATCTAGCAGCAACAGCATTTGTTCAGTTATGGGACACTGCCAATGCCTCTGATGACATAAAAAAGTTGCTACAACTGGAAGGCGAAATTGTCGAGCATGCGACGCGAACGACTCAAGTTATTAATAGTATCGCTCAAAAGCATCTATTTCGCCTTCGGGAAGATCGCCATCTTTGCGCGCATCCAGCATTCTCGGCAGAGGCTGAGCTTTTTGAGCCTTCGCCAGAACTGGTACGACTTCATCTCGTAAATGTGGTTGATTTAGTCCTATCTCGCGAGCCTCGACAAGGCAAAGCAATATTCGATGTCTTCAACGTTGACGTTCAATCACCAGGTTTCCCGGCAGAGCACTCGCACATTCTTGACTACGTTGAACAGCGCTATCTTGAGCGTGTCCGCACTACAAATATTCATAACTTCGGTACGGTGCTTGCTAAATCTTTGCTTAAAGGCGTACCTCTGGAGTGGGAAACGCATCAGAGCAAGATAATTTCTTCACTTGTAGCCTTGCAAGATCGTGCAATTAGCACTTGGCCTGACGTTTCAACCACCATCATCAGACTAATCGACAACATCGAACCGGAACATCGGCCACGTGCCATTGCTTTCCTAGCCTCATTTCCGATTTTCTGGGAATCATTGCAGGCTTCTACTCAAACAGCACTTCAAGAAACGGCGGCAAATTTGGACCCCGGCACGTTGAGTAACTATCGCATTCTCGTGGGTGTAAGACTTCCACAATTTCGTACTGCTTTGCTGAATGTTATTGCTGATCTTGACGCGAGATCCCTAATTGATGCAGTTGCGCAGCGGCCAATCCCCGAGCTTTGGACTCGCGGAATTGCTATATACGGCAATTCTGGGGGCTTCCGTGGCTCAGAGGATAATTTCCGAAGGCTCATTTTGCCTTTCGCGGGTCGACTTGATAGCAGTCAAGTGGGTCAACTGCTAGACGCGGTCATGGAGAATTCTCAAAACTGGGACGCGGGAGAAACACCCAGTCTCTTATTAGGTGTATTACGCAATGTGTTGGCTGAAAATCACCCGTCTGCCGACTCGAAGAATCGTTTCTTTTTGAGATGCCAGGATATCTATAGGACCCAAGACTATGAACCAGTGCTCGACATCCTTCGGAGTAATGGCTGGGTTGAACCTGCGATAGAACCAAGTGAATAAACTGGCCATCGGTGGGAGCAAATTTGGCGGACATGCAGCGTCCGCTTTTGGCCGTTCTCCGCCGGTCGTCACTACGGCGTGTGCTGGTCAGGTCGAATGCAATTCGACTGGTCAGTGACAATGCAAATGGTCAAGTCCATGCAATTACGCAGGCTCACATTAAAAACCGACGAACGACCACCCGACTATAGAAAACCACCGACCTCCAAGGTCTTCCAGCGCTACCGATTGGCGCAAGAGTCGTCCCCAAAATACTGTTGACCGCGATCAGAACGAGCGCTAAACAAGAACCGTACAAGCGCTGTCCTCGACAGCAGCCAGGTAGCCAGAACCTTTGAGGCTACGCCACATCGTGGTGGTTTTCCCCAAGTGCGATTAGCGTCCGGCGGCTCGCACGGTCACAGCGATGTGATGGATGCCACTTCTTCCAGAATGCCCACTGCGGCAACTCATACCCCCTCCTGGCTGCTCTGCAGCAACTTATCCGCTTGGCTATATCTTGCGCCAACCTTTTGCCCGTCTCTTTGCCCCCTAAAGAGACGGGCGCATCTCACACTGCTGCAGCCCTGCTCGCACGAGCCTTTGCGGCTTTCCCCCCACGTGACAATCGGCGTGACAAACACCGAAAAGTCACCAGTAACAGCGATGCCGATGACGGTGCCGCAGCCCAGGAAATGGACTGCACCTGACTGACAGTCAGGCATGCCCCGGCCATCACCTCGCTGCCTTCACCCGACTCAGGATCTCGCGGCACCGGTCTCGTCAGCCAGTGCAGCCTCCACCCGCCCACCGTTATCGGTGTTCAGGAAGCCAGATCATGAGATGCCCAAGCTCCCGGTCGTAAAGAGCCGCCAGTCCCGCGTTAGTGGACAACCCTCACAGGTCGCAGGGGCCTTGATCCCTGATAACACTCAACAACCGTGGCGGGATGAGTGAGGACGAAGTCGATAATCCCAGGAGAATTGCGATGCAATTGTGCGAAGCGTTCGAGCCACCACAACCATTGCTGGAATACCAGCAGACGCCACTGCCCTACCCGGTCGAAGCACTCGGGGAACTATTGGGCCCTGCGGTCGAACGACTGGCCGAGGTTATCGGCGTGCCCTGCGCCATGGCTGCACAATCGGTGCTGGCTACCACGGCCTTGGCGAGCCAGGGTCATGCCAATGCCCAACTCGACGGTCGAACCTATCCGCTGTCCCTCTACCTACTGACGGTGGCGTCCTCGGGTGATCGCAAAAGCGCGGTGGATCAGCTAGCACTGAAAGCGGCGCGCGACTGGGAACGACAGCAGTGGACCCTGTATGCGGAGAAGCTCAAAGCCTATCGCGCAGCCAGCATCATCATGGCCAAACCCAAAACCTCAAAGAAACACTCGGATACGGAAGGCGGTGAGCTATCCGAGCCGGTACCGCCGCGATTGATCATTGCCGAGCCGACCATTGAGGCCCTGGTCAAAAGCCTGTGCCATGGCTTGCCCAGCATGGGCTTGTTCAATGATGAAGGTGGCCAGTTCTTGGGCAGCAGCACCATGAGCAAAGAGAATCGGCTCAAGGCGATCACTACCTTGTCGACACTATGGGATGGCAGCCCGATCGACCGGGCGCGCTCCATGGGTGGAGAAAGCCTGCGCGCCTATGATCGCCGCCTCAGCCTGCATCTGATGCTGCAACCCTACTTGGCCATCCAGCTGTTCAAAGACCCGGTGATCAATGGCCAAGGCATCCTCGGCCGTTGCCTGATCAGTTGGCCCGAGCGCCTGGCCGGCCAGCGACTCTATAAGGCGATCGACCTGACTCAAGATGCCAAAGTCCAGCGCTACCAACACCGGATCACCGCCCTACTGCAAAAGCCCTGGTCGCTCCACAAGGATGGATCACTCAATCCCACCACGCTGGAGCTGACTCCCCGTGCCCGTCGTGCCTGGATTGATATTCACGACACCATCGAGTGCCAGTCTGGCGAATTCGGCGAGCTAGCCGGCGTCCAGCCTGTCGCGAGCAAGGCCGCGGCGAATGTACTGCGTATCGCGGGAGTGCTGGCCATGGTTGAAGAGGCCAGTGCGTTGGACGAAGGACACATCCAGCGCGCCTCCACGCTGATGGATTACTACCTGGCCGAGATTCAGCGCCTGACCGAACAGGAGCCGGTCAATAGCCGACGCGAGGAAGCGGATCGGCTGCTGCGCTGGTTGATGCAGAAAGGCTGGACCCACTTCACCATCCGCGACGTTAATCGCAACGGCCCTCGTTTTGCCCGCAAGAGCGCTGACCATACCGCCTCTTTATTGGTCGTGCTGATCACTCATCGCTGGTTGAGCAGTCGCGACGGAAAAACTTTCGAGGTCCGCCATGTTCCGCCTCAATGACGCGGTGCGCCGCTACCAAGCGCAACACCAATCGCAACCTGAATCGCGGCATGTCGCCGCTTCTGTCGCTACCCTGTCGCCACGCGCCAGGCCAGAAACGACGCGGGTTGTCGCCACTGTCGCCGTTGTCGCCACACCACCCTTTGAGCCTGCCAACCTCGCCCGGCTGATCGAGCAACTGCGTGAGGAAGGGGCACTGCTGCAACACCACGAGAACGCCCTCCTGATCCGCCCGACACACTGGCAGCAGGTGGACAGGCTCAGCCCCCACTGGAAAGCCCTGCTGCTCTTTCTGCAAACAAACGAAAACGGTGATGATGATGGCTCTGGTCGGTCGGCGTGATGGTCGCAACTTTGGCTACGGCCGCCAACTGAGCTACGCCGGCCCACTGGCGCTAAAGGATCTGTTTGCCGACGGCCACTTCGCCACGGTCAAAGCACATAGCGATCGCTGGCAAGCGTTCGTGCGTTGGTGTCGGTCAGAGGACGGACCCGGTTACAACGATGCGCGCCAGATCGATCGACAGACGCTGCAAGACTACGCCGCTTACCTGCGCCAGCAGATCCAGCAAGGCGAACTCTGCATCGCTACCGCGCAGAACCGTCTGAGCAGTGTTAACCGCACCCTCGCCGCGCTGCGCGGTGATCAGGACGTGAGGATCGCCAGCCCGAGTCAGGCGTTGGGACAGCAGCGTTCGAGCGTACGCACCCGCGCGCCGGATGGCCAAGACCACCAACAGGTCCGACGAGTACTCGAAGCGCTTTGCGAACAGCAACACGAGCGGGTGGCCGCGATTGTCCTGTTGGCCCGAGCAACCGGCATGCGCCTGCGCGAGGCGATCCTCGTTGACCTGCCACGCTTGCACCGCGAAGCCGAACGACTCGGTCGCATCAACATTCAGGACGGCACCAAAGGCGGTCGTTCAGGGGCTTCAGCGCCACGATGGATCGCTGCTAACGAAGAGGTGAAGGCAGCGCTGCAGTTGGCTCGTCAGGCGTCGCCGACCGGCAGTCGCAACTTGCTGGCCCGAGACGAAAGCTACGCCGCGTTTCTGCAACAGACCGTGCTCCCCGCCCGTGAAACGCTGCATAAATACGGGCTGAAGGGCTTTCATGAACTGCGAGCAGCCTACGCTTGTGAGCGTTACAAGCAGCTCACCGGGCATGCCGCACCGATCAACGGTGGCCACTTCCATCGCATTGACCGCGACCTTGATCGACAGACGCGGCAACAGATCAGCGTTGAACTCGGGCATAACCGAATCGATGTAGTTTCGGCCTACATTGGAGGGAGAGCGTGACCAAGCCCTTCGATATGGCGCTGTTCCTGAGCGGCGTACTGTCCGGCTCGAAGGTCACGCAACAACGCCACCTACGGCAAGCCCAAATCATGCAAACGGCGATCCAGCAACGATGGCAATGCAAGAATCCCTGGGCGTGGCAGCGCAAGCATTTGCGCTGGTTCCTGGCGCACCACCTACAAGAGCGCTCTGGGGCAACAAGATATTACTATCATCTCACTGCACTGCTAATCATGAAGCGATTGGGAAACAACTGGCTGTTACATTGATACTTGTTGAGTGGGCTGGCGTCTCAGGCCCAGAATCCGAAGCAGCGACATTTGATCATCGTTACCCAGTAACTATCCAGACCTGTTCACCTACCCGATCGACACTGAGGATGACGTAGTCGAGGCGGAGCTCAGTGGTACCCCTATCGACTAATTAGCAGCTAACTACATATCGGACATTCCCGCAGAAGCGCCTTTATCGCAAAAAACTTTACAGTAAATAAGTTTTCGCTAGCGCCTCGTTTCAGGCATCATCTAGACAAGCTCACACCCAGGAATGCTAATGCCGCTCCCCAAACATGAAGCCCTCCTCAGGCTACGCGCGATAGAGCTAATCAGCTATTGGGAGGGCCGCCTGGTCACCACTCAGTTGATGACATGGTTTGGGATCAGCCGCCAGCAAGCTTCTTCCGACATCAATCGCTATAACAGCGAATTCAATCCAGACTCTCTAATTCACAGCCCTGCAGTTAAAGGCTATGTCCCGACGGCTGGCTTTCAGCCCGTACTGAGTGCGGGACACATCAATGAGTACATGACACTTATCGGCGAGCAATCTGATCAGCCCGTGTCTGAAATTTCCGAAGCCCACCCCAGCGTCACTACTGTCCAACTTCCAGATCGTGCAGCACGCCCTGAAGTGGTTCGCGAGTTAATCAGAGCCTGCCGCAATGCCAGCAGCCTCAAAATACTCTACGCCTCCATGTCCAACCCAAAAATTCATGAACGTGTGATTTCACCTCACACTCTCGTTTATACGGGTTTCCGCTGGCACGTTCGCGCTTGGTGCCATAAGCGCCTGGCCTTCTGCGACTTTTTACTCTCACGTATCTACCGCACGCCAAAATCGTGCGACGCTCAGGCCCCCTTATCGAGTACAGACAGTGGCTGGCACGACCAGGTCAACCTGACACTGATCCCTAATGAACTGCTCAGCGATGCCCAAAAGTCTTTGGTTGAACGCGATTTTGGTATGCCCGAAGGCCGCCTACAGCTGACCGTTCGCACAGCACTTGCCCACTACACTCTTCAACGGTATCAGGCTGCCATCACCTCAGAAGAAGCCGAGCGAGTACGCGAGCATCCATTGCAATTGCTTCCAGCTGATCGCGCCAAGCTAACTCCCCTCCTCTTTAGCAGTGATGGGGAATAGGCATGCATAGTTTCCATTACGACTCTGACTTAATCGGCGGCTCGTTGCAGGTGCGTGAATCACGCATCGTTGCAGACCTGCTGCTGCAGGACGCCAGCCCCGAGCAATGGTATGAGGTCATACAGCAACAGAACCGGCTGCAGAAACGCGCACCAGCTTCGGCCAAGCGTGTGGCTCAAGCCATCCGCAAGCGTCTGGAGCGATTGGATGCCCCCTTCTGGCGGGCAATTCGAGATGGCGATGATGAACTCGCTACCCAAGCGGTGTTCTGCTCGGTCTTGGAGCGCAACCTGCTCCTCGTCGAATTCATCGAGACCGTCCTCAAAGACGCTTTCGTAACCCGCGCCGGCGTGCTCGAACCCTACCACTGGAATGAGTTTCTAGATGAACGTAGCCATCGAGATTCGACCATCACCACATGGGCGGAGTCCAGCCGTAAGAAGATGGCGCAGGTCGTCTACCGCATGCTGGCCGAGGTCGGCCTGTTGAAAAGCACCCGCAACATGGAACTACAAAACCTAATGATCCGGTCAGAGGTCCGCGTATTGCTGGATGACAGCTACCGCTATCGCATAAAAGCCTGTTTGGAAGTATCCAATGCCACCGGACAGTAGCCGTGGAATAAGGAGTGTTCGCATGAATCAGCAACTGCAGGATCGGCTAAACCAGATCCCGGACAAGATCCTCACCGAAGAGTTCTTGAAGAGCCAAGGGTTGGGCAATGAGCTCGGTTTCTGGATCTTCGACTATTCCCCCGAGGATGAGCTGCAGGTGCGCGAATACCTCAGTTTCCTGCAGGGCTTCCTTGCCAAGAAGCACAGTCAGCTCAAAGTGGCTCACATCAATCTGCTGCAGGCTATGCGCGAATATCTGGATCAACGCAGCTTCACTGAAAAAGCCATTCAGATGCAGCAAACCAAAGGTGACCTCGCGTTGCTCAAGGCGCTGTCCGGACCGCTGCATATGGACAAATTCGCGCCCTTTCTAATGGAACACAGCGACGCCGATCAACACGACGTGGTGCTAATCAGTGGTGTGGGCTCAGTTTGGCCGGTTCTTCGCGCCCACAACCTTCTCAACAAGCTACACGCGCTGCTTGGCCACAAGCCACTGGTTCTTTTTTACCCCGGTCATTACTCAGGGCAGTCACTCGCCTTGTTCGACCGCATTCCCAGCAACAACTACTACCGCGCCTTCAAGCTGGTTCCCTGATCAATAAGGACGATTGCCGTGAGCATTAAAGATATTTTCTTCAAGGAACTCGATCGCCCGATCAACGGCGTGGTTAAGGCGGATCAGTCCGACGACGCAACCGTGCACCAAGAGCTGGATGAATACGTTGTCACCAACGAGCTGGAAAAACACTTCCGCAGCTTCTTCGAATCCTACAGTACTGACTTGAACGATCCCTCCATCGCCAACCGCGTGGGCGTATGGATCAGCGGTTTCTTCGGCTCGGGTAAGTCGCACTTCCTCAAGACCTTGTCATACCTGCTGGCCAACATCGAAGCGCGCGACAACCAGGGCAACGCTCGCAAGGCTGTTTCCTTCTTTGATGCGAGCAAACTGCGTGATGCCACCATCCGTGCCGACATCGACAAGGCCGTTGCCAACTGTGCCGATGTCATCTTGTTTAACATCGACAGCAAAGCCAGCTCCAACGATGCTGGCAACCCGATCCTCAATGTTTTCCTACGGGTGTTCAACGAGCATCAAGGTTTCAGTGGCGACCATCCCCACATCGCCCACATGGAGCGTCATCTGGCCCAGCGCGGCGTCTATGAGCGATTCAAGCAAGCCTTTAATGATTCCACCGGGATGGACTGGACTGAGGAGCGTGATGGCTATCAGTTCTACCAGGATGACATTGAGCAAGCGGTAGCCGCAGCCCTCGATCTGTCTGCTGAGGCCGCGCACAAATGGTTCGAAGATTCCGAGCAAACGTTTAGCGTCTCAGTCGAGAACTTCTGCAACTGGGTGCGGGAATACCTCGACACCCAGCCAGCCAAACACCGCGTGCTGTTCCTAGTGGACGAAGTCGGCCAGTTCATCGGCAGCGACACCAAACTGATGCTAACCCTGCAGACCATCACCGAAAACCTCGGCACCATCTGCAAAGGCCGCGCCTGGATCATCGTCACCTCTCAGGCCGATATGGATGCCGTACTGGGCGAGCTGTCCGCCTCCAAGGCCAACGACTTCTCGAAAATTGCCGGGCGCTTCAAAACCCGACTTTCACTGTCCAGCTCCAACACTGACGAGGTCATCCAGAAGCGTCTGCTGCGTAAAACACCGGAAGCTGAAGCCGAGCTACGCGCCCTCTGGGAACAAAAAGGCGACATCCTGCGCAACCAGATTACCTTCGACCGCTCCGGCCCGACCCTGAAGAACTTCGATGGCCCGGAAAGCTTCATCAGCAACTACCCCTTCGCGCCGTACCACTTCCAGCTGGTGCAAAAGGTCTTCGAGGAAATTCGCAAGGTCGGTGCCACCGGAGCGCACCTGGCCTACGGCGAGCGTTCCATGCTCGATGCCTTCCAGATGGCAGCCATGGCCATTGCGGAGAAACCGCTCGGCGCGCTGATTCCCATGTACAGCTTCTACCGCGCCGTCGAAGGCTTCCTCGATACAGCCGTCAAGCGCACCATCGACCAAGCGGGCGAAAGCAGCGTCCTCGACGCCTTCGACGTACAAATCCTGCGCACCCTGTTCATGATCCGCTATGTCGACTTGATCAAGGGCACCCTCGACAACCTCGTCACCCTCTCCATTGAACAGGTCGACGAAGACAAACTAGCGCTTCGTCGCCGCATTGAAGAAACCCTCCAGCGCCTTGAAAAGGAAAGCCTGATCACCCGCAACGGTGACGAATTTGTCTTCCTCACAAACGAGGAACGCGACATCACCCGCAAGATCAAGGCCACAGAGATCGCCGGTTCAGAAGAGAACAAGGCACTGTCGGACCTGGTCTACAAAGACCTGCTCAAGGACAAGAACAAGTTCCGCTACAGCGTCAATAAGACCGACTACAGCATTGGTCGCTACCTGGACGGCCACAGCCTGGAAGGCCGTTACGAGCACGATCTGCGTGTCGAAGTCATCTCGCCACTGGATCTCGACTACGCTCTCTATGGCGAAGCCGGTTGCATCAATAAAAGCAACGAAGCTCCTGCCGGCATGGCACTGTTCAAATTGTCTGACAGCAAGGATTTCTTCACCGAGCTGCGCACTTGGCTGAAGACCAACAAGTTCATCCGTCTCAACGACGACGGAAGCCAGCCTGAGCTGAGCAAAATCCTCGCCGAACGCGGCCGCGAGAACCAGGAGCGTAAAAAGCGCCTGCGTTTGCTGCTGGAAGAGCTGGCAGAGCGCGCAGAAGTCTATGCGCAGGGACAGCACCTGAAGCTTAACAGCAACAATATCCTCAGCAAGTTCGATGAAGCGTGCCAGTACCTCCTTGAAAATACCTTCACAAAACTGGGCTACCTGCGAGTGCTACAGCAGGAGCCCGAGCGTGAACTACACGCCATTCTGCACACCAACGACATCGGCCAACTCGGCCTGACCCTCGATGGTGACGAAGGCAATCCGCAGGCCATCAAGGAAGTTGAACAGTTCATCTCACTGCGCGCCTCCGGTAACGAACGCTTGCTGGTAGCCGACATTATCGAACGTTTCAGTAAGCGCCCCTATGGTTGGCCGGACGGAGAGATCTTGCTGATCCTCGGTCGCCTGGCCGCCTCCAACCGCATTTCGTTCCACGCTGCAGGCCCCAGCATGCCGCTGTCGGACGCGCTCGAGTACCTCACCAACAGCCGCAAGCGTCGTGAAATCTCGGTGCAGAAGAAACGCCAGACCGATGAAGGACTGCTCAAGCAAGCACGTAATCTGACCCAAGAGCTGTTCAACGCCCTTGGCCCCGCGGGCGAGAAGGAATTATTCGAGTATTACTCCGGACACTTCGGAAGCTGGCGCACCAACCTGGAAAAATACAAAGCAACGGTTAGCGCCGGGCGTTTTCCTGGCAAAGAAGCCGTCGAAAAAGCTCTGCTCAGCCTACAGCGCCTGCTCAGTAACACTGACAGCGTCGATTTTTTCAAGGCCGTGGTCGACAACAAGGATGACTTCCTAGATCTGGAAGAGGACTACCGTGACTTACACGAGTTCTTCACCAACCAGCTGCATACCTGGCAGCAACTGCAGCAAGCCTTGCGTCGTTTCGACAAGAACAAACCAGCGCTGGATAAAGACGAGAAAGCTCGTAAAGCGCTGGCCGATCTGAAAGCCATTGAACAGAACACCACGCCCTACGGTCAGCTGCACCAGGTCGCTACTTTGGTTGAAACCGTAGAAGCCACAAACGCCGCCATCCTCACTGAAAAGCGTCAACATGCCCTAGTTCGTGTCGACGAGAAAATCACCCAATTGCAGGCCGAGATTGCTAAGAGCGGTATCGAAACCGCAGAACTGAGTAACCGCCTGCTTCGCCCGCTGCAGCTGGTCAAGGCAGATCTGGAGACCGAAACCAGCATCGCCAACATCTACATGTTACAAACCCAGACTGCCGACGAGCGCCTACACGACGGTGTGTTTGAACTAGAGCGTGCTATTCAGGCCGAGTCCGAACGGCAGCAGAAGCTTCAGCAGGAGCAGGCCAAGGCCGCAGCGAGCGGCGTCAAAGAAGACCGAGCGCCTGCCCTCGTGCCAACCTCAAATCCTGTAGCGCCGCCCAAACCGGTAGTCGAGGTGGCAGCGACCAGCGTGTTCAACAAACTAGGGAATGGCCTGTATCTAGAAAGCCAGAGCGATATCGATCGCTTTGTTGAGGCCCTCAAGGCCGAGCTAGAAAGTGCCATCAAACAAGACAAACGCATTTGTATTCGCTGACCCAGCGCGACCTGTAGGAGCGAGACACCACCTCCAGGCCGCAGCAAAGCATCAAGACCAGCTCAAGTACAATTAGGGAAAGCCCATATGAACACCAACACCATCAAACGCTACGCCCCCAAGGCACGCACCGCCTTCATTGCCACAATGACCAAGCGCGCAGCGCTATTTGGCATCCGCGAATCCAGCATCCCTAGCACGGGCATCGAGCCGCTGGAGCTGAAAGGTGATTTAGCGCTGATCGGCGATCGACCTTTCCCAGCCAACATCATTCGCCCCCGCGCTGCATTGGTGAAAAAGGTTGAACAAATGGGCTTCACCCAGGCCATGGAGCAGGCGGCTTACAGCTGGTTCAACCGCCTTTGTGCTATCCGCTACATGGAGCTCAAGGGGTATTTGGATCACGGCCGACGTGTGCTCAGTCATCCAGAACATTCAGGGGGCTTACAGATCCTTGATGAGTGCCTGGATGTCGAGTTGGAGGGCCTGGACAAGCAGCGTATCGCCGAGCTGAAACTGGACGGCACAAAAGACGAAGAACTCTACCGTGAGCTACTGCTCGCCCAATGTCATGCCCTTCACCAGGCCATGCCCTTCCTGTTCGAGGCGGTCGACGACGCCCTTGAACTGCTGCTGCCGGACAACCTGACCAAGACCGACTCGCTTATTCGCGAGCTGATCAACGCCATTCCCGAAGAGGACTGGCAGGACGTGGAAATCATCGGCTGGCTTTACCAGTTCTACATTTCCGAGAAAAAGGACCAGGTTATCGGCAAAGTGGTAAAGAGCGAGGACATCCCAGCCGCCACCCAACTGTTCACCCCCAACTGGATCGTCCAATACCTAGTGCAGAACTCCGTGGGCCGCCAATGGTTGCAAACCTACCCGGACTCGCCGCTGAAAGCGAAGATGCCCTACTACATCGAGCCAGCGGAACAGACCCCAGAAGTGAAGGACCAATTGGCCGCAATCACACCCGAAAGCATCGACCCGCTAACCATCAAGGTGCTCGACCCTGCCTGCGGGTCCGGACATATTCTGGTTGAAGCCTACAAGGTGCTCAAGGCCATCTACGAAGAGCGCGGTCACCGTTCCCGTGATATTCCGCAGCTGATACTCGAACACAACCTGTTCGGTCTGGATATCGACGACCGCGCCGGCCAGCTTGCCGGTTTCGCGCTGATGATGCTGGCCCGCGAGGACGACCGTCGAATCTTCACTCGCGAGGTCAAGCTCAACGTCCTGTCCCTGCAAGAAAGCAGCCATCTTGACCTCCCCAACTTGTGGAAAGCCCTCAATCTCACCAATGACTGGCAGTGCGGCCAGTCACAGAACCTATTTGATAGCGAGCAGACCGAACTTGGTGTTGCCAGCGGTGATAACCGCTACCAGCTGCTGAAAACTACCCTGGATCGCTTCATTCAGGCTAAGACTTTCGGTTCGTTGATCGAGGTGCCTGCCAAGGAAGCCGAACTGCTGGGCGATCTACTTCAGCAGTTACGACAATTGGCCCAAGATGGCGATGTAATGCAAAAGCCCGCAGCAGAGCAGTTAATTCCCTATGTGCTGCAAGCCTGGGTATTGGCTCAACGTTATGACGCCGTGGTGGCAAACCCGCCGTACATGGGGCACAAAGGTTTAAATTCAGAGCTAAAAAAAATCATATCTGAAAAATATGAAGAATACAAAACTGACTTATTTTCTGTTTGTGCATCCAGATTTGAAAGGCTTTCCAGGAATTATGGCTCAATTTCGTTTATGACTCCGTTTACATGGATGTTTTTAAAGTCATTTGAACAGATGAGAACCGACGTAAGCGTAAGGGGATGCATGACCTCATTGATAGAGCCTGAGTATCATGCATTTTTTGAATCGGCTTTTGTTCCGATCTGTGCTTTTTCGTATATTAGAGGCCCCGTTGAAAATTATAAGACGTGCTTCATTAAGCTTTCTGAATTTTACGGCATGGAAAATCAAGCACCAAAAACCGTTGAGGCCGCTAAAAATCATGACTGCGAATGGAGATATGACTTATCCTGCAGTAGTTTTGAAGCTATTCCGGGGAGGCCATTTTGCTACTCATTAGAAAAACCAATTATTGACTCATTCCGAGAGGGTGTGGCTCTTGGTGACATGGGAGTAGCCATCAAAGGTCTTGACACATGTGACAATGATCGCTTTATGCGCCTTTGGCATGAAGTCAGCTTAGAAAAAATTGGCTTTGGATTTTCCGACGTATCAGAAACTATATCATCAAGTAAAAAATGGTTCCCATACTCAAAAGGAGGTCCGTATCGAAAGTGGTATGGTAACTACGAGCACGTGGTGAACTGGGAGGATAACGGAAGAGAGATAAAAGATTATAAAGACTCTGATGGAAAACTGAAGTCGAGACCTCAGAGCACTCATATGTACTTCAAAAAAGGGTTAACCTTTGGAGCTATTACCAGCTCAGATTTTTCATGCCGATATATGGAGTCAAGTATATTTGGCGGCGGCGGCAATGCAATATTCGTCAACCATGAAAAATATATTCTCGGACTTCTTAACTCCGTCGTCTGCAAAAAACTAACCAATGCTTTAAATCCAACACTTAACATGCTCGTCGGAGACTTACTAAAAGTTCCAATAATATTCAAAGCCACAAACTCAGACGACACAACAAAAAACGTAGAGCAACTAATTTCAATCCAAAAAGAAATATGGGATTCTAAAGAATCCTCTTGGGAATTTAAAGCCCCTATTTTTTCTCCAGAAACCACAAACAGCTTAAAACACAGCCTTTATTTGTCGGAGGCGAGACTTAACGACCTTCGCACCAAGCTGCTTAATAATGAAGAAAAAAATGATCGCTATTTTTGCGACCTGTATAACATTAACTACAAAAAAATCAACTTAGAAAGCAGTGAACTTAATGAAATAAATAGCCCTATAGAGCCGCTTATTTCATACGCACTTGCCTGCATCATGGGTCGCTACTCCCTTGACCGAAAAGGGCTAGTCTACGCCCATGCCGGCAACGAGGGCTTTGCCGAACTGGTTGCCGAAGGCGCTTATAAGACCTTCCCCGCCGACACAGACGGCATCCTGCCGTTGACCGATCAGGAATGGTTCGCCGACGATGCCACCAACCGTTTCCGCGAGTTTGTCCGTGCCGTCTGGGGCGAAGAAAACTTGCAGGAAAACCTCGACTTCGTCGCCGAGAGCCTGTGCCTCTATGCGATTAAGCCCAAGCGTGGTGAGTCGGCACTGGACAGCATCCGCCGCTACCTGTGCACCCAGTTTTTCAAAGATCACCTCAAGTCCTACAAGAAACGCCCCATCTACTGGCTGTTCAGCTCCGGCAAGCACAAGGCCTTCGAGTGTCTGGTCTACCTCCACCGCTACAACGAACGCACTCTCGCGCGCATGCGTACCGAGTACGTCATTCCCCTCACCGCCAAACTCAATACCTACACCAACAAGCTTGAGCAAGACATCGTCGCGAGTACCAGCACCGCCGAAAAAAAGGCCCTGGAAAAACAACTCGCCACCCTGCACAACCAACAAGCTGAACTCGCCACCTTCGACGAAAAACTCCGTCATTACGCCGACCAACGCATCAGCCTAGATCTGGATAAGGGAGTGAAGGTGAACTACGGCAGATTCGGCGACTTGCTGGCTGAGGTTAAAGTAATCACTGGCGGCACTTCCGAATAAGGATATCCACAATGGGCAGGCTCAAAAGCTTGAGTGAAATTTTTGAGCTCCGGCTGACACGTATTCCTGTCTACCAGCGAGGCTATACCTCAAGTCATCACGAACTAGATGACCTTTGGGAAGACCTCCTCCAGTTGGCGGAAAATCGTATCCACTACACGGGAGTCATCGCGTTCAAGCCCGTAGAAGCGGAGGCTTTCAAACCGTGGCCAGATGACGCATGGCTAATAGAAGGAAAGGGCTACAAGCCTTATTACGTTGTCGATGGTCAGCAACGCTCAACCACTGAGATTAATTGATGGATACGCAACAGCTCACCCAAGGCCTGCACCAGGCATTGTTTAAAGAGAACCACCGGATCGTGTTCTGGTACGACCCTGAGCAGAGCTTCGTTAGCGAGCTGGAGCAACTCGACTTACCCGACGTGCAGGTGTTGAACATGCAGGGGAAGTCCACCTTTGGTATCAAGCTCAAGCTGGAGCTTGAGGACACTGATGGTAAGTACCTGCTCTATTTTCCTTGCGCCGAACCAGACGCAAATGATGACTGGCTGCTGGACATCAAGCTGTACTCGCGCAGCTTTTACGCTGACAAGGTGTCATTGATATTCAATGACCTAGGCTTGCACCAGCAGATGCTCCGTGAACATCTAGCTAAGCGTGAGCGCTTCCTTAGCAGTAAGGCTCGTCTAGCTAGCTTGAAGCGTTTGATCCAACCAAGTGACACTGAGCATGAGTTGGATCTGGCGATGATTGCCGTTGTGCTGGGTGCAATTGGCAGTGACGTCATGACGCTGCTTTGCACCTTGGCGGATGGTGCCGTACGTGACGATTTGAGTCTTGAGCAGAATCCAACGGTCGTCGATGAACTGTACAAGTTTGGCCTGATGCCTGCGTTGCTGCAGGCCCTGCGTGACGAGGTAGGCTATCCGGTCTCCTCCGAGGAAATTAGCGGAGAGAAGCCCTTTAGCTTTGGACATTTCCTTATCAAGCTGCTGGCTACCGGGTTCTGCGAAAGCATTGGCAATGTCCCTAGTTGGGCCTCAGCGATTGCTATTCCCTCAGCCAACGCACGCGCTACTTCAAGTGCGCTACTTTCCCGCTGGCGTGACAGCTCACGGTTTTACAACGCCTACGATGAGGTTTCCGGCTGGGTAGGTGAGGCCCTGCACATCACCCAGAAGATTGGTGAGATCTCGTTGGAGGACTTGGCCGCTGTTGCGACCTTCGAAGCCGTTGAGCGGCAGATCATTGTCGACCTGACCAAGGCTATTCCGGAGGCAGATCCGCGTGATCTCAGTCTGTTTTCGAAGATCATCTCCGAGCGACTGGACAACTACTGGGCGACTCGCCATAAGGACGATGAGACCCGGCGCAAATACCGGCTGCTTTACACGGCGCTGTCGGCTGCAATCGACCTGTTTACACAGCGTCACCAGCACGCTGCAGGCTTCCACTTCGCCAGTACCGAGGCGTTGTACAATGCCTATGAGAACGGGTTGTACCGTTTTGACACGGCTTACCGCCATTATTTCGCCGCCTCTCAGCGCGCCCACGTCGAGTTGCTGAAGAAGCTCGATGAAGCCGTCGAGCAGTGCTATGCGTACTGGTATCTCGATCAGCTCGGACGATCCTGGGGCGACCGTATCGAGGCTGAACAACGTTTAGAACACTGGAAAATACCAGGCATTCCTAACCAGCATAATTTCTATGAGCGCTGGGTAGCGCCCTTGTTGGAGGGGCATCGTAGCAAGCGCGTTGTAGTGATCATCAGCGATGCCTTCCGCTATGAAGCCGCTATCGAGCTGTGTCAGCGCATCAATGAAAAGCGCTACAACAAGGCCAGCCTGAATAGCCAACTGGGCGTATTGCCGAGTTACACCACGTTGGGCATGGCGTCCCTACTGCCACACCAGACGCTGGAATATCGCGAGGGCAGTGATGGTGTATTTGTAGACGGACTCAATACTGGCAACACCATCGCTCGCGACAAGGTTCTTGCCCAGCATGGCGGCATGGCCGTGACCGCACTTCAAGTCAAAGAGTGGTCCCGTGACGCCGGGCGTGAAGCGCTAAAGGATCAGCAACTGGTTTACGTCTATCACAACGTGATCGATGACCGCAGCGACAAGGGCGGAGGCTCCGAGGTGGACACCTTCCACCATGTCGAGTTCGCCATTGAGGAGCTGACCGAGCTGACCCGCAAGATACTCATGCACTTCAACACCAGCACGGTGTTGATCACGGCCGATCACGGGTTCCTCTTCCAGCAGAGCAAGCTTGAGGCGGCTGATCGCACATCACTTGCAGAGAGGCCTGAGAGCGCGATCAAGAGCAAGAAGCGCTACGTCCTCGGCCATACACTGCCGTCCGCCAAGGATGTTTGGCAGGGCTCGACCAAACAGACCGCAGGCACGACATCGGACACCCAGTTCTGGATACCCAAAGGTGCGAATCGTTTCCACTTTGTGGGCGGTGCACGCTTCGTCCATGGTGGAGCCATGCCTCAGGAAATCGTCGTGCCTGTGCTGACTGTCAACCAGTTACGCGGTGAGAAAGCGGAGAAACGCACCAAACGCAAAGTTGGGGTGATCTCACCGAAATCTGCCCTGAAGATGGTCACTACTATCCAGCGCTTTGACCTGATTCAGACCGAGTCTGTCAGCGAGCAGGTTCTGCCAGTTACGGTTGCTGTGGCGATCTACGAAGGGGAGCAATCGGTCTCCAGCGAGGAGGTTGTTACGTTTGATTGCGCGACGGACTCCATGAGCGAGCGCCTTAAGCAGGTACGCCTGTCACTTTCAGGCAGCGACTTTGACCGACAGAAAGATTACTTCCTCGTTATCCGCGACAAGGATTTGGACACTGAGCTTGAGCGCTACCGTGTGACGATTGACCTGGCCTTCACCGACGACTTTTTTTGAGAGCACGACACTAGATGGAAACCCAAGTGGATAAAGATCTCGATCAGTTGCTCAACGAGCACTTTGCCGGTCGCGTGGTGCGCAAGGATCTGACCAAGCTGATCAAGGAAGGCGCGAACGTACCGGTTTACGTGCTTGAGTACTTGCTGGGTATGTACTGCGCGTCCGATGACTCAGAGGTGATCGAACAGGGCTTGAAGAACGTCAAGAAAATTTTAGCGGAGAACTATGTTCGACCGGATGAAGCCGAGAAGGTCAAATCTTTAGTTCGCGAACGCGGCACGTACAAGGTGATCGACCGGGTCACCGTGCGTCTGAATGAAAAAAAAGACCGCTACGAAGCCTCTTTCAGCAACCTCGGCATCAAGGACGCTGAGATCTCTGCTGGCATCGTCAAAGAATACGAAAAGCTCCTTGTAGGTGGCATCTGGGTGATCGCAACGCTGAGCTATTACCACGAGGAAGGCCAATCGGGATCTCCTTTTGGCGTCACGCTTCTCAAGCCGATCCAGATGCCGAACATGAATATGCAGGAGCTGTTCACCGGGCGCGCGGCGCTGAATACATCGCAATGGCGCGAGGCCTTGATCCGCTCCATCGGTATGGAGCCCTCGACCCTGGATGAGTCAGTGCAGTGGCATTTGCTGGCCCGCATGGTTCCCTTCGTGGAGAACAACTACAACGTCTGCGAGCTTGGCCCACGCGGTACTGGCAAAAGCCATATTTACAAGGAGTGCTCTCCGAACAGCATGCTGGTCTCCGGCGGGCAAACCACCGTTGCTAACCTATTCTACAACATGAGCAGTCGCCGCATCGGTCTGGTCGGTCTTTGGGATGTGGTGGCCTTCGATGAGGTGGCCGGCATCAACTTCAAAGACAAGGACGGTGTTCAGATCATGAAAGATTTCATGGCCTCCGGTTCTTTTGGTCGCGGTCGCGAGCAGATGGAAGCCTCAGCCTCCATGGTCTTCGTCGGTAACATTAACCAGAGCGTTGAATCACTGGTAAAAACCAGCCATCTGCTGGCCCCATTCCCTGAACAGATGATCGACGCAGCCTTTTTCGACAGATTCCACGCCTACATTCCTGGCTGGGAAATTCCGAAAATGCGCCCGGAATTTTTCACCAACAGATACGGGCTAATCGTCGATTACCTGGCTGAGTTTTTCCGCGAAATGCGCAAGCGTAGTTTCGCCGACGCCATCGACAAACACTTCAAACTGGGTAACAACCTTAACCAGCGCGATGTGATCGCAGTACGCAAAACAGTATCCGGCCTGCTCAAGCTGCTTTACCCACACGACATTTTTACCAAAGAGGACGTGCGCCAGAGCCTCGAATACGCGCTTCAGGTCCGTCGACGTGTGAAAGAACAGCTGAAAAAGATCGGAGGAATGGAGTTCTACGACGTTCACTTCAGCTACATCGATAACGAAACCCTCGAAGAACACTTCGTCACTGTGAAAGAGCAAGGAGGTGGTGGCCTCATCCCTGAGGGGCCAGGAAAACCCGGTTTTATCCACACTATCGGCTTGAGCGGCAAAGGCATGCCTGGGCTATATCGGATCGAACTACAGGTGACCAAGGGTACTGGTAAGCTAGCCACCTCAGGCCTATGGAACTCTAGCGCTGCCAAAGAACAGGTGAAGATTGCCTTTGACTACTTCAAAGCCAACGCATCGCGCATCAGCGCTTCGGCTAAGGTGCTCGACCATGACTTTCACCTGCATGTGGTTGAGCTGCAAAACACCGGCCCTCTGACTCATATGGCGCTGCCGAGCTTAGTCGCCTTTGCCTCTGGGCTGATGGGCAGGCCTGCGCAAGGGCAAATGATCGTTCTCGGCGATATGAGCCTGGGCGGCAGCATTACTCCAGTTGAAAGCATCGCCGAGTGCCTGCAAGTGGCCTTCGACGCGGGTGGTAAACGTGTTGCGCTTCCAATGAGCAGCGCCAAGGACATCCCCAGCATCCCAGCCGAACTGTTCACCAAGTTTCAGACTAGCTTTTATGGTGAACCAGTTGAGGCTGTATTTAAGGCATTGGGCGTGGATTGAAAAAAGTCAGTCAGCCCGTTCGTTTTTTGCGGCGGGCGGCTTGAATACTTTAGGTTAAATAACGAAAAGGATTCTCCGCCATGACTGAATACAATGCCAACATGACAATTTTTGAGGTCTTCTACCGGAATGAAGAGCTTCTTTGGGAAGAAACAGTAGGCCAAGCATGGTGCAACATACTCTTCACCATCCAAAACGGAACATCATGGTGGTGATTTAGCACCTTGTCTTTGCCAGCCCAATTTAATGTTGGCATGGGCGGCTCCCTTCAAGTACGTCGCTGATGGTGGTCATTTCTAGGCTTCTGGTTGATGCTGATTTTGTTGGGGCGGATTACAACATAGAACTTGGAGGTTCGCTCGACTCGACTAAGGATGGTCTGAAGTAGCCATGTGTTTCTGACTGACTTCGGTCACCGCCGATTTTGAAAGTAGTGAGCCGATCCAAACGCTTAGATCACTCACTCATTCCTGGCTTTTTAGCCGCTGCGAGCACCTCGCGGCAGCTATTCCCCACATTACAGACGCACCTCTCCTGCATTGCTCAGTAAATGTCGGCGGGCCATCCACAGATTCGACAACGCAAACAGCGTCACCAGCTGTGCCGTGTTCTTGGCCAGACCACGGAAACGCGTCTTCACATGACCGAACTGGCGCTTGATCACCCGGAACGGGTGCTCGACCTTCGCTCTGACCTGCGCCTTGGCTTTTTCGATCTTGCGCTTGGCTTTGTACAGGATACTGCGCTTGCCCAGCTTCTGGTAGGTGCTGCGCCGGGCGGCAATCTGCCAAATGACCTGGCGACCCTCATGCTCGGGGCCTTTCTCCACTCCGGTATAACCGGCATCGGCACAGACCACATTTTCGTCGCCGTGCAGCAGCTTATCGACCTGCGTGACATCTGCCACATTCGCCGCCGTACCCACCACGCTATGCACCAGGCCTGACTCTTCATCTACGCCGATATGGGCCTTCATGCCGAAGTACCATTGATTGCCTTAATGAGATGGTCAGCCCGGTTCGAGAAATCCGGTGAGTCTAGACTTACCGGGTTTCTCTCTTTACCGAAGGAGGATCTCTCATGAGTACGTTGACGCTTCTGGGTATCGACATCGGCAAGAACACCTTTCACCTGCATGGCCAGGACGGAAGAGGAAATCAGCTCTTGCGCAAGAAACTAAATCGCAGCCAGTTATTGCCGTATCTGGCGCAGTTGCCGAACTGCAAAATTGCCATGGAGTCCTGCGGCGGTTCGCAGTGGCTGGCTAGGCAGATCGAAGGCTTAGGCCATCGCGTGCAGTTAATTGCGGCGCAGCATGTGAAGGCCTACGTCACCGGCAACAAGAATGATTTTATCGATGCAGAGGCCATCTGCGAAGCCGCGTCGCGCCCCAGAACCCGCTCGGTTGCGGTAAAGACCCTTGAGCAGCAGATCCTGTCGACTGAGCACAAGCTGCGCAAGTCTTGGGTGGATAATCGCACGCGAATCATCAACCAGGTGCACGGCTTTCTGCTGGAGTTTGGCATCATTTTCCCCATTGGGAATGCTGCTCTGGAACAGGTGCCCGCGTTAATGGAGCGCCATGAGCTGCCGATTCGACTGTGTAATGCGGTTGAGCGAATGTTGCTCGATATTCAACGCCTGACGAGAGATATCAAGGCGATCGATGTCGAGATCAAGCAACAATTGTCTGAGGACGCCGCAGGCATGCGCCTGTTGAGCATCCCCGGCATCGGCCCTCTCACCGCGAGCGCGCTGGTGGCCGACGTCGGCGACGCTTCGACGTACAAAAGCTCACGCGACTTTGCCGCCTCACTCGGGTTGGTACCTCGACAATATTCAACCGGCGGCAAGACGAGCTTGCTTGGCATCAGCAAGCGCGGCGACAAGTATCTGCGCTGCCTTCTGGTGCAAGGCGCTCACGCCTTGATGATCCGAATTGAAAAGCGAAACGATGCCCTCGGGGCCTGGGTGAGAAACCTTTTGGCGCGCAAGCCGCCAAACAAGGTCGCCTGTGCGCTGGCCCACAAAATGGCAAGAATCGTCTGGGCTGTCTTAGCCCGAGGTGGGAGCTACAACGTTCAACAAATGGCTTGATCCAACTGAGTGACTACCGGCTTTTGCGACGACAGTGATGATGACGATAAACGGCAGACATCCCGACTGAAATCCTGAAGACCAAGATAGCTTTTTTGCAGCTGGTGCCTTTATCAAGGACAGTGGGGAGCGACTTCTCATCAAGGGCCGAGCGCTAATCACTGTGCTCACCATGAGCCCGGATACATTAGCGCAAGCATGCTTTACCGTTTATCAAAGCTGGGTTGCAGGAGGCGGGCTGACCATACATTCTTGGCCTGGTGCATTTCCGGGTCGCGCTTGCCGTCCTGGTTCTTGGTCGAACTCGGCGCATGAATCAGCGTGGCATCGACGATGGTGCCCTGGCGCAGCGACAGGCCCCGATCACCCAGATAGCCATTGATCACGCCCAGAATCCCTGCCGCCAGCTCGTGCTTTTCCAGCAGGCGACGGAAGTTGAGGATGGTGGTTTCGTCGGGAATTCGCTCCAGGCTCAGCCCAGCAAACTGGCGCAGAATAGTAGTCTCGTACAGTGCCTCTTCCATGGCCGGATCGCTGTAGCCGAACCAGTTTTGCATCAGGTGGACACGTAGCATCGCCATCAGCGGATAGGCCGGACGACCACCATCACCCTTCGGGTAGTGCTGCTCGATCAGAGCAATCAAACCCTTCCACGGAACCACCCGATCCATTTCGATCAGGAACAACTCTTTACGGGTCTGCTTGCGTTTGCCGGCGTACTCGGCATCGGCGAAGGTCATCTGCTTCATCGGAAAACTCAGCGGGTGGAATCTGGGTATTTTGCCAAAATCACGAAGTCTTCTTCAGGGTTCCCCTAAGCCAGCAGATTGTTTGAGCATGTATATCGAGGAACAAAAGGACGGACTTGAATCCGTCCGACCCTGCGGGCTTGTAGAGGCCTTCAGGAGCATCCCGAATGATCACCGGCAATTAGGCCAGCCATCCTCCCCGTAAACCAGCGCTTAGCCTCGCGCTTCAGGATGGGTGAGATGAAGGTCTGCTTTCCTGGAGTTTGTACCTCAACGATGTCCGCGCTTATCCAGAATTCAACCATGGTTCGCTTGAGCGGTCTCTCAATCAATGATGTCACTGGCCGTCTTCTGATAATCAATAGCAGGCATGTCGACTATTAATAGCCTCTGATAGTGTTCCCCGCAGCACCCGGATAGAGTTGATCGCATCAGGGTTTCATATGGCGAGGTTCTAAATGTCCCGCACGATCCGTTTTTATCAGTTTGGCCCGGCCGAGGTGCTCAAGGTCGAAGAGCTGCCCGCCGCGCTACCGGCACCCGGCGAGGTGCAAGTGCGCGTCCAGGCGATCGGCGTTAGCTGGTATGACGTGCTGTGGCGACAAAACCTGGCTTCTTCCAAGGCCCGGCTACCAGCCGGGCTGGGCTCTGAAATGGCAGGCGTAGTGACCGCCGTTGGTGATGGTGTTTCCGATCTGAAGGTCGGGGATAGGGTTGCGAGCTTTCCATCAGCCGACCCGAACGTTCATCCAGTGTACGGCGAGCTGATCGTGCTGCCGTGTACGTCACTGACCCGTTATCCGGACGTTTTGACGGCCAATGAGGCCGCGGTTCATTATACCCCGATGCTGGTGGCTTACTTCGCCTACGTCGAACTGGCCCGCATCAAACCGGGGCAGACGGCTCTGGTGACTGATGCCAGCCATTGTGCCGGTCCTGCATTCCTGCAGTTGGGCAAGGCTCTGGGCGTTAAGATCATTGCAGCCACCAAGACCGATTCGTGCCGTGAATTCCTTCTGAAAATGGGCGCGGACAAGGTGGTCGTCACCGAAGAGCAGGATCTGCTAATGGCAATCAACAAGTACACCGACAACCGGGGCGTTGACGTTGTGCTGGACGGTCTGGGTGGTCCGCAGATGTCAATGTTGGGCGATGCGCTTGCGCCCCGCGGAAGTCTGATTCTCTATGGTCTTCAAGGTGGCAATCAGACGCCGTTTCCAGCCTGTGCCGCGTTCCAGAAGAACATCCAGTTCTTTGTTCACTGTGTTGGTAATTTTACCGGCAAACCGGAGCTGGGTATTCCGCAGGACGAGGAAGTGGTCAAGCGTGCCCTACGCGACATCAATCAGATGACTGCTGACCGGGTGCTGGTGCCTCAGATCACTAAGGTGTTCCCGTTCGATCAATTGGTAGAGGCGCACCGCTTGATGGATGGTTGCCCTGTTGGCGGTCGGGTGGTGGTGGAAGTTGACCCGTCTTGAGCGCAAGTCGCCGCGTTAGATTGAATGTTTGACGGTGTAGGCCAAAAGCAAGAGGTTGCTTGGTCATCAGACACTTTTCTACGGCGAGTATTCTCGCCTAAACGGGTGTCCGCCCGTCATTAGACCACTGCAACTAATACCCTTTGGAGAGTATGGCGAAGCACCAGCAGAGCTCTAATTTACTTAGCTGGTGCCGCAGGTGAGGAAATTGAAGTCGCAACGGTTGGTGCAGGCCTCAGGCATACTGTTCTACAGCGGAGAGGACACAGGCTGATCAGTCACACCTTGGTGATGTTCTTTGCTCTGAAAAATCGGGGTGGGTTCTAGGGGGCCAAAGGCAGCTCCGGAGGGCGGTTGGCAATGAAAAAACACTGGGGATTGCGATCACCTCAGATCAGCCAGTCACTCCGATCAGAGCAATACGAATCCTTAGGTATTCCAAAAAGCATTCCACAATTTTTTTCAAAGAAATAAATATAAGCAAAATCAATATCTTACAAGATTGGTTCAAATTACCCCGGCCCACCAATTGAGACACCAACGAAGCCCGCCCCGTGCGGGCTTTCTTGTTTCTGGCTGTATCGCTAGCCCTGCAACCGTCTGAAACAGGACCCACGCCAACGATCAGTACTTGATATCCCGAGCTGTGCGACGGGTATCCTGCTTGGTGCTGCGCTTGTCCTGGCGACATTCCACGTTGCTCTTGTCATTGCCCTTTCTGCATTCATCCTTGGTTTGCCGGGCAGTGGATCGCCCTTCCTGCCTGGTATCGCGAGCTTCACGCCGCTGTTCACCCTGCTCGGTCGCGTAGACGGGTAGCGTCACCCACTGCACGCCAGCGGCGATGAGCAGCGTCGCCAGGGCTTTCAAGTAGTGCTTGCGAATCATGACTTTTCTCCAATTCAACATCGTTCGGTCGCTTCGGTCGCTCCCCAGGCATTCAGCGAAAACGTGGTTACATCGTACGCCCACAACTCACAAAAGCACTTTGTGGCAGGTAAAATCTGACGATAGGGTCACATGGACAGTCGCGCAATGCCGCTATGTGCATGGTTGCAATATGGGCACCGACCCGAACCTCCTTGTTTCCAGGTAGTGGCGTCGAGTCGATGCCTGACAGACAAACCGGTCGGTAGCAGACTTTGCCGCGGATCATTTGCCGTAGCTATGCCGCATGCTCTGGTACAAGGCTTTGATCCAGATGAATTTTTCTTCACCCCACGGTTGCGTTACTGCCTGTACATTGCACTCGCTCATTCAAGAAACTACGGTTTGCCCGCCCTCCCGCGGGCTTTTTTTTGTCTGCGAATTCGCAATTCGAGACTCACTGAAGGTTTCCTCGAGCAACATAAAAACCGCCCCCCTTTCGAGATGCGGGTTTTGCGGTTCAACACCAATTCAATTCGCAGCCTGGATCTGAGTCGCCGCCACCGGTTGTTGCGCTTTGGAGAGCACGGGCTGTTCCAGCCTCGCTCGCCCGTAGAACGCCAGCGCCGTCAGTAAACACGCCAGCCATACGAAGATCCCGGCCCAGAAGGTGTGGGACATGTAGTGCCACCCTTGCAATACCCGTGTGGTGCCATAGATGAAACCGAGAGTCAGCGAGCCGTACATGATCGCTTTCGAATAGCGCCAGCGATAACGGCGAGCCACGAAGTACAACGCCAGCATGGTGAAACCGCCCGATGCATGTCCGCCCGGCCAGCAGCGCCCCTCACCGGCGACTTTCAACAGGTCGAAATTTTCATACCACTCAACGTGCTCCATTTTGCCGCCGTACAGGGTCGTCTCGATCGGGCAATACACGCTGGTGTGGCCCTTGAGGTAGTGAATGACCCCGGTGCTGATGGAGAACGCGAACACCACGTAGAGAAAGTCGCGTCGATGGCGATTGGCAAAGCGCAGCACCGGTGCGACTTTGATTTTTTCCAGGAAGGCGATGATTTTCGAGTGCTTTTCAGTCTTCAGGCGCGGCCAGAGAAACGACAGCAAGGCACCGATAATCGCCATTTCTCCGGTCCAGTTCGGAATGATCCGCGCCCATTTGTGGGTGATTTTTTCGAACAGATGGACCTGGTCCAACGGGTACGTCTGCGTCACCGGATCAAAAAAGTAATTGTTGAAGGCGATGTCGATACTGGTCATGTCGAACATCAGGAACACCGCGACCGCGCAGGCCAGCGGGATACCAAAATTCACCCAGTAAAAGCGGGAAGCGGTCTGCATGCTCTGTCCTGATTCGAAGGGATGATGAAATTCAACGGGGCGTCACCGTCGGCCAATCCGATGCTTCGATAAAGCCAAGCATGCGCGGAGTCTGCGGCGTTTCGGCGGAGATAAACAAAGAAGCCCCGTAACCCAGGGTCGAAGTCGGCAAATGGAGGTCTTTTTCCATTTGGTCCATGCATTCGCTGTGGGTCACCAGAATCAGGTTACGTCCGGCCACTTTGTGCGCCAATGCGTCGCGCAGCATGGTGCCCCGGCAACCGATCAGCCAGTCTTCGCCCGTGCCGACCTTGTTGAACATGAAGTTGGCGGTCTGCGCCGTACGCAGGATCGGGCTGTTGTAGATATCGGCCTTGTCCAGGCCCAGGTTCTGGAAATGCGCACCGACACCCATGGCGACACTGCGCGAGCGCTCGGTAATGCCATCGTTGCCAACCAGGCAAGGCGCCGAGGAGTGATCGCAGCGCTCGACGTGGCGCACCAGAACGATCAGGTCGCCCTTGGCCCACCCGGTCATCAACGCCTGTGCACCGCTCACATTGCCGTGAGCCAGGTCCGCAACGGCGGCAGGTCGCAGCAAGAACAGCACCAACGGGATCACCAGCAACGCCGAGACCAACACCACCACAGTATTGCGATAGCGGGCGAAGCGGTTCAGATCGATCGAGCGTTTTACCCCAAAAAGACTCAGTCTTAATTCCACATCAAGCCGCCTCGCCGGCACGCACTACCTCATCAGATACCGGCAGGTTAAGGAAACGCGCGTCGGTGGCTGGTGAAACCCATGTGAAAAAAAGCTTAAAGGCGCTGTAAAAGTCTTGTTACAGAACCGTGCGGAAAAAACCTTTCAGCTCCCGGGATTGCTGCCGATACATCCTGCTTACACCGCTTGGCGGCTTCCAAAAAAAACAATCTTCCAGCCAACCGACGATAAAGAAGTACCAAGTTCCTGGAGGAATGAGATGAATAGCTGGTTCGGCAACATCAGCGTGAACCTGAAACTGGGCCTGGGGTTTGGCCTGGTCCTGGCACTGACCTGCGTCCTGGCCCTGACCGGCTGGACCAGCCTGGGCGGGTTGATCGACCGCAGCAACTGGATGAGCGACATCACCCAGCTAAACGCCGGCCTGACCAAGCTGCGCGTGGTTCGCCTGCAATACATGCTGACCAACGGCGACGAAACCGCCGCGCAGAACGTGCAGACCACCCTCGACGCCTTCTCGGCCCAGCAGCAAGCCCTGCTGGCGAAGTTCAAAAGCCCGGAAAACCTCAAGCTGCTGCGCGAGCAAGGCGCCGTCATCGACGCCTACAGAACGTCCCTGGGCAAGATGCGCAGCGCCTATCGCGCCGGCAACAGCGCCCGCGACGCCATGAGTGCCAACGCCGAAACCGCCAACACGCTGATCAATGACATCAATACCCGCGTGCAGCAAATGCCGTTGAGCGACCAGCGATTCGAACAGTTCCAGGCCATCACCGCGGCCAAGGAATCGTTCCTGCTGGCCCGCTACGAAGTGCGCGGCTACACCGCCAGTACCAATGCCGAGACCGAGCAAAAAGCCGTCGGTCAACTGGACGCCGCCATCGCCAGCCTGAAACCGCTGAACGTGCATTTCGCCGATTCCCAACAAGACGCCTTGCGTCAGCTGGAAACCGCGCTGGGCAACTACCGCAGCGCCTTGCAGACCTACAAGGCCGCCAGCAATGACGCGGTGCAGGCGCGCAAGGAAATGACCGAACAGGGCGCCGCCATCGTGTCCCAGAGCGATCAGCTGTACCAGATCCAGCTCGACCGCCGTGATGCCGAAAGTGCCCAGGCCCGTACCCTGCAACTGATCAGCACGTTGCTGGCACTGCTGGTGGGCGTCATTGCCGCCGTGGTCATCACTCGCCAGATCACTCGCCCATTGCGCGAAACCCTGGCGGTGGTCGATCGCATCGCCAGCGGTGACCTGTCCCACAATGTGCTGGTCACCCGTCGCGATGAACTCGGCGTGTTGCAACAAGGCATCGCGCGCATGGGCGTGACCCTGCGCGACTTGATCAGCGGCATCCGCGACGGCGTGACCCAGATCGCCAGCGCCGCCGAAGAGCTGTCGGCCGTGACCGAGCAGACCAGTGCCGGGGTCAACAGCCAGAAAGTCGAGACCGATCAGGTCGCTACCGCCATGCACGAGATGACCGCCACCGTGCAGGAAGTCGCGCGCAACGCCGAAGAAGCCTCGCAAGCCGCTGCGGCGGCGGACGGCGAAGCCCGTGAAGGCGACAAAGTGGTCAACGAAGCCATCGCCCAGATCGAGCGCCTGGCCAGCGAAGTGGTGCGTTCCACCGAAGCCATGAGCGTGCTGCAACAGGAAAGCGACAAGATTGGCAGCGTCATGGACGTGATCAAGGCCGTCGCCGAACAGACCAACCTGCTGGCACTCAATGCCGCCATCGAAGCGGCCCGGGCCGGTGAAGCCGGTCGTGGTTTTGCGGTGGTGGCCGACGAGGTTCGCGGCCTGGCCCAGCGCACGCAGAAATCCACCGAGGAAATCGAAGGCCTGGTGGCCGGCCTGCAGAACGGCACGCAACAAGTGTCCGCCGTGATGAACAACAGCCGTGTCCTCACCGACAGCAGCGTGGCCCTCACCCGCAAGGCCGGCGAGTCACTGGAGAACATCACCCGCACGGTGTCCAACATCCAGTCGATGAACCAGCAGATCGCCGCCGCTGCCGAACAGCAAAGTGCCGTGGCCGAAGAGATCAGCCGCAGCATCATCAACGTGCGCGATGTGTCTGAACAGACCGCCACCGCCAGCAATGAGACCGCCAAGTCCAGCGTTGAGCTGGCGCGGCTGGGTGGTCAATTGCAGCAAATGGTGAGCCACTTCCGCGTCTGATCGTACACCGTCGGTGATTGAAAGGCCCATTCGCGGGCAAGCCCGCTCCCACAGGTAGAGAGTCGAACACAGACTCTGTGAACGACCCAACACCCTGTGGGAGCGAGCTTGCTCGCGATTGCGTTCTCACAGACCGCATCTGAAAGGGTGTGCTGCGCGGCTTACCGCGTACCGCGCTGGCGCAATGCCGACGGCATGAAGTACGCGTCTTCGGGTACCGGCTGGGCAAAGTCCACTGTGCCCGGCTCTTCGTTATCCAGGTTCTGCACGTAGTAACGACGCGCCTGCAAGTCATGGAATACGTCCAGCGCACTCCAGGTGGTGGGCAGGTCGTAGAAGTTTTTCAGGTAGGCCATCGACACCCGCCACAACTCCCCTCGCCCGTCATATTGATCCACCAATGCGGCGCCCCAACTGTCCTCGTCAAGAAACAGCACGCGCTTGGAATAGATATGCCGCGCGCCCGGCTTGAGCGTGCCTTCGACCACCCAGACCCGATGCAGCTCATAACGGGTGAATTGCGGGTTGAGGTGGCCCGGTGTGAGCAACTGCTCGTACTTCACCTCAGGGCTGCCGACTTTGTAATTGTTATAGGGGATGTAGACCTCTTGCTTGCCCTTGAGCTTCCAGTCGTAGCGGTCTGGCGAGCCGTTGAACAGGTCCGTATCGTCCGCCGTGCGCAGGCCGTCGGATGAGGCGATCGGGGTGTCATACGCGAGGTTCGGCGCCCGGCGCACACGGCGCTGGCCCGCGTCGTAGACCCAGGCCTGACGCGGGTCCTTGAGCTGGTCCAGGGTCTCGTGAACCAATGCCGCACCGCCCGCCAGACGGGCCGGGCTCTTCACGAACGCCAGGTAGTAAAACAGCATGTTTTTCAGGTCGGCAAACTGCCCGCCCGAGCGGTAATAGTTGAAGAGCCCCTCCTGCTGCGAGGTCACAAGCGCGAAGCTGCCGTTGCGTTGTACCGGCGCTTCGGAGGCACGACGGACCACATAGATACCGCGATAACGGGTGATGTGGTTCCACAGCACCTCAATGCCATCCTTGGGCACCGGAAACGGCACACCGCCATAGGCATCGGCAAAACCGGTGCCGCCATCGAGCAGCTTGGCCGAGGTCGCGTTTTTCAAGGTGTTGTCATACAGCCACTGCGGTGCCGCGCCCGAGCGGCGAGAGGGATATACCGGCATCTGGAAGGTGTCGGGGTAGCTGTTGAACAGTGCGATCTGACCCGGGCTGAGGTGGGCCTTGTGCTGTTCAAGGTTGGCCTTGGTGATGGTGAACAGGGGCTTGTCCGCCGCATACGGGTCCAGGTGATGCTGGCCCGGCTTGTAGCCCGCCGGTGCCTGGGTGATGCCGCCGTTCCAGGCCGGAATGGTCCCGGCCGCATTGCCGGCACGCTCGGCCCCCAGCGGTGTCAGCGTGGTCTTCAATTGCTCGGCCTGCTGGGGCGAGATCGCGGCCAGCGCGCTGCCGGCGGCCAGGCTCAGGAGCAGCGCCAGCGTGGTCTTGGTCAGTCGTGAAGTGTGAAACATGATCGTTCTCCGAAGTACAAAAACCTGTGGGAGCGGGCTTGCTCGCGAAGAGGGCGGCACATCCAGCACAGATGTCGCCTGATTCACCGCTTTCGCGAGCAAGCCCGCTCCCACAATGGGTCTGCGTGTAGCAATCAAAGGAAGTACTTGAGGTTGAAGCCGACGTTGTCGCGGTCACGCAGGCCGTTGTCCTGCCCACCGCCGTAGAACTCGGTGTATTGCAGCTCGGCCTCCAGCTTGTTCTGGTAGTTGGCCTTGATCCCCAGGGTGTAGGCCTTGCGGCCCTCGATGATGTTGCCCGCCTGGTAGCTGTTGCCCTTGAAGTCATCCTTGTAGACGACATAAGGCGAGACGTTGACCCCGGCATACACGTCGTTCCAGGTGCCGTTGAGCATCGCGGTGTAGCTGTAGGAGTTGCGGTTGACCTGATCGCTGCGTTCGCCGCCGGACACATAGGAAAAGTTGCCGGTGCCAGCGTAGTAACGGGTACTGCCGTCATACGCGGTGTATTGCAGGTTGCTGCCGCGCAGGTGCTCGGACGCCAGCTCGAATACGCCGAACATCGAGTCGAATGACAGGCTCGGGCCAAAGTTGTAGATGGTGCCCACGGATGTGTTGAACGCTTCCACCCGCTCGGCGTTATTGATCTGGCTGTCGAGCGTGACCTGCTGCCCGCCGATGTTGATGGTCTGGCCGCCTGCCGCTGCGGCGGCGCCGTTGGCCAGGTCGCCGATCAGGTCGTTGGTGGCGGCGACCCCGATGGGCAGGTTCGGCCGATAGGCCACTTCGCCGAAAACCGACGCCTGGCCCAGGGTGGTGTTGAAACTGAAGCCGTACATGCGGATGTCTTCGGCGTAGCGCCGATGCGCCTGAATATTGCCCAGCACATCCATGGTCGCCAAGCCGTTGGCCAGTTGCCCCGCCTGGCTGCCGGCAACACCGGCCAACAGGTTGGTCAGGGCGTTCATGTCGATGCCCTTGTACCCACCCAGATCGGCGGAAATCGTCGGTTCCTTGGCGTGGTAGTTGACCATGTACAACCCGAACTCGGTGCTGTTGAGCTCTTCTACGATGTAGCGAAAAGCGAAACCGAACTGGCCGTCGTTGCGCGCGTTGTAATCCTTGCCGACCGAGGCCACTTTGACGGTGTTGCCAAAGGCCGGGGTGACCCCGTTGGCGTACAGGCCGGTGGTGCTCAGGGCCTGGCTGAGCAGCGGGTTGTTGCCCAGCGCGCTGTACAGATCGATCACGTTGCCGAAGCCAGGCACCGGGGTGTCCAGGGCAGTACCGGTAAAGTTGTTGTAGGCGGTGTTGCCGCCGTCGGCGAACAGGTCCGTCTGCGAGTAGAACGTGCCGACCGGGTCGATGCGGGTTTCCTTCCAGTTCGTCTGGTAAAAGCTTTCCATGGTCAGGCTGTCGGTCAGGCCGATGTTGAAGCTCAGCGCTTCCACCGGCACCAGCACTTCCTTGACTTCGGCCCCGGGCAAACGGTATTTGGCCGCGTCCACCGGGTTGGTGGTGTTGACCCCGCCACGGTAGAAAATCCCCTCACCCCAGTTGAACACCTGGCGCCCGACACGGGCCGTGACTGGCATCTGCGCAACGTCCCAGTTGCCATAGAGGTAGGCATCGAGCATCTCCACCCGGCTGCCGGCGATATCGCGGGTCTGGTCAGTAAAGTGGTCGTCCTGCGGGAAACTCTGACTGGGTTGCGACGGGTTGTTGTTACGGTAGTAATCGTTGCGCTTGTCCATCAATTGGGTGTCATAGAACGCGGTGCCGCGCACGAACATCCCGTAGTTCTGATAGTTGGCCTCGAGCTCCGAGGTGATCTTGTACACCTCGGAAACCAGCCCGGTGTCGAAGTTGCGATTGCCGTCGTTGGTGTTGACGTCGTCGTTGTTTTTGTCCCGGCCCTGGACCCGCCACAAGCGGCCATAAGACAAGGTACTGTCGAATGAACCGGTGATCTGGTTGTCCAGCACGCTGAACTCCTTGGCCTGCACGCCGTCGACCGCGCACAGTTGCAGCAGCCCTGCCAGGCCCACGCCGGGAAGCGCCGTGCCAGACAGGCGAAATCGAGTGCTCATGATCCGTTCCTCTTTCCCTGGTTTTATTGTTTTTGTGTTCTGAAACTGTGGCTGCGATGGCTATGGCGCCAATCCCGCACGGGCGTAAATCCGGCTGTGGGCGCCGAAATTTCCCAGCAGTTTGAACAGCTGCCGGTTGAGTGCCGGATGGTCGAAGTCTTCGCGCTGCAGCTGATTACCGCTGCTGAAATCGCTGGTGATCGGTGCCGTGTCCAACCACTGGCCGATGGCTTCATCAAACGCCGCGGATTCGTCGACGGACTCGGCACTCACCACTTCACACAGGTAGTTCACTGAATACGGCGGATAGCGGCCGTCCTGTGCAGAGTCGGTATAAGCGTCGAGCATCGGGTGTGCATGGCCGGCGCGCAGCAGGCGACGAAGCCAGGTCGACTGATACTTCTCCACTTCCATGTGTCGGGTGGCGACCCGTTCGATGGCGGCATGTTTGTCCGCATCGAAGCCGGCCAGGGCCTTGCCTTCCAGCACCAGCAGGCTCGCCAGTTCGACACCGGGCAACGGCTTGGCGTGATAAGGCTGGGTCAGGTCCTGAACGTGGTGCAGGCCCCAACCGAGAAATCGATAGCCCCAATAAGGATGGCCAGTGGCAAACGCCAGTCGCGCCAAGCCCATGTACTGGTAGGCGCGCCAGTCCGGCCAGCTGCGCTGAAGAAACCCGGCAGCGGCGTACACCACCGGGCTTTCATGGAAGAAGCCCATATGGAACGGCGCCTGGGAGCTGTACTGAAACCGGGCGTCGCCGAAAGGCTGCGGGCCGAAGCCGTACAACGCGCCGACTTCGCCGGGGTTGTCACTGAACAGGTTGATGTCGTGGCCGTAATCCGGCTCATCGGCAGCGCTGGCCAACACGGCCAGGGGCGCGACTTGTTCGTGGTCAGCGACAACGATGAAGCGCTGGCGATTCCACGGTGAAAGCGTCTGTTGCACCATGACTTGTTCGGCCTTGAGGTGTTCACGCTCGGGCAGATCCTTGCCCGGCATCGGCTGGATGACCATCGCCAGATGAATCCCGGGGTTGATGCGCAGTGCGCTGAGGAAGTCGTGGCGCAGATTGTCCCCAGGCACGACGGGCAATCGCAGGTTGTCGGGGCGCGGCGGGTATTGGGCGAAGTGCTCGCGGGCGAAGCGCTCCTGCTCATCGAGCAGCGCACTCACGGCCTGGTATTGCTGCGAAAGAAACTGTTCCAGCGGCTCGACTTCGACCTGCGGTGCATCACGCAAGGCCGGCAAATCCTGCAACGCCAGGTAGCTGCCCACCGTATGGTTCGACCAGCCCCAGGCTGTGGGGGCCGTTGCACAAAGCAGCAACAGGAGGAATGTCAGCTTCATTGCTTGGTTCTTATTGGATGTGCTGTGGGGGTTGAGCCTAACAACCGACCCTGCCCCTGACACTGTCCAATCTCACCAGAAAAGGTCTCCGATAGCGCCACATGCAAGGTAGAAGAAACACCACAGTTCATTGTGGGAGCGGGCTTGCTCGCGAAGGCGGAGTGTCAGTCGCCATTGATGTCACAGACACATCGCCTTCGCGAGCAAGCCCGCTCCCACAGGGGGGATCTACGGTGTTCTTTCAGGCGGGGTAACCAGTGATTTTGCGGATGCTCTGGTACAGCGGCTTGAGCTGTCGATACATGCGCAGGTAGACCTCTTTGTACAGTCGCTCATAGATCTGCTGCGCCTCGGGTTGCGGCATGAATACCGCACCGACCCGGGTCATGGCGGCCATCGCCGTGGGGAAATCCGCGTGCAGTCCCAGCCCCACCGCGCAGCAAATGGCCGCGCCCAGGCCGGACGCTTCGTAGACATGCGGACGCTCGGCCGGCAGGCCGAAAATGTTCGCCGTGAGTTGCATCGCGGCATCACTCTGGGAGCCACCACCGGCGACGCGCAAGCGCGTGATGGAGACCCTCGAACGCTTCTCGATTTTCTCCATGCCCTGACGCAAGGCATACGCCAGACCTTCGAGGATCGCCCGGTAAATGTGTGCGCGGGTATGCACGTCGCCGAAGCCGATCATCGCGCCCTTGGCTTCGACACCCGGCTCGCGGATACCGGGCGACCAGTAGGGTTGCAGCATTAACCCCATGGAGCCCGGCGGCACGGCGTCGACCAGCGCATCGAAGAGTTGCTCGGGCTCCACACCCTGGGCTTTGGCCTGCTGCATTTCCCGCAGACCGAACTCGTTCTTGAACCAGCTGACCATCCAGTAGCCGCGATAAATCATCACCTCGCAGTTGTATTGATCCGGTACCGCAGACGGGTAAGGCGGAATCAACGGAACGATTTCCAGGTAGCGCGACCGGGTGCTGGTGATCGTCGCCGTGGTGCCGTAGGAAAGGCACACGGTGCCTGGGTCGACGACGCCGGAACCCACGACTTCGCAGGCCTTGTCGGCACCTGCGGCGATCAGCGGCAGCCCCTCGGGAATGCCGGTGTGGCGGCTGGCCTCGGCGCTGATGTAGCCGAGGGTTTCACCGGGCTTGTGCAGGCTCGGAAGTTGTTCGGGACGCACCGCCAGCGCCTGCCATTTCCAGTCGGCGGGGGCGGCCCAGCGCAAGCGCTTGAAGTCGAACGGCAGGTAACCGACGCAACAGCCCACCGAATCGACAAAGCGCCCACACAGGCGATGGGTGAGAAACCCCGAGAGCAGCAAAAACTTGTCGGTCGCCGCCCAGACCTCAGGCTGGTGGCGGGCGATCCAGTTGGCCTCGGCCTGGGCGCGAAAGTAGTCCACTGTGGCTTGCGCGCCGACCAGTTTGAACAGCCAGCCCCACGGTCCCTTGATGCCACCCTTGACTTCGGCCTGGCGTTGATCGAGCCACAGGATCGCCGGGCGCAGCGCCTTGCCCTGGGCATCGACGTTGATCACCGTGCCGCGCTGGGTGGTCAGGGATACACCGGCGATCTGTGAGCGATCGATGCCGGTTTGCTGCCACAACTGCTGGCAGGCCTCACCCAGTTTTGTCCAGTAATACTCCGGGTCCTGTTCGGCCCAGCCGGGTTGAGTCGAATAATAGGCCTGCAACTCGACCTTGCCTTTGCCCAGCAGATTGCCCTGCAGGTCGAAGAGCAGCGCGCGCACGCTCTGGGTGCCATTGTCGATGGCCAACAGGTAACGCTTGTTCGGGTGGTTATCCATGGAGCTCTCTTCAATGGGCATCAATGCGCGGCATCCGGCAAACCATGATGGCGTTGCCACAACGCCCGATAACGCTGTAATTCCTGCTGCCAATGCTCATCGTCCCAACCCAGTCGCGGTTGGCAGAGTTGGCCAATGGCAGCGAAATAATCCTCGCCACCGCGCGGCAGCAACAGGCCCAGGCGGGTTCGGCGCAGCAGCAGGTCATCCAGGTGCAGGACCATTTCCCCATCGCAGGCAACGGCCAGCTCCGCCCACAAGGTGTCAGTGCCGCCGACGGTGTCATGGCCGAGTTCCGCGATCAGTTGCGCCAGCCTCGGCAGGTCACGGCCATGCCGCCCGGCCAGGCGCCGCCACCGGTTGGCGCTGAGCCCCGGTATCGCCAGCGGCGGCACGGCGGCGAACACTGGCGCGGCGTCATCAACGAACGGACGATCGAGCATGGTTGCACAGGCCTTGAGCACTTCAATCGCCTGCGGGCGAAAGGTGGTCAGCTTGCCGCCGGCCAGGGTCACGCAACCAGGCTCCTGCCACAGCACATGCTCACGGGTTTCATTCGACGGCTTGTCTTGATGCTCCCCCGCCGCACTGCCCACCACCGGGCGCACGCCCGACCAGGTCGACAGCACATCGGCGGCGACCACCTCGGCCTGGGGGAACTGTTGGCTGCAGGCCGCCAGCAGATAGTCGAGCTCATCAAAGCTGATGCTCGCGCTCTGGTCCAGATCGCCGTGATGATCGAGGTCCGTGGTGCCGACCACCGTGGCACCCTCCCAAGGGAAAACGAACACCGGTCGACGGTCGTGCTCGTGCAGAAAGGTGAAGGCTTGCGCCACGGGCAGGCGCCAGCCCGGCAACAGCAAATGACTGCCACGCAACGGCCGCAACTGGCGAGGGGCATCGGGCAGGCGCAAGCGCTCGGCCCACGCGCCGGTGGCCACGGCCAGCACACCACAACGCAATGTCAGTAACCCGCCCCCTTCGCAGTCTTCGACCTGAACCCCGCAAACGCGCCCCTCTTCACGCAACAATTGCTGCACGCGCACGCCGTTGAGCACCACGGCGCCGTCGGCCCGGGCCTCGCCCAATACGCGCATCACCAGACGGGCATCATCGGTCAGCGCATCGACAAAACAGGTGCCGCCCAGCAGGTCATCTTCCTTCACCCCGGGTGCCAGATAACGCAGTTGTTGCGCGTCATGGAAGTGATGGCTGCGTCGCCCGGCCAATGCGTCATAGATGGACAGCAAACCACCCAGCACCCGCGGTCCGGGAAAACCGCCACGGTAATGCGGCATCATGAAACTCATCGGCTCCACCAGCCCCGGCGCCTCATCGAGCAGGCGCTGGCGTTCGCGGACTGAGTCGCGGGTCAGGCGCCACTGGCCCTTGGCGATGTAGCGCAAGCCGCCATGGACCATTTTCGAGGAGCGGCTGGAGGTGCCCCAGGCGAAATCGCGCTGCTCCAACAGCAGGCAACGCCACCCGCGGCGCGCGGCTTCGCGCAGGATGCCGGCGCCGCTGATGCCGCCACCGATGACGATCAGGTCCCAGGTTTCATCCGCCAGCGTCGGCAGCACTCGCTGTCGCCACGCCGCGTTCCAGTCCAGGCTCATGGCCGTCACTCCTGCAACAGCGTGCCAGGGTTCAGTCGCCCGGCCGGATCGAAATGCCGACTCAGTGCCTGCAGGGTGTCCATCGCCAGCGCGCCCTTCTCCCGCCGCAGGTACGGCGCGTGGTCCTTGCCCACGCCATGCTGGTGACTGATGGTGCCGTGGTTGTCGACGATGGTCTGGCTGGCCGCCTGCTTGAGCGCCTGCCAGCGCGCCAGGGTGGCGGGGTAGTCGGCCGCCGGGCGAAACACATAGGTGGTGTAGATGCTCGATCCTTCGCCATAGACATGGGAAAGGTGGGTGAAGACATGCACCCGCTCGCCTTCGGCAGCCAAGGCGTCGCGCAGGCTGTTTTCGATCAGCGTGAGCAGGTTATCGACGTTGCTCCAGTCAGTGGCGGTTTCCAGGGTGTCCACCACGTAACCGGCGTTCCACAGGTTTTCCCGCAGGTAGGGAAAACGAAAACGGTTCTGCGCCCACTTCTTGCCGAGCAAGGTGCCGGTAAACACCCCGCCGAACGCCTTGAGGTGCTGCCGGGCCTGACGCAGGGACAGCGCATTTTGTCGACGATTGCCGGTAACACCGAACGTCAGCAGGCATTTGCCCGCACCGGCGCCGCGCAGGGCCAGGTACTTTTCCAGCCAGGCGATCTGCTGCGGGTGACCGGCCAGCGCCAGCTGGGTTTCGGTTTCCACCGCGTTGGACAGACGCAGCATCGACAGCGGTACCCGCGCCTGGGCCAACTGGCGGATGGCTTGCAGCGCCTTGGGCCAATCGGGCAGAAACACACCATAGAAACGCTCATCGGCGGGCAGAGCGCTGACCCGTACCTTCACCTCGGAAATGATCCCGAAGCGGCCCTCACAGCCCAACACCACCTCGCGCAGATCGGGCCCGGCCGCCGAGGCCGGAAAGGAGGGAATTTCCAAAGGTCCGGCAAATGTTTCCAGTGTCCCGCCGGCGAACAATTGCTCGATCCGCCCATAACGCAATGACTGCTGGCCACTGGAGCGGCTGGCGACCCAACCACCCAGGGTCGACAGCTCCCACGATTGCGGGAAATGCCCCAGGGTGTAACCACGGGCGCGCAACTGACTTTCCACCTGCGGTCCGCTGGTGCCAGGGCCGAACGTGGCCATCAGGCTCTGTTCGTCGAGGTCCAGCAGGCGATTCATGCGGGCCAGGGAAACCGTCACCACCGGCCGTGCGGAACTCGGCGGGTTGATGTGACCGGCCACCGAGGTGCCGCCGCCATAAGGAATCAGGCACAGGTCCTGTTCATGGGCGAGCAACAGTAACCGGCGAATCTGTTCAGCGTTCACGGGATAGGCCACGGCGTCGGGATAATTCCCCAACGCGCCTTCACGCAACGCCAGCCAGTCCGGCAGGCTCTGCCCTCGCGCATGCAGCAACCGATCATGGGCATCCACGCTGTACAAGAAGTGTTGCTGCAACCGCGACGGGGGCACGCGGGCCAATGCTGTCTCAAGCGTCGCATCGGGCAGCGCTCGACCGTCTCCCACCCGCTGGGCGAGAAAACTCGCGCCCTGGGCCGGCAGTTCGACCACCGTGGTTGCATCTCCCCAGCCGTTCCAGCGTCGCATGCGTGTGTCCTTTTGCGGTTCTGATCAGTGATATTTCAGGCCCCCATACTAGTCAGCCGCCGAAAAGTGTCACGGTCGCATCCGGCCAGTTCGAGTAGCCAATTGAGTCAAACGTCGCGCAGGCGTCAGCCATTTACTTTAGCCGTGGTTTCAAATTACCTTTCAGGGCATTCATCCGCGCACGCGGGCCTTGATCAAAGGAATACGATCATGCAATCCCTGGGCTTCACTTCAGTTCCGCCGCTGCTCAAATACCTGCGTCATGCCGAACAACTGGGCATGGCCATCGAGCCTGCGTTGGCGGCTGCCGGGTTGCAGGCACAGCAGTTGAGTGACAACAGCCTGCGGTTGCCAGGTGAAGCCCATGAACGGCTGCTCGACTATTTCTGCGAACACTCGGGCGATGCGTTGTTCGGTCTCAACGCCGCGCGTTTTGTGTTGCCCAACTCCTGGAGCGTGCTGGGTTACATCACCATGAACTGCGCGACACTGGGCGACGCCATGAGCCGCATCATGCCGTTCGAGAAACTGGTGGGAGACATGGGCGTCAGCCGCGCCGAGGTGCAGGGCAGCGAGGTGCACCTGATCTGGACATGCCGCCATCAGCGCCCGCGAATTCGCCGACACCTGGTGGAAAACGTGCTCGGTTCCTGGCTGCAATACGCGCGCTGGATCGCCGACACGCAAATGTCACCGGCTGCCGTCTGGCTGGAACATGCCTGTCCGGCCGACACGACGCTGGCACAGTACGAGCAGTTCTTCGACTGTCCGGTACTGTTCGACCAGCCTTATTCGGCGCTGATTGTCCCATTGCCGTATTTGCAGTTGCCATTGCGCCAGGCCGATGCGCAATTGCTGCGCACCCTGGAAGAACATGCCCAGGGGTTGATGGCCACACTGGAGGACGCTTCGCTGGAACAGCGGGTCAAAAGCATCCTGCGAAAACTGCTCAAGGAAGGTCTGCCACGCAAGGAGCAGGTGGCCGAGCATCTCGCGGTGTCAGTGCGCACGCTGCAACGCCAGCTGCATCAGGCCGGTACGTCGTACCAGCAGATCCTCGATGACCTGCGCCAGGAGCTGGCCGAGCATTACCTGCTCAACAGCACCCTGCCGATCCAGGACATCGCCCAGTACCTGGGTTTCACTGAACCCCGCTCGTTTCACCGCACGTTCAAAAGCCGGCGCGGGATGCCGCCCGGCGAGTTTCGCCAAACCCACCGGGTGCCGAACGAAGGCTGAAGGCGTAAACCTGAGGGGCTGAAGGCTCAGAGACTTATCGCGTTGGTGAACACCAACCGATTGCCGAACGGGTCGGCGATGGTCATGTCCTGGCTGCCCCAGGGCATGGCCTGAATCTGCGGATGGGAAAACCTGTATTGCTTGGCCAACAGTTGCTGCTGAAACTTCTCCAGCTCATCCGTCTCGATCCGCAGCGCAGACCCCGGTGTGCTGTCGCCATGGTGTTCGGACAAGTGCAGCACACATTCGCCACGGGAGATTTGCAGGTACAGCGGGTAATTCGCTTCGAATCGATGTTGCCAGTCGATCTTGAACCCCAGGAAATCGACGTAGAACTCCACTGCCTTGGCTTCGTCGAAAATACGCAGGATCGGAGTTGTTTTGCCGAAGCTCATCGGGTTGCTCCCTGTAGGAGCGAGCCTGCTCGCGATGGTCGTTAACGATAACGCGTTTTGACTGGCTAAACGCGGCGCCTTTGACTCCATCGCGAGCAGGCTCGCTCCTACATGATTGAACAGCGTTAGGTTGTCGGGTTTGATAACAGTCCTTCGGCGCGGAAATGCCATTCATTAGTCTCAAAGTGCCATCACTGTGACGCCGTCCTCGAAACTCACTGAAAACCCGTGCGCAAATCCCCTTCCCGGGCCAGAAACCGTCCTTCCCTGCGCCCGTTGGCCTGGCCATCACGGTAACTCAACACACCGTTGATCCATACCCCTTCAATGCCCTCCGCCGCCCGCTGTGGGTCGTTGAAGTCGGCGACATCACGAATGGTCGCCGGGTCGAACAACACCAGGTCCGCCCAATGGCCTTCGCGTATTTCACCGCGCGCCTTCAAGCCGAAGCGCGCCGCCGACAGCCCGGTCATTTTGTGCACGGCGGTGTGCAGCGGGAACAGTCCCACGTCGCGGCTGAAATGTCCGAGCACCCGAGGGAATGCGCCCCACAAGCGTGGGTGCGGAAACGGATCTTCCGGCAAGCCGTCGGAGCCGACCATCGACAGCGGATGCGCGAGGATCCGACGGACATCCGCCTCATCCATTCCGTAGTACACCGCACCGGCCGGTTGCAGTTGGCGAGCGGCCTCCAGCAACGGCAGATTCCATTCGGCGGCGATGTCCATCAGGTCGCGGCCGCCCATCTGCGGATGCGGGGTCGACCAGGTGATGGTGATGCGGTGGGCATCGGTCACCTGCTTGAGGTCCAGGGTCGAAGAGCTCGCGGCGTAGGGATAACAGTCGCAACCCACCGGGTGGGTCTTCGCTGCCTCTTCGAGGGATGCCAGCAACTGCGGACTACGCCCCCAGTTACCGGCGCCGGCACATTTGAGGTGAGAGATGATCACCGGGCTTTGCGCATGGCGACCGATCCGGTACGCCTCGTCCATGGCCTCCAGCACAGGCTCGAATTCGCTGCGCAAATGGGTGGTATAGACCGCCCCGAACGCGGTCAATTCTTCGGTCAGTTGCATCACTTCATCGGTCGATGCCGAGAAGGCGCTGGCATAGGCAAGGCCGGTGGAAAGGCCCAGGGCGCCGGCCTCGAGGCTTTCGCGCAGTTGCTCGCGCATCGCGCTGATTTCGTCTGCCGTGGCGGTGCGAAACAGGTCGTCCAGATGATTGCTGCGCAACGCCGTATGACCGACCAGCGCGGCAACGTTCAGCGTGGTGTTCGCCGCTTCGACGGCCACGCGGTAGTCGCGGAAGGTCGGATAAACGAACGCAGCGGCCGTGCCGAGCAGGTTCATCGGGTCCGGCGGATCGCCGCGCAAGCTCACTGGCGAGGCACTGATCCCGCAGTTGCCGACGATGACCGTGGTCACGCCCTGGCTGAGCTTGGGCAGCATCTGCGGCTGACGAATCACCACGGTGTCGTCATGGGTGTGCACGTCGATGAAACCCGGCGCCAGCACATGGCCCTGCGCGTCGATTTCCTCGCTGGCACGGGCATCGCGCAAGTTGCCGATACGCTCGATGCGCCCGTTGAGAATGGCCACGTCGGCGGGGTATCCAGGGCTGTTGCTGCCGTCGATGATCAGGGCGTTGCGAATCAGCGTGTCGTACTGCATGTCAGTCTCCCAGCGGCAAGTGATCGTCGCCGCCGCGGTATTCGTCGAGGGCGAGTTTGATCCGCCGCAGACGTTCTTGATTGTCTTCAGGATTGGCCAGGGCCAGCTCGGTGGCGAGCACGTCGATGGCCAGCAGCATGCCGTAGCGCGCTGCCGTGGGTTTGTAGATGAACGAGGTTTCGGCGCTTTGCAGGGGCAGGACGATGTCGGCCAGTTGCGCCAGGGGCGAATCTGCCCGGGTGATGGCCAGAATGCCTGCCCCATAGTTGCGCGCCAGCTCCAGCGTTTCAATCAGCTCCGGGGTGATCCCGGTCAGCGAGCAGACAATCACCACGTGTTCAGCGCTGAGGCTGGCGGCGGTGACGCGCATCATCACCGCATCGTGGCACACCGCAATCGGATAGCCGAGGCGCACCAGGCGCACTTGCAGTTCATCGCTGCACAGGGTCGAGCAGCCACCCATGCCGAAAGCGTGGATCATGCGCGCCTTGCCCAGCAGTTTCACCGCATCGGCGAAACGCGACTCATCGAACGCGGCCAGGTGCTGGCGCAAGGTCGACTCGATGTCGCCCACGATCTGCCCGTAGAACGCCGACTGCTCGGGCGTGCCCGCCGGGTCGAGAAACCGGCTGCCGACGCCGCTGGCCTGGGCCAGTTGCAAGCGCAAGTCACGCAGGTCCTTGCAGCCGACCGTACGGGCGAACCGCGACAGCGTGGCGCTGCTGACCTCTGCCCGCAGCGCCAGTTCATCGAGGCTGGCGGAGGCGGCAAATCCTACGTCGTCGAGCATCAGGCGGGCGATGCGTCCTTCACCAGCGCTGAAGGAGTCCTGACGGGCGCGGATCTGGTAGAGGATGTCCATGCAAGTGGCTCCGGCTAAATCAGGTAAGAAAGGCCAACGGTCAGGCCGAAGGCGACGACCGAGATCAATGTCTCGAGCACGGTCCAGGTCTTGAAGGTCTGGGTAACGGTCATGTTGAAGTATTCCTTGATCAACCAGAAACCACCGTCGTTGACGTGGGAAAAGATAACCGACCCGGCGCCAGTCGCCAGCACCAGCAACTCCGGATGGGGATAACCCAGACCAATGGCCACTGGTGCGACCACGCCTGAAGCGGTGGTCATGGCCACAGTGGCAGAACCGGTGGCGATGCGCATCAGTGCGGCAAACAGCCAGCCCATCAACAGCGGCGACAAATGAAATTCGTGGGCCAGGCCGACGATCTGGTCGGTGACGCCGGCGTCCACCAGAATCCGGTTCAAGCCACCACCGGCGCCTACCAGCAAGGTGATGCTCGCGGTCGGCGCCAGGCATTCGTTGGTGAACTTGAGGATCGATTCACGGTTGAAGCCCTGGGCCAGGCCGAGGGTCCAGAAACTCAACAATGTGGCCAGCAACAGCGCGATCACCGAGTTGCCGATGAACAGCAGGAACTGATTGAAACCACTGCCCGGCGTAGAAATCAGATTGGCCCAGCCACCGATCAGCATCAGCACCACCGGCAACAGGATGGTCGCCATGGTGATGCCGAAACCCGGCAGGCTGTCGCGCGGTTCACGCTCCAGGAACTGGCGTTCCAGCGGGTTTTCCGCCGGCAACTGAATGCGCGGCACGATGAATTTGGCGTACAGGGGACCTGCGATGATCGCCGTCGGAATGCCGATCAGGATTGCGTACATCAAGGTCTGCCCCACCGACGCCTGATACACCTGCACCGCCAGCATCGCCGCCGGGTGCGGCGGTACCAGCGCATGCACCACCGAAAGCCCGGCGACCATCGGCAAGCCGACCATCAGGATCGAGACGCCAACCCGCCGCGCCACGGTAAAGGCAATCGGTACCAGCAAGACGAAACCGACTTCGAAGAACAGCGGCAACCCCACCAGAAACGCGATGGTCACCATCGCCCAATGCGCGTTCTTCTCGCCAAAGCGGTCGATCAAGGTCCGCGCCACCTGCTCGGCGCCACCGGACTCGGCCATCATCTTGCCGAGCATGGTGCCCAGCGCCACTACCAGCGCGATGTGTCCCAGGGTCTTGCCGACCCCGGCCTCGTACGCCCCCACCACACCCGACGGCGGCATGCCCGCCACCAGCGCCAGGCCAATGGAAATCAGGGTGATGACAATGAACGGGTTGAGCCGGTAACGGGCGATCAGAACGATCAGTGCAATGATGGCGATGGCGGCATACACCAGCAGCCAATAGCCGAAGGACAGGGTCATGCGGTACTCCTCGAGAGGGTCACGTCGAAATATTTGTGAAACTCTTAAAACATTTCGGAAGGTTATTTTCAAACGAGGTGAAAGTAATTTTCGTGCAGAGGTAAGGCGTGTCGCGCAGAGGTATGAGTTGTCGCAAATAATGAAAATCAGGCAGGCGGATTTTCATCGCGCCTGCCTGTTTGATTTCAGTCGTGCTGCATCCGGGCACGCTTGAGCAATTTCTTGCAACGCTCGGACAAATGCAGCACCCGCAGATGCTTGCCGGCCTTGGCATAGCGCTCGCGCAAGGTGCCCAGTGCAGCGATGGCCGAGTAGTCGACAAAGCTCAGGTGCTGGCAATCCAGGGTCACTTGCGCCGGGTCATTGGCCGGGTCGAACTGATTGAGGAAGGGTGTCGTCGAGGCGAAGAACAGCGTGCCATGCACCCGGTACAGCTTGCTGCCGTCGGTTTCCAGATGACTGTCGGCGTACAGCTGCCGGGCCTGCTGCCAGGCGAAATTGAGCGCCGCGATGATGATCCCGCAGAGCACTGCCATTGCCAGATCGGTGAAAACAGTAATCACCGTCACCGCGATGATCACCAGCACGTCGTTCAACGGCACCTTGTTCAGCACCCGCAACGAAGCCCAGGCGAAGGTCTGTTGCGACACCACGAACATCACCCCCACCAGCGCGGCCAGCGGAATGCGCTCGATAAGCGGCGACAGAAACAGGATGAACAACAGGATCGACACCCCCGCCACCACCCCGGACAAACGCCCGCGACCGCCGGAGCTGAGGTTGATCACGGTCTGGCCGATCATGGCGCACCCGCCCATGCCGCCGAACGCACCGGACACCAGATTCGCCGCCCCCAGCGCCACGCACTCGCGATCCGGGTAACCACGGCTCTCGGTGAATTCGTCGGTGAGGTTCAGGGTCAACAGGGTTTCCAGCAACCCGACCAGCGCCATCACGATCGCGTAGGGCGCGATGATGCGCAGGGTGTCCAGGTTCCACGCAATGTCCGGCAGCGCCAGCGTCGGCAAGCCACCGGCAATGTGCGCCATGTCGCCCAGGGTTCGGGTCGGCAGGCCAAGCAGATACACCGCCAGGCCCACGCCGAGAATCGCCACCAGCGCCGGCGGCACCGTACGGGTCAGGCGCGGCATCACATAGACAACGGCCATGGTCACCGCGACCAGCCCGAGCATCATGTACAGCGGCGTACCGCTCAACCAGGCCTCACCGTTCTTGAAGTGCTCCAGTTGCGCCAGGGCAATGACGATCGCCAGGCCGTTGACGAAACCGAGCATCACCGGGTACGGCACCATGCGCACCAGCTTGCCGAGCTTGAGCAGCCCGAACGCGATCATGATCAACCCGCCCAGCAACACCGTGGCCAGCAGATACTGCACACCGTGTTGCACCACCAGCGCGACGATCACCACGGCCATCGAGCCTGCCGCGCCGGACACCATGCCCGGTCGCCCACCGAACAGCGCGGTCAGGGTGCAGATGATGAACGCGCCATAGAGCCCCATCAACGGATTGAGATGGGCCACCAGCGCGAAAGCGATGCACTCGGGCAACAGGGCGAAGGAAGTGGTAAGTCCGGCCAGGACATCGGCACGTAGACGTTTTGCTTTCATTGGGAACCGCACACAGGGAGAGACGAAAAAGAGTGTGCGGATGTTACGGAAATGCAGTCAGACCGACCAGTTGTTGTGCCTGCGCAAACGCCATCGCGAGCAAGCTCGCTCCCACAGGTTTTGCGTCATTCACGAAAAGGGCGAACAACACAGTACCTGTGGGAGCGCGGCTTGCCCGCGAAGAACGATGACGCGGTCTAAAGCGAGCTCAGCCCCTCTCGTCATTGCGCAGCAATCACGAATCAACCCTTGAAGTTTGCGCTCGCATAATCGGCCAACTTGCCCTGGATGAAGTCAAGGAAGCACTGAATGCGCAGGGCCAGTTGCGAGTTGCGGTAGTACACCGCGTTGATCGGCTGGCGATAACCGCTATTGAACTCGGCCAGCAACACCTTCAAGCGTCCGGCACGAATGTCTTCGATGGTCATGAAATGCGACAGGCTGGCGATGCCTTGCCCGTCCAGTGCGAGATGGCGGATGGTTTCGCCGCTGGAAGCACTGATCGACGCCTGGATCGGCCAGCGATCGCCATGCACATAACGCAGCGGCCATTGGTTGAGGCCTTCGTTCTGGGTGAACCCCAGCAGCGTATGGTGCGCCAGGTCAGCCACGGCTTGCGGTGTGCCGTATTTTTCCAGGTACGCCGGGCTGGCGACGATGTGCAGCGGGCTGCAACCCAGGGAGCGGGCATGCAGCGTCGAGTCGGTCAGGGTGCCAATGCGAATGGCGATGTCGGTACTCTGCTCCAGCAGGTCGATGATCAAATCGTTGCTGTTGAGTTCGAGTTGGATGTCGGGGTAAAGCCTGCGGAATTCATCGATGTAGGGCACGATGGCGTGCAGCATGAAAGGTGATGCCGCGTTGATCCGCAGCCGCCCGGACGGTGTTTGCTGGCGTGAGGACAGGCGCTCTTCGAGCTCATCCATCTGATCGAGAATCCGCTTGGCGTGTTCGAAGAAGTATTTGCCCTCTTCGGTCAGGTCCATGCGCCGCGTGGTGCGGTTGATCAACGTGGTGTCGAGCTTGGCCTCCAGCCGCGACAGCGTACGACTGACCGCCGAAGGCGTTTGCCCGACCTGCTCGGCCGCCGCAGAAATCGACCCGCATTCAATCACGCAGACGAAAACCTGCAACTCATCGGATCTGGCTTTCACGTGTGTCCTCTTTTGCGAGTCGGCGCGGCGATCTTCCTGGCCGTTGCATCGGATAGTAGCCGAGCACTACGCCTTGAGGCCAAACACCTCTGCCAAATGCTGCTCATAGCGTGCCACGTCGCCTTCGATGTTCGGGCGTTTCATCACGTCCACGCACAGGAACGTCGGCAAACCGGTCATGCCCAGGAACTCGTTGGCCTTGTGGAACGGGAAGTACACCGCGTCCACGCCTTTGGCTTCGAAGAAATCGGTCGGGTCGTCGAAGGCCTGCTGCGGGGCGTTCCAGGTCAGCGACAACATGTATTGCTTGCCGTGAATCAGGCCGCCGCTGCCGTACTTCTGCGACGCGTCCGAACGGGTGCGACCGTCGCTGGCATAGAGGCTGCCATGGCCTTCGGTGAAGACTTCATCAATGTACTTTTTCACGGTCCACGGCGCGCCCATCCACCAGCCGGGCATCTGGTAAATGATCACGTCGGCCCAGAGGAACTTGGCCACTTCTTCGGCGACGTCGTAGCCCTCGTCGATGAAAGTGGTTTTGACATCCATACCGCCGCGATCCAACACGCTCAACGCGGCTTCATGCAGGGTGGCGTTGTAGCGGCCGTCGGAGTGTGCAAATTTTTTGCCGCCATTGAGTAAAAGGACTTTTTTCATGGGAGGTCTCGGGAAGGTCGGGAATCGGATGGCGGCAGAGTACCGATCGACCTCACGCGGAGTAAGCGTCGATTTGGCAAAATTCATTTGACCTACAAGCACGAATCAGCAGGCGATTGTTGCCTTAAACTGGCACCAGTTCTGACTTGAGGAGAGATGTAGATGAGTGAAATCCAGGGATTCATCCTGCACGCCAAGACCCGTCCGGAAAAATCCGACGCCTTTGAAGTGTTTTTCAGCGGCTACGTGCAAGCGAGCCGAGCCGAACCCGGTTGCATCGAGTACCACATGCTGCGCGACAAACAGGACCCGACCCTGTTCATCTTCTACGAGATCTGGCAATCCCAGGCCCACCTCGATGTGCACTCGAACCTGCCGCACATGAAGCAGTTCCTCGAGCAGCGCGATGAATACCTGGAACGGGATTTCGAGATCCGCGCCATCGACATGATCAGTCCGTCGTCCGCTAGCCGCTGATCAGCAAATGGCCGCCGAGCACCCCCAGGCCAACGAAGAACACGCGCTTGAACCACAGGGCACTGATCCGCTGGCGCAGCGATTGCCCCAGCCACATGCCGAGCATGGCCGGGATCAGCGCCAACAGCGATGCGCTCAATTCGCCCCCGCCGAGCGCGCCGCGCCATAGCAAACCACCGGCCAGGGCCAGGGTCGAGACGGTGAACGACAGGCCCAGCGCTTGCACCAGCTGATCCTTGCTCAAGCCCAGCGCTTGCAGATAGGGCACCGCCGGAATCACGAACACGCCGGTGGCCGACGTGATGACGCCGGTCAGCACTCCGCACAGTGGACCGAGCCAGCGTTCGCTGCGCCGCCCTACGCGCACAGTCGGCAGGAACAAACCGCTGAGCGCATACAGCAACAATGCCGCGCCCAACCCCCGCACCACCCAATGGCCACCGCTCATGCCGACCCACAGCGTGCCTGCCCCGGTGCCGATGAAAATCGCCAGCAACATCGGCCACAACCGCTTGGCCAGCGCCGACAGATGCCCGCCGAATGCCAGTTGCCAAATGTTGGTCAGGGTCGCCGGAATGATCAGCAGCGCCGCAGCCTGCGTCGGCGCCATAGCCAGACCGAGCAGGCCCATGGCAACGGTCGGCAGGCCGAGGCCGATCACGCCCTTGATCATGCCGGCCAGCACAAAGGTGCCGATGACCAGCAGCGAAAGGGCCAAGCCGAGATGCTGATAGAACGCCGAGAGTGTATTCATGGGGCCATGGTGAGCCCGCGGGAGTTGATTGAAAATCTGCCATATACTGAGGCTGCCTCTTGCTTAGACAGAGGCTGAGTATTTTGCTGAAGCGACTGGCCTCTTCGCGGGCAAGCCCGCTCCCACAGGAGACCGAGTTCTCGCAGAAGAAATGCGATCCACTGTGGGAGCGAGCTTGCTCGCGATGGCGCCCTCCCAGACAACACACATCCAGAGGTTGCCGCAATGCACTTCGACCTGACCGACCTGCGCCTGTACCTGAACATCCTCGACACCGGCAACATCACCGCCGGTGCCGCGCGCAGTCATTTGTCCCTGGCAGCGGCCAGCGCGCGAATTCGCGCCATGGAGGCGTCGCTGGGCGTCGAGTTTCTTCAGCGCAATCGTCGTGGGGTCAGCCCGACGCCGGCCGGCAATGCCCTGGCCCGACACGCCCGGGTTCTGCTGCAACAGGCCGAACGCCTGCAACAGGAACTGGCCGAATACGCCCAGGGCGTCAAAGGCCAGGTGCGGCTGCTGTGCAACACCACGGCGATCACCGAGTACCTGCCAGAGCTGCTCGCGGATTTCCTGCATAGCCATCCCAACCTCGACATCGACTTGCAGGAACTGCCCAGCACCCGCATCACCCACGCCTTGCGCCAGGGTGCGGCGGACCTGGGCATCGTTTCCGACGCGGTGGACACCGATGACCTGCAGACCCGAGCGTTTCGCGATGATCCGCTGGTGCTGATCATGCCCCGGGAACATCCCTTGTCTCATGCGACCTCAGTAAGCTTCACCGACACGTTGCATCACGACTACGTTGGCCTGAATGCCAACAGCGCGCTGGCGGTGTACCTGGAAGAGCAGGCACTGCACGCCGGCCTGCGCATGCAGATTCGTATCCGCGCCGACGGTTTCGATGGCGTGATGCGCATGGTCGCCCGAGGGGCGGGACTGGCAATCGTGCCGCTGGCCGCGGTCGAACGCGGGTCCGCCGGACTACCCTTCAAAAGCCTCGCCCTGCAAGAACCCTGGGGCCAACGCAAACTGCTGCTCTGTGCCCGGGACTTCGCCGCATTACCCGGTTATGCCAAGGCCCTGCTGCACGCCTTGACTCTCCCCTGAGGGGCAGACTTTATCCTTGAGGTTTGATCTTCAAGGACAGCGATGATGGGTAAACGAATACTGGTGATACTCGGGCATCCGTCCGGCAACAGCTTCTGCGCCGCCCTTGCGGAGCGCTACACACTTTCGGCAGTGCGCGCCGGGCATGAAGTGCGTCAATTGTTTCTGGGCAGCATGGATTTTGACCCGGTGCTGCGCGAAGGCTATCAACAGGTCCAGCCGCTGGAGGCCGACTTGAGTAATGCCCAGGCCGATATCCTGTGGGCCGAACAGCTGACGCTGGTTTATCCGATCTGGTGGGGTGGCGTACCGGCCTTGCTCAAGGGCTTTTTCGACCGGGTGTTCTTGCCGGGTTTTGCCTTCAAGTATCGCCAGGGCAAAGCCTTCCCCGACAAACTCCTGCGCGGCCGAACCGCCCACCTGCTGGTGACCATGGACACACCGCCCTGGTACTACCGATGGATCTACCGCATGCCCGGTTTGCATCAGGTCCGTAAAACCACGCTGGAATTCTGTGGCATCAAGCCAACCCGAACCCTCACCTTCGGGCCAATTCTCGGCGCCAGCGCAGACCGGCATGCAGCCTGGTTGCGGCAAGCCGAAGCTATCGCCAGCGCTTGAGTCGGTCGATAATGCGCCGAGCTTTACCCTCGGAGAAAAGGACCTTCCCATGTACATCGGCCAAGCCGCGCAACGTTCCGGAACCACGGTCAAAAGCATCCGTCATTACGAGTCGATTGGCCTGCTGCCTGCCGCTCGCCGCCAGGGCAAGTACCGCATCTATGACCAGCACAGCGTCGACCTGCTGATGTTCATCAAATGTGCCCAGCAGTTGGGTTTCAGGCTCAAGGAACTGCAGTCGGTCTTCGCCGGACATCAGGGTCCGCAGTTACCATGGGGACGGGCACACCAGATCATCGCCAGCAAAAAACAGGAAATCGCCGAGCGGATAGCGGCGCTGTCGCAACAGCACTCGCAATTGGTCGAGTTCGAGAACAGCCTCGAACAATCCAGGCTCGACTGCCCGCTGACCCGTCCTTGAGAGTTGTGCGTTTCTGGACAGCTCAGTGTCGAGCACAGACAACTGAACGATGGGCAGGCGCTATAGGGTGCGACTTCAGTTCTTGAGCCCACTGCCCGGAGTCATCATGACCGCACCGATTACCGTTCTTCGCGATACCCACCCGCTGCCCGTGCTCGACGCCTGCAAATGGGAAAAACTCGAAGGCGACCCGCACACCGTCAACCTCAACGCCTACACGAGTGAAGACGGCAGCAAGATCATGGGCACCTGGATCTGCACGCCGGGCAAGTGGTACGTCGAATATGTGAAGTGGGAGTACTGCCATTTCCAGGAAGGCTACTGCGTCATCACCCCGGAAGGCATGGCGCCGATCCACCTGCGCGCCGGCGACATTTTCGTCATCGAACCGGGAATGAAAGGCACCTGGGAAGTGGTGGAAACCGTGCGCAAATATTTCGTGTTTGCCTGATACAAAAAAACCGGGGGATCACCCGACGTGATCTCCCGGTAAATATCTTTGGGTACATGCAGTCCCTGTGGGAGCGAGCTTGCTCGCGATTGCGGTGGGTCAATCACCATCAATGTCGACTGTAACGACCTCATCGCGAGCAAGCTCGCTCCCACAGTTTTTTCACCGCCCTTCTATTGCGGCTTGCGATAACCGTTGATGATCGCCGAGAAGTCCTGACCACCCTCCCCACGCAAACTCATCGCCTGATACAACTGCTGGGCCACCGCGCCGAGTACCACCGGCTGGTGCGCCTGACGCGCCGCCTCAGTGGCCAGCCCCAGATCCTTGAGCATCAGTTCGGCACCGAAACCACCGGTGTAACCGCGCGACGCCGGCGCTGTTTCAACGATGCCCGGCCACGGGTTGTACATCTCCGAACTCCAGCAACGCCCGGTGGAACTGTTGATGATGCCCGCCAGCACCTTGGTGTCTATGCCCAGGGCATCGCCCAACGCCATGGCTTCGCTGACGCCGACCATGGAAATCCCCAGCAGCAGGTTGTTGCAGATTTTAGCGATTTGCCCAGTACCGACCTCACCACAATGGACGATGTTGCGGCCCATTTGCGCCAGTACCGGTTGCAGGGTGGCGAACAGTTCGGGGGTGGCGCCGACCATAAAAGTCAGTGTCCCGGCGGCTGCGCCACCGGTGCCGCCAGAGACCGGTGCATCGGCCATGGCCACGCCCTGTTTGGCAGCGGCGGCGGCCACGTCCCGCGCGGTCTGCGGATCGATGGTGCTGCAATCCACGGCCGGCACACCTTTGCCGATACCGGCGAGCACGCCGTCTTCACCCAGCCACACACTGCGCACATGCACCGCGGCAGGCAGCATGGTGATGACCAGTTCGGCGCCCTCTGCCGCTTCACGGGCCGATGCACTGATACTGCCGCCCAGTTGTTCCAGTTCCGCCAGCACGGCCTTGTTCAGGTCCACCAGGCGCAGTGCATGGCCGGCCTTGATCAGGTTGCGCGCCATCGGCGCGCCCATGTTGCCCAGACCGATAAAAGCGATTTTCATGTCCGGCTCCTTAACGCAGGTTGATGGTGGTGTTCACACCGTCGTTGACGCTGTCGTCATCGAACCAGCGACTGGTGACGGTCTTGGTCTGAGTGTAGAACTGCACCACTTGCTTGCCGTACGGGCCGAGGTCGCCGAGCTTGGAACCGCGCGAACCGGTGAAGCTGAAGAACGGGACCGGCACCGGAATCGGGATGTTGATGCCGACCTGGCCGACGTCGATTTCGTTCTGGAATTTACGCGCCGCCGCGCCGCTCTGGGTGAACAGGCCCGTGCCGTTACCGAACGGGTTGGCGTTGACCAGGGCGATGGCCTCGTCGAGCGTATTAACCTCCAGCACCACCAGCACCGGGCCGAAGATTTCCTGGGTGTAGATCTGCATGTCGGTGGTCACGCCGGAGAACAGGGTCGGGCCGACAAAGTTGCCTTTCTCGTAACCTGGAACCGAGATCTCGCGACCGTCCAGCTCCAGTTTCGCGCCTTCCTTGATGCCGCTCTCGATCAGGTCGAGTATCCGCGCCTTGGCCTTTTTCGAAATGACAGGGCCAACATCAGTGCCCGGCTCGCTGCCGGCATTGACCTTGAGTTTTTGCGCCAGCGCCTTGAGATCCGGCAGCCATTGCTTGGCCGCGCCCACCAGCACCACCACCGAGGTGGCCATGCAGCGTTGACCGGCGGCACCGAAACCGGCACCCACCAGCGCATTCAGCGCTTGTTCGCGATTGGCATCCGGCAGCACCACGGCGTGGTTCTTGGCGCCCATCATCGATTGCACGCGCTTGCCGTGTTTACCGGCCAGGTCGTAGACATGCGTACCGACGGCGGTTGAACCGACGAAGGAAACCGCCTTGATATCTTTATGGGTGCAGAGCCCGTCGACCACATCCTTGCCGCCATGCACGACGTTGAGTACACCGGCCGGAATACCCGCCTCGATCGCCAGCTCCACCAGGAGCATGGTCGACATCGGGTCCTGTTCGGACGGCTTGAGCACGAAGGTGTTGCCGCAGGCGATGGCCATCGGGAACATCCACAGTGGAATCATCGCCGGGAAGTTGAACGGGGTAATGCCGGCGCACACGCCGATTGGCTGGCGCAGGGTGTAGGTGTCGACGCCACCGGCGACGTTTTCAGCGAACTCGCCCATTTGCAGGCTGCCGATGGAACAGGCGTGCTCGACCACTTCCAGGCCACGGAAAATATCGCCTTCGGCGTCGGCAATGGTCTTGCCCTGCTCGGCGCTGAGGACGGCGGCGATGCGCTTGGAGTGTTCGCGAATCAGCGCCTGGAGCTTGAGCATGATGCGCATGCGCGCGCCGATAGGCGTCAGCTTCCAGGTCTGGAATGCACGATGAGCGGCGCTGATGGCAGCATCGACTTCTTCAGCGGTGGCAAACGGCACCTTGGCCAGCACCTGCTGGGTCGCCGGGTTGATGATGTCGTGCCATTCGGTGGTCTTGGATTCGACCCACTGGCCGTCGATCAACAGTTTGACCTTCTGCACGGTGGTGTCATTGGGCGTGAGCGATACGTTCATGTGGGTCTCCAGATCTTTGTTGTTATCTTGGGAGCCAAGGCGAAACAGTCGCCTTGAGAAGAGGCATGCGCCGCGAATTGGTTAACGGGCTGTTTTTGGAGTATAGATGTGCAAACTTCTGATAAGAACGCACATAAAAACCGGTCCAACATGCAAAAAAACATCACCTCCCTCGGCTCGTTGAACTGGGACGACCTCAAGTTTTTCCTGGAAGTCTCCCGCACCCGCAAGGCCAGCACCGCGGCCAAGCGCCTGGCGGTGGACTACACCACGGTGTCGCGGCGCATCAGTTCCCTGGAAACGGCGCTGGGCACATTGCTGTTCGAAAAATCCCGGACCAGCGGCTTTGTCCTGACCGCCGAAGGCCAGCGGTTGATGGGGTATGCCGAGTCGATCGAAAGTACCTTGCACATGGCGTGCGAGCAGGTTTCCGGGTCCGGCGTGGCGCTGTCCGGTCATGTGCGCATGGGCTGCACCGAAGGCTTCGGCAGCTTTTTCATCACGCCGCAGCTGAGCCACTTCGTCGACACCTACCCGGCGATCTCGGTGGATATCCTGCCGCTGCCGCACTTCATCAGCCTGTCCAAGCGCGAGGCCGACATCGTCATCGCCCTGGAGCGTCCGGAGCATGGACCGTACGTCTGCTGCAAACTGTGCGACTACCGATTGCAGCTGTACGCGACCCAGGACTATCTGGACAACCACCCACCGATCCGCCGACCGGCAGACTTGGCCAAACATTCGTTTATCAGTTACGTCGACGACCTGGCGTTCAGCTCGGAGCTGCTGTACCTGGCCAACGTATTGCCCGGCGCCAGCGCCAACCTGCGCAGCACCAGCGTGATCGCGCAATTTGTGGCCGCGCAGCAAGGACGCTCACTGGCGATCCTGCCGTGCTTCCTCGCCACTCAGGACCCTCGCCTGCTGCCGGTGTTGCCGCAGGAAATCAACATCACCCGACAGTTCTGGATGTACTGCCGCGAGGATTTGAGGAAGCTCAAGCGGATCACCCTGTTGTGGGATTACATCCGCGAGGTGACCGAGCGCAATCAGGGACTGCTGATGGGTGACAGCCGGGAGATGCTGTTTGCCGACTAGTCGGCGCCGAGCCCCAGCATCAACCCGCTCAAGCGCTTGACCTTGCGCCTCACCGCCTCTTCGAACACCCCTGTGCGGGGCTCGATCAAGGTGAACCAGTTCTTGGCCCGGGTGATCCCGGTGTAGATCAGTTCCTTGGTCAGCACGGGGTTCAAGGCGTCGGGGAGGATCAACGCGGTGTGGGCAAATTCCGAGCCCTGGGATTTATGCACGGTCATGGCGTACACGGTTTCGACGTCATTGAGCCGGCTCGGCAGGACAAAGCGCACGCCACCCTGGCCGTCATTGCGCGGAAAGGCGACACGCAGAACCTGCTTGCCGGCCTCGGGGCCCTCACGCTCCGGAAGCTTGAGGGCGATGCCGATATCGCCGTTCATCAAACCCAGGCCGTAGTCATTGCGGGTCATCAGAACCGGACGGCCTTCGTACCACTGCTGGTCACTGTCGATCAGGCGTGCCCTTAGCAAGGCGTCCGTGACTCGCTGGTTCAAGCCCTCCACACCCCACGGCCCCTTGCGCACGGCACATAACAACTGGAACGCGTCGAAGGCTTGCAACACCTCCCGGGCCCAGTCGGTCCAGCGTGAATCTTCCAACGGACAATCGAGCGCCGGGCGCTGATTGCGCAGCAGGCTCAGGTAGTGCCGATAACCCTGCGGCCCTTCACCGTGGCCTTCGAGCAGCAGGCGCTCCAGAGCACGGTCCTGCTCCCCCTTGAGGGACAAGGCATACACATCGTCATGGCTTCGCGCAGACAACAACCTGCGTGCTTCTTCGGGTTGCTGCTGGTTGACCCAACGAGCCAGTTGGCCAATACCACTGCCCTCACCGAATCGCCGGGAATGGCGCAACATCACGACCTGTTGGGCCAATGGATGAGCGCCCTGCGTGTCCTCCTGCAATCCACTGGCCTGCAAACTCTCGCCGCTGACGGCTTCCAGCCACTGACGCGTCTGCGGGCTGTACCAGCCAGCCTCGGCGTCGCGACACAGATCCCCCAGTACCGCACCGGCTTCTACCGAAGCCAGTTGATCCTTGTCCCCCAACAGCACCAGGCGCGCATGGGCGGGCAAGGCGTCGAGCAGGTTGGCCATCATTTCCAGGTCGATCATCGAGGCCTCGTCCACCACCAACACATCCAGCGGCAGGCGATTGCCCGCGTGGTGCCGGAAATGACGAGTCCCGGGCCGGCTGCCGAGCAGGCGGTGAACGGTGGTGACGTCGGACGGAATCTTTTCCCGAACGTCCTCCGTGACCTTCAAGGTCCGGACTTGCTGGCTGATGGATTCTGTCAGACGCGCCGCGGCCTTGCCGGTCGGTGCGGCGAGACGAATGCGCAGGGGCATGCCGGCCTCGACCGCCGGCGCCTGGAGCAACGCCAGCAAGCGCACGACGGTGGTGGTCTTGCCGGTTCCCGGCCCCCCCGTCACGATGCTGAAGGCGCTGCGCGTCGCCAGGGCGCAGGCCAGCTTCTGCCAGTCGATCACGTCACCAGGTCGGGCAGGACCAAACAACCCGGTGAGTCGCTGGAGCAAGTCGATCGGTGTGGATTCGTGTTCCGTCAAACGCTCGCGCAACGAAAGGTCGATCCGCCGCTCGTAGGCCCAATAGCGGCGCAGGTACAAGCGTTTGCCCGATAACACCAAAGGCCGGTCACGCACATTGTCACGACTGTCAGCGGCCAGTGCGACCAGGTTGCTGGCGGCCAGCACCTTGCACCAATGAGCACCGTCCAGCGATCCCAGCAATTGCGAGGGCAACAGCATCGCGCCGCCTTGCACGTCACCTTCGGGTGGCAGCGACAGGGCGAAGTCGGGTTCTTTCAGTGTCTCGAACAGGTCGAGGCAGACATGCCCGTGACCCAACTGGTGGCTGGTCAGCGCGGCTGCCAGCAACACCAACGGATCATCCTCCGGTGCCAGTTCATGTAGAAACGCCACAAAGGCTTTGTCCAGCGCACGCAACCAGCCACGCTCGACCCAACGCGTGAGCAACAACAGCAAGTCGTCGGCACGACTCAGCGGCGCCAGATCGACCAGGCTTTCGGCTGCCAGCGATGTGGGCAACAAATCGGCGAATGTGCGACTCATAACAGTACTCCCTGTTCCCAAGCGGGTTCGGCCTTGGGCTCTGGCTTGCCCTGGAACAACCTGTCCAGACGCTCGATCAGTTCTCTTGGCGGGCGGGCGAAAAACACACCCTGGCTGGCCGCGCGCGTACCGCGCAAAAACAGGTACAACGCACCGCCGACATGCCGGTCGTAGTCGTAATCGGCGAGCCGCGCCTTGAGCTGGCGGTGCAGGGCCAACAGGTACAACACGTATTGCAGGTCATAACGGTTGTCGAGAATCGATTGTTCCATGGCCTGCGCGGTATAGGCCGCATCATCGACGCCGAGCCAGTTGGATTTGTAGTCGGCAACGTAATAGCGGCCGTCATGTTCGAACGTCAGGTCGATGAAGCCCTTGAACATACCGTTGAGCAACACCGGTTCCGCGGCCACCCGGGCCACGCCGTTATGGGTGTATTGGCACACCAGCGCATCGAGCTTGAGCACATCGACCTTATGGCTGGCGAACCAGAACTCCATCTCGACCTGATACTGCGTCAACTGGCCGAATACCACCGGTGCCTGACCGGCGCCCAGTTGCAACGGCGACTTGAGCAGATGCTGCAGCCAGTCACTCAAGGTGCTGATCCAGCCCTCCCAGCCTCGACGGTTGCAGCGACGGGCAATGGCGTCGATCACCTCGTGTGGTGCCGCATCAAAACCCTCGCCCCCTGCCCATTCGAGCAGGCCATGGAGGAAGGTGCCGGGATTCGGGCCGCGCGGGAAGCGATGGATATCGCCACCACCGGCAACCACCTCCCTGGGGGCCTGCGGATCGAGGCGTTCGTCATCGAACAGTTTTTGCGCCTGCGGGCTCTCCGGCGCCTCGTCCGTGCCGACACTCAGGGTGTCGCCAATGCGCAGCGCGCTGTAGGAAGCGATCCACCAGTTTTCACTGGCCTTGCGTTTCGGAACCCGCGGAACCAGCAGCGCCGCATCGTTTTGTGGTGGCTGATAATGCTCTGCTGTTGCTTCAGGCATCTCGGCATACGCCAGCGCCGGGCAGTCCTGTTGCAGATCCTGCAGCCAACGCTGCAACGCCGGGGCCTCGGCCAATGGCGCACCGCCGCCCAATAGATAACCCAATGCCGACAGATGCAGCACCGAGCCATTGTTGTTACCGCGCTTGAGGTCGGCCACCCCCAGCCAGCAGGCGTGTTGCGCCCGGGTCAGGGCGACATAGAGCAAGCGCAGATCCTCGGCCAGACGCTCATCGTCAGCCAGGGCAATCAATTCTGCCGTCGGCTTCAATGTGACCTGGGCATTGCCGGATTCATCGTGGTAGTGCAGCGGCAGGCGACTGCCATCCACCGGCTTAGCCGAGCAAATGAACGGCAGGAACACCAAGGGGTATTCAAGGCCTTTGGACTTGTGGATGGTCACGACCTTGACCAATTGCTCATCACTTTCCAGACGCAGGATCTGCTCTTCGCCAGCCTGCCCGGACAGCGCCAGATGCTCGGACAAATGCCGGATCAAGGCTTGCTCGCCATCGAGTTCAGCGGCGGCTTGTTGCAGCAGTTCGAAAAGGTGCAGAAGGTTGGTCAAAACGCGTTCGCCGTCACTGCGGGCGATCAAAGCCTGGGGCAAACGGAAGTCGTGCAGCAAGCGTCGCAGCATCGGCAGTACGCCCTGCTTGCGCCAGACTTCGCGATAGCCACGGAACTGCATGACCCGGGACTCCCAGGCCAACTCGTCCTGATTCAGACGCTCCAGTTCCGTCAACGACAGGTTCAACGTGATGCTGGCCAAGGCAGCCCGCAGCGGTCGCTCGACATCCGGCTCGGCGCAGGCCTTGAGCCAGGTCAGCACGTCATGCGCCTCCTGGGCGGCGAACACCGAGTCCTTGTCCGACAGGTAAACACTGCGCACACCACGGGCGGCCAATTGCGCACGAACCGCCTGCGCCTCCTTGCCATCGCGCACCAGGATGGCGATGTCCGCCGGTAGCAGGCCCCTGAAGGCTTTGCCGTCCTGGGTGAATCCCGCTTGCCCCTGCTGCCCGCCATTGAGCAATGCCGTGATTTCACTGGCGCAGGCAGCCGCCAGATGTTGCCGGTACACCGCACCGGACAACGGTTGTTCGGCCGACAAGTGCCAGATGTTCAAGGCAGGGATTGCCTGGTCATTGATGCGCAAGACTTCTTTGCGGCCCTGGGAGGCAACCGGCGTGAACGGAACCGGGTTGTCGCCATTCTTCTCCCGAAAGAGGAACGCGCCGCGTCCTGACTCACGGGCTTCGGCGCGCGCGAACACATGGTTCACCGCGTTGACCATGCCATGGCTTGAGCGGAAGTTGGTGCCCAGGGTGTGCAGGCGGCCAGTGGTGGCCTGGCGGGCGCGCAAGTAGGTATGGATGTCGGCGCCGCGAAAAGCGTAGATCGCCTGTTTCGGGTCGCCGATCAGGAACAGACCGCACTCGGGGCTGTTCTCTTCAATGCGGTAGATGCTCTCGAAGATCCGGTATTGCACCGGGTCGGTGTCCTGGAATTCATCGATCAGTGCCACCGGAAACTGCTCGCGAATCAGGGTTACCAGTCGCTCGCCGCCATCGGACTGCAAGGCCGCATCAAGACGCAGCAACATGTCGTCGAAACCCATTTCCGCACGGCGGCGCTTCTCTTCCTCGAATCGCGCCCCGACCCAGCGAGCCGCATGTTGCAGTACGGCGGCATCAGGTGTCGGCAACCCATCGAGACAGGTCTTGAGCCCGGCCATCGCATCCAGCCCCGGATGTCGAGGCGCTTCTCCCTTCCAGGCTTCGGCCATGCCATCCGGGGTCAACCGAGTAAAACCAGTGCCGATATCCAGTTGCTCGAGGGATTCGTCCTCGGCCCAGGCTTTGATCTTTTCAAACCAGGGCTCGAAATAGCGTGCCTGCATCTTGCGACCGTCGACAGCCTTGCCGGCAACGCCCTGGTGACAGATCGCAAGCAACTCGTCCGCCCACTGCAGCCAGGGCTTCTTGAGTTCGATCAGGGCCGCCCTTCGCTCTTGCAAGCATTGCGAAATCACTTCGGCGGGTTCTTTCCCTTCAAGGGTATCCCGCTCGCTGGCGAACAGTGCACGAATCCGCGGCAGCAGCGCCGCCGGTCCGCCCCAATTGCTGCGCACCCAATTCAAGGCGTCACCTTGCATCGGGTAGCAGAACAGCCGCCAGTAATCGCGCAGGACTTCCCCCAGCAAGTCGCTGTGGTCGGTTTCCAGGGTCTGGGTAAACAGGCTGCCGCTGTCGAATGCATGCTCGCGCAACATGCGCTGGCACCAACTGTGGATGGTCGACACCGCCGCCTCGTCCATCCACTGGGCGGCGATATCCAGGCGGTTTGCGCATCCGGGCCATTGCTCGGGCAAGTACTGATCACGCAACTCGGCAATCAGGCTGTCGGGGGCTGGTGTTTCATCGCGAAAAAAGCGTGCAGCCTCGGCGAGCCGCGTGCGAATGCGTTCGCGCAGCTCTTTGGTAGCGGCGTCGGTGAACGTCACGACGAGGATCTGCGGCGGCAACAGCTCACGCCCGAAACCACTGTCCTCCCCGCCGTTGCCAAGCACCAGACGCAGGTACAACGCGGAAATGGTGAACGTCTTGCCGGTCCCGGCGCTGGCTTCGATCAGTTGACTGCCGCGCAGCGGGAACGCCAGGGCCAGAGGTGTCTTCGAGCTCATCAGCGCGACTCCTCGCTGGACAGGGAACGCCAGGGCGCTTCTAGAAGCGGACGATAGAGCGCGTCACACCACTGGGGGAACGTCTCGTCGGCGACCAAGGCAGCGTAATCGGCGAATTGGCGCGCCAGTGCCGGGCTTTCACGCCGCTCCCCGTCCGTCGTCTGCCCGTCGCCTTCATAGGCCTTGCGCGCAGCGGCCTCGGCCTTGACCGGGTCGGTTTGCCCCAGCCACGCGAAGGCGGTCTTGACCGCGATCGGCAGAGGCTGGCGCATCCCCGACTGCCAGGCCATCAACAGATCACCGAGAATTTTCCGCGCCGTGGACTGGTCCAGCGGACCGAGCAACAGGCTGTCGTCGCTGGCCACCAATGCGGTGGTCAACGCCATGCCACTGGCACAAGCCATCAGATGATTGACCCAAGGGCGTGTCAGTCGATGCCATTTGCGCGCCTTGATCGAGCCGATGCTGTTGGGGATCGTTGTGACAGACAACAAACCACCATCAGCACGCTGATGCAGGCCGCCGAGCCAGCCCTCGATGTGCAGGCCTTGCAGCTCAAGACTGACAGGCAACGCGCTGCTGAGGGGTGTTGGCCACAACGCCAGGAGCTGTTGGTGGCGTTGCAGCAAGTCAGGCAATGGCTCGATCAACTCACGTTGCAGGCACTCACCGAATCCGGCCATCGGCAGCAGCCCGCTGTTCTGCAAACGCTTCGCCTGATCCTCCAGTGCCTGCCCGGTATTTCCAGGATCTGCCAGCGCCGCTTCGAGCAAACGGTCGCTGAGGCTGTAACGCTGCAACGCATCCAGGACAAAGGGTTCTTCATCGGCAAACGGCACTTCTGCCGCCTCGAAGAAGACCTTCAGTCGCTGGCTGAAAAAGTGCCGTACCGGATTGCGCAGGAAATCCTGCAGTTGACCGAGACTCAGTGGTTCGTCCTGAACGTGGGGCCCGAGCACTTCGGCACTTGCCTGTTGCTCTGCCGCTTGATGAAGGACCTGCCATTCGGTGGCGTAGCTGAACGACTCATCCCCATCGTGAAAGTAGCGAGCACTGAAGGGTTGCAATGGGTGTTCCCGGGTCATGGCTTCCAGCAGATCCTCGTCGCGTTGCAGCATTCGCCAACCGCTGGCCAAGTGGTCACGCAACTGGCCGATCAGCACCGAGGCAGGCCGCTCGCTGTTATCGCGGATGCTGCGACCCACCCAACTGATGTAGAGCTGGTCCCGTGCCGACAACAAGGCTTCCAGTAACAGGTAACGGTCATCTTCGCGCCGGGAGCGGTCACCCGGACGGTAATCACTGCCCATCAGATCGAAATCCAGCGGCGGTTGCGCGCGCGGATAATCGCCGTCATTCATGCCCAGCAGGCACACCAGTTTGAACGGGATAGCGCGCATGGGCATCAAGGTGCAGAAGTTGACCGCACCAGCCAGAAAACGTTGGGACAAACGCCCCTGATCCAGACCTGCAAGCCAGGCTTCACGGACGACGGTCAGCGGCAATTCATCCTGTAACCCGACGGATTCGCAGGTCTCGAGCCAGGTCTCACGCAGCTCTTCGAGCTGGGCCAGCAAGTAGTCATCGTGTTCGTTACCAGCAAGGAAGAACAACTGCACCAACGCCTGCAAGCGCAAGCCCCATTGCCCTGGCGATGCCGGCTGAGAGAGCTCGTGGTGAGCCACTTCCAGCGCGTCCAGCAACGCAACCAGCGGACCGATGAGCGCAGCGTCCAGACCACCGATCTCGTCGTAGGGCTCGATCCCCTCATAAGCATCTGCGCTGCCCACGGCATAACCGAGCAACATTCGTCGCAATCCGAAGCGCCAGCTGTTTTGCTCCAGTTCGTTGGGTAGCCCGAGCCCGGCACGTTGCTCGGCATTCATGCCCCAGCGAATGCCGGCACCTTCGATCCAACGGTGCAGCGTCGGCAGGTCACGCTCCTCGACACCAAAGCGAGCACGCAGTGCCGGGACGTCCAGCAGATCGAGAATCTCACTGACGGGGAATCGGCTGTCAGGCAGCTTGAGCAGGTGCTCGACAGCAATCAGCAATGGATCGCGACCACGCTGGCCCTGGTCAGCCAGGGTAAACGGAATGAAGCGAGGATCCTGGCGGTCAAGCTGACCAAACACGGCACGAATATGCGGTGCGTAGCTGTCGATGTCCGGGACCATCACGATGATGTCTCGGGGCCGCAATGTCGGGTCGGCGCTGAAGCGCGCGAGCAGTTGATCGTGGAGGATCTCGACTTCTCGCTGGGCGCTATGGGCGATGTGAAAACGGATCGATTCGTCCTGCTGCAGATCGATAGCCGGCCAACGCTCCCGAGTCTCGTTGAGGGGGCGCAACTCGAGGATGTCATCCTGCAACTGGTTGAGCACATTCAGCGGCTGACCGTCACTGAACAGGTCGATGCGCCCGTCGCGGAATGCCGAACGATAGCTGTTGGGATCGTCATAACTGTCGAGCAGGTTGATATAGTCCCGCCCCTGCTTGCCCCATGCGGCCAGCAACGGGTGAGCATGCTGATGCAGGGTTTGCGGATCGATCACTACCGGCATGCCGCTTTTGCGGGCCTGACGCTTGTATTGATGCCGCAACAGGTCTTTATCGGCGACGATGTCCGCCCAATGGTGACGACACGGGTTATGCACGCACAGCAAAACCTGACTGAATCGTGCCAGTCCCGCCAGTGCTTCCAGGGCTTGTGCAGGCAGCGAAGAAATCCCGAAAACGATCACTCGCGAGGGTAACCCCTTGGGGGCCGCTTCGAGATGGTTGATACGCTCGACAAATCGCTGATGGACACCGGCACGGCTTTGCGCCATGCCTTCTTCTCCCACATCCAGCAAGAGTGCGCGCCATAGCTCTGCCTGCCAACAATTGGCCGGTGTCAGGGGTTTGGCTTCACCCCTGGCGTTTCTTGTTTGATGGCGACCTTCCGCCCAGTCTTCGAGCCAGTCGGCTCGGTACACCTGGTATTGGTCGAACAGATCCGCCAGACGCTCAGCCAATTGATAGCGCTTGCGCAGATCGGTGTCATGGGTCAGGAAACGCTGCAGCGGTTCGAAGTGCGGCTGATTGATCAACTGCGGCAGCAGGCGCATCAGACGCCAGGTCAGTGGGGCTTTATCGAGCAGGGACTTGACCGGAATTTCGTCACGGCCAAGGACCATGCGATAGAGCTGCCACATGAAGCTGCCGGGCAACTGCACGTCGATGGCGGCAGCGATGCCGCAGCCTCCCATGTCGTCTTCTTCAGAGTCTTCCGCCAGTGCCAGCTTCAGCCATTGGGCAATGCCATTGCTTTGCACCAACGCGATTTCGTTCTCCAGGGGAGCCAGCGGGTAACGTCGCATCCAGCTGACCACCAGGCTGCGCAACTCGTCCAGGCGGTTGCCGTGAACGACCATAAAACCAGCACTGAGGGACGTCGCGTCCGGCATAAAGGCTTCCTTGGATAATACAAATTCGAGGGACGACTTTAGCATTGAAGGCGATTGGCTTCATTGTAGGAGCGAGCCTGCTCGCGATGGACGCTAACGATGACGCGGGAAACCTGACACCCCGCAGCGCTCGCGGGTTTTTCGCGAGCGAGCTCGCGACTACACGGCGGCCAAAAACAAAACCCCTACCTGCATACGCAGATAGGGGTTTCGGAATTTAATCTTGACGATGACCTACTCTCACATGGGGAAACCCCACACTACCATCGGCGATGCATCGTTTCACTGCTGAGTTCGGGA